>NZ_JBVJLI010000006.1:0-290509 GCF_055584805.1 Pseudomonas sp. NPDC090752 | reverse complement strand
GAATCCTTTACCTACAACAGCCTCGGCCAGGTACTGACCCACACCGACGGCAAAGGCCAGACCACGCGCTTGCAACGTACTTCTCGTGGCTTGCCCAGCAGTCGTCAGGATGCCAAAGGGCAGTGGATTCGGTACGAGTACGACAAGGCGATTCGCCTGACTGCGCTGGTCAACGAAAACAGCGCGGCTTATCGCTTTGCCTATGACGCCTCGGACCGGCTGAGTGAAGAAGTGCGGGTCGATAATCTGACCCGGCGCTTCAGCTATGACGCTGGCGGCAATTTGGTTCGCCTGGACGAAATCGGCTATGGCGAAAACGGCGAGCGCCCCGAGCGCAACACGCTGTTCGAGCGTGACGCGATTGGCCGCTTGCTGGTCAAGGTCAACCGCGACGCCCGCCAGGATTTTGAGTACGACGAGGCTGACCGGCTGTTGAGCATTCAGCGCCTACCGACCAGTGTCGGCAAGCAACTGGGCATCACGGATGAGAAGCTGGGTTACCGCTACGACCTGCTGGGACGTTTGACCCAGGAACTCACGCCCCAAGGTGCACTGGATTATGAGTACGACTCGCTCAGCAACCTGACCACACTGACTCTGCCGGATGGGCGCAAGGTCAATCATCTGTACTACGGCAGCGGCCACCTACACCAGCTGAACCTGGATGGCCAGGTGATCAGCGACATGGAGCGTGATGACCTGCACCGCGAGGTGTACCGCACACAGGGCAAACTGACCAGTTGCTTTGGTTACGACGCGATGGGGCGTAAGGCGTGGCAGTTTGCGTCCACGCTGCCCGCCGACAAGCTGTCGCAGGTGCACAACCCTGGCATCAATACCTCGTTGCTGGTGGAGCATGCGTATAACCCGATTCACCGACGTTACCAGTACGACCCGGCCGGGGAGTTGGTCCGCACGCTGGACAAGTTGCGTGGTGAGATCAAGTACGAGTACGAAGCCAACGGCCAGCTGCATAGCCGTGACACCGGATCACTGGTGGGCAGCGAAGAGTTCCGTTACGACGCGGCGGCCAACCGCCTCGACTTCAATGCGCGGCAATTTGAGAAGGTCAAAGACAACCGCATCAAGCGTTGGCGGGATCAGGAGTACCGTTATGACCCGTGGGGCAACCTGATCGAGAAGCGCTCGGGGCATAGCAAGCTGCAGAGTTTTAGTTATGACTGCGAGAACCGTCTGGTCCGCGCTGAGACGCTGGTCAATGGCAAGCTGGAAAGTACCGGCGCGTATCGCTATGACAGCCTGGGGCGGCGGGTAGCCAAGCAGTCGGAAATCAAGGGCGCCACGGAGCAGAAGCGCTTCCTCTGGCAAGGGCTGAGGATGCTGCGTGAGGAGGTGCCGGGGCAGAGCGTTCTGTATCTCTACGAACCGGCCAGCTATGCGCCGCTGGCGCGGGTGGATCAGGCCGAAGGGGAGGAGCAGAAGGTCTACTACTACCATACGGACCAGATTGGTACGCCGCTGGAGTTAAGTAACAGCGAAGGCGAGATCGTTTGGCAGGCGACGTATCGCACATGGGGCTCTATAGAGCAACTTGTCGTCAATGAGGTCGAGCAAAACCTGCGGTTCCAAGGGCAGTATTTCGATTGTGAAACGGGGCTGCATTACAACACGTTCAGATTCTATGATACGGATGCCGGGCGATTTGTTACGCAGGACCCAATAGGTTTGCGTGGCGGATTTAACCTTTATCAGTATGCTGTCAACTCAGTGATCTGGATTGATCCGTGGGGATTGACATGTTCGACTGATGCAAAAGCGCTTAGGTCAAATATGGTGGCTGCGGGCAAATCCGAGCCGGCATTTAAGAACTCTGCTCACCACATTGTTATGTCTAACTCTACAGACGTGAGGATGGTGGCCCTTCAGACCAAGATGAAAAATTTGGATATTGATATAAATACGGCTGAAAACGGTATATTCCTCCCTTCGAATAGTAAGGTTAAGCTTCCCTCGGGTAATACTTTGCCCAATCATGCGAGCATTCACACGAATGCGTACAAGCAAAAAGTTTATGATCGCCTCATATCGTTGAATACTAGCGGTGATTTCTTGAGGGAGCTCAATAAAATTAACTCAGAGATCGCTCGCGGTTTGTTTTGAAAAGGAGACTTGGGTGGTAAATCTAAACGGCTTGAAAGAAACTTTTGAGGCAATCAGTTTGGGCGCCAGTGATTGTCTTGGCAATTATTTGGCAGAGGTGTCGCTGAAGGTTGGTGAAAAGGTAATAAGTAAAGGGCCGCTTTATAATCTTCGTCCTTATGAGGTCGAGCGCGCCGGTTTTAAAAAGGGTAAAATTCTCAGAAAGCTGCCTGCTAATATTAAAAATACTCATGTTTATCATCTTGATGAGAGTGGTCGCGTCATTCTTATTGAGGTGTATGGTCAGTCCGAAAATATAGTAAGTAAAGAGTTTTGTATTTATGGCGAGGGATCTGTAGAGCGCATACATTTTACGAGTGTGGGTAAGCTGCGAAATGTCTCGACTTCGATTCTTGATGGAGAGTTGGTAGGGAGAGATCTGAATTGGGGTGAGTACGGCTGTAGTGACTCGATCTATGAATACACAGAAGGGCAATTGAAGAAGATTCTGGTGCGCCAAAAAGAACATAGTGAAACTGATTTTTCAGAGTTTGAAGTTGTGTTTGAGTACGCTGGCGATGAACTAGCTCGGATTGTTAATGTGTTTCCAAATGGTTATCAAGAGCAGCGATTCCCTTAGCGAATGGTCTCGCTAGGCCGTATAGCGCTTTCTGGGCGAGTGCGTAAGAGGGTCGGGTGAAACCTCATAGAATGCGATTCGGTTCATAAGTTTTGCGGAAGTAAAGCGTGGCAATTTCCCCTGGCTGATCAATAGTCCAGTACTTTTAATGCTGGGTGTGGCTTGGCGGCTCTCTAACAATTGAACGTTACAAAGTGGGGCTATTGATTAGCCCCCACTCTGATATGTAATTGATTCATTGTCAATATTTAGCTATTTATTGGATTTGTCATCTCGTCCCCACCGTAGGCGGCGGCTACCTGCTGCAAACTCTGGACAAGGTGTTCTTTTATTTCGGTGTAGTACCGGACGACAACACCGCCGTACCGCTGTACCGTCTGGAAAACGCACTGGGTCACTACCTGCAGTTTACCCGGGATGCCAATCAGCGCCCCAGGCAATGTCCGGGTCCACCTGCATTACGAGCACCCCCTCGGTCGCCTGACCGAAGTCAAACGCATCGTCGACCAGCACGCCGTGGAAACCCTGGTGCGCTACCGTTACGACGACACCGGCCAGCTGAACGAAGTCATCAACCGCAACGGCGACTCAGTGCGGCGCTTCGTGTACGACGATGGCCTGATTTATGACTGGAGAAAAGTTTTATGCAAAGTGGCGACTATTTTTTGATACCCATGGAAGACGGTCGATTTGCTGTCAGTCAGGTCATCTGGATGGGTATTAAAAGTAAAGAGCAGAAATTCAAGAAAATTTTTGCTTTTGGGGTTTTGTCAATTGGAAGTGAGAAAACTGTTCCTGAGGGTGCTCAATACCTAAGCTTTAAAGATCATAAGGGACCTTTTGCTGTGATATTCACGGCGGTAGATAAGTTGAAGTCCGGCGAGTGGCCGATTTTGCACTCAGGGTCATTGTGTGACTCTTATTTAGCGGGCTTTGAGTTTAATATGGCTGGAACGTTGTATCGGCGAGGAGAGCCCGTTAGACTTTTATCGATTGACGAATATCAGAGCCACTTACTAATGGGTGTTTCAGGCTATGCCCTCGTCGAGCGATTCTTACAGCAGTATTGATGAGGATACGCTGAGGTTCTTTAAAAACTGATTCTTATTGATACGAGAGGACGCGCTTTAGTAGATTGAAGTCACGTCCGCCGAGTTGCAAGCAATCAATTTTTGTGAGTCTAATGAGCGTTTCCAAAGCATCCAATTCGATGCGTAATTCGTTCGTTTCACCTTGGCGGACGGCAATCGCTTGGCGCTCAAGTACGAGGACTATGGCCGCCTGATTAAAGAAACCGCTCCTGGGATGTGAATATGTCAATAAATAATCTTCTTGCAATCATGGCGCCTCCCGTCACACCTAATGAAGCGGGTGCGGGTGAATAGTGGCCACTGATTGATGGGATGCCTTTCCCTTCAGACTATGTTGAATTTATAAATGTCTATGGGTCCGGAAGGATAGCTGATTTTTTGGTTGTGTTTAATCCATTTAGCAAAAATGAAGATATCAATTTCTTTGATCAATTCAGATTGGTTTTAAGTGATTTCAATGATCTGAAAGAGTCTGATAGTGATTATTTTAGCTATCCCCTTTATCCTGTAGAAAACGGGTTGATACCAGTAGGTGTTACCGACAATGGGGATTACATTTTTTGGGTTGTAACCTCGATGCAAAATAGTAGCGAGTGGCAGATAGCAATTATTGCTTCTAGGTCGCCGGAGGTTGAGTATTTTAAAGATAATTTGACTGCTGTGCTTGAGGGGTTGTTAGTAGGACGAATCAAATCGAGCTCACTACCCAGTGGCTTTCCTTTCGCCGGCATACGTTTCGATGTAATTTAGCTTGTTTATCTTAGGGCGCAATGGCAGAAAATTAGCGGGCCGTTGCATAGCGCGGCACGTGGGATGATCAATAGCTCAATATGTTGAGTACTGCAATGGTGTCGCTAGTGGCTCTCTAACAATTGAGCATAAAAGTAAGGGGGCGTTACTCGGTCCCCACTTTTTATTAGTTTGAAACGCTGTAAGAATAGTCAGCTCTCAGCGCGGACATTCATCTGGTCCGCACCGCAGGCGGCCACTACCTGCTGCAGACCCTGGACAATGTGTTCTTCTACTCCGGTGAAGTACCGGACGACAACACCGCCGTACTGCTGTACCGCCTGGAAAACGCACTGGGCCACTACCTGCAGTTCACCCGGGATGCCAATCAGCGCCTGACCGATATCAGCGCCCCAGGCAATGTCCGGGTCCACCTGCATTACGAGCACCCCCTCGGTCGCCTGACCGAAGTCAAACGCATCGTCGACCAGCACGCCGTGGAAACATTGGTGCGCTATCGATACGACGACAACGGCCAGCTGAACGAAGTCATCAACCGTAACGGCGATTCGGTACGGCGATTCGCCTACGGCGATGGCCTGATGGTTCGCCACAGCAATCCCCTTGACCTGATCTGCGAGTACCGTTGGCAAACCCAGCACGACAAGCCCCGCGTGGTCGAACACTGGACCAGCGACGGCGAGCATTACCATTTCCGCTACGACGTCGCCCAGCGCACCAGCTGGGCCACCGACGTCCTCGGCCGCGAGCTGGAGATCCACTACAACGAAGACCGCCGCGTCATCGCCAGCCGCGACTTCGGCGGCGAGCGCTACGGCATGGATTTCGATGCGTTCGGCAACATCGTCGGCTTCACCTTGCCGGACGGTAACCGCCTGGCGCTCAAGTACGACGACTTTGGCGGCCTGGTCGAAGAAACCGACCCGCTGGGCCGTACGATCTGCTTAAAACACCACCTCGCCACACCATTGGTAACCGAAATCTAGTCTAAACGCTGCCTAAAGTGCAGCAAGTAAATCAAATAAATAATACGAAGCTTTGGGAGCATTTGAGTAATGGTGGTTTTTTCTGAGCGTCATGATGGTGCCTCCGAGACGAGTATTGAAGCGTTATGTAAGCGCTGTGGCATTTCTAGCACGTGTTGGATCGTCAATTTCTGGAAGCAAAGCGATGGAGCTTTCCTGAATGATCTGGTTTTGATTTATTCGGTGAGTGAAGTTGAGGAACGTAATCGTACATTTGAAATTGACGAGAATTTTATAGGCATGATTGCGATTGGGGATGACTCGGGCGGTCGGATGCTATTGATAGACAAAGGCGGATCGGACAGTATTTTTCTCGTAGATTCAGGAAGTGTTTCGTTAGAAGGCTCCGATCAATTTGGATCTCTCGATGAGCTATTAGATTTTATTGAATAAGATGATTAGAGGGGCTGGAGTTGGCCTTTTGCAATACAAGATTCAATTTGCTTAGATGGACGTTTAATTCTGTACCGTTTCATGTCCAATCCCACTGCCTGGTTTGATCTTTGGGGATGTGGATGTTGGAGTAGCGCCAGGAATATCGCAGCGAATTGCTGGGAATGGTGTGTTCATAGAAATCAAAACTTGAATGCCCGGGCACCCTGGCAGCACGAAGCGGTGGACCTGTTCAGGCATGTTGTAAGTGATTTGGTTCGGATAGTAAGAGGGCTTGACGTATGGTAAGTGTAGATGACGTTCGCGCTTGGTTGGGAAGTGAAGCCTACGCAAAGTTGTTAAAGGGAGTAGCTGGGGATTTACATTTGCCACTAAATACTGATTTGATTCCTGATATTGTTATTCAATATGATGCCAATAAACTTAATGCTGCAAGTTTAACCGCTGTCGACTTGGAGGTCGTTGCGCACGATCTAGGGGTGGTTCGAGAGTTTGTTGGTGCAAAGCTTAAATCTTTGGATGGGGCTGATGATGAGCAAGACGGCAAGCATCCAGAAGACGAAGGCGATGTGGTTTTAGAGGTGCATCCATTCTATCCTAATTTCCTGATAGGATATCTGATTGAGTTGCACTTTTTGAGGTTTAATTCGCGCGGGCTTGAATCTTACCTGAGAGCGATTAGGGTTTCGGGAGCTAAAAAATATGCAGTTCAGTTGAGTAATTTTTATGAATTAATATTCCAATAATTTTCTTTCGGGCCGTCATTTGGAAGAGGTTGTCATGAGGCAGGGTGGTGAGGAGATCTCTCTCAAACAGGTTTTATTCAATAATATGTGGCTTTGTATTTTAGATGGTGTGTCAAGGGCGTAAGTTGAGTTGGGTGAGGCTGGCTTGGGGCTTTGTATTCGCTTGGCGTAAAGCTGCAGGTTTCAACTTCTAAAGAGGCATGAATTTACGAAGTTTAAAACTCGCCTTCGAGACTGATCTTAAAAATTGCCAATTAGCGGTTGAGCAACCATGTACTCTGAATCCTGGAGTGTCCGATATTGCTGCTGTTACTCCTACGGTCATCGGATTCGCCTGAGGGGATTCGGCTACAGCGAAGTGCCAAGCGTCCGGAGCGGAACAGACTATTCGAGCGGCTGCTAAGCATTCAGCGAACGGCGAGCAGTTTAGCCAAACAACTCGGCATCACGGCTGAAAAGCTGAGTTACAATTATGACCTGCTGAGACGCCTGACTCAGGAACTCGCGCCCCAGGGTGCTCAGGACTATGAGTACAACCCGCTCAGCAACTTGACCACACTGACCCTGCCGGACGGGCGCATGGTCAATCATCATCGAGTGTAACTTGTCATCCCCTGCGCTCGATGTACCCCGAGCCCAAGCCTGGCTTAACAAGACTGTTTGATTGGCACAAATATCGACAGCGCAACATCGTCGAGCGCATGTTAGTCTGGCTGAAAGAGAACCGCCGGATCGTGACACGCTTCGACAAGCTTGCAAAAAGTTATGCTGCCATGGTCTCACTAACTTGCTTCATGCGGTGTTTGCGACATCTGTATACATACAGAGCCTAGTAAGCGAAGCGAATTTTTGGTGCTGGAGCATCCTTATAGTGCGCCTGGCATGAAATCCATCCTTGATGATTTAATTTCTGGAGTATAGGTTCAGTTATGTCTATTGCCTTGGCTATATATGGGGTTGAACATGTTGCTCCCAAAATGGCATTAAAGCTTGCAAAGCATTTTTTTGCTTGTTTAGATTTGCCTATAACTAGCGCTGGTTTCTACCAATATCTTACTTGCGGTGATCATGTTGGCGACCATGATCTTATAATTGTGTCTGTGGCGGAACTAGAAGAAAAAATTAACAGTGGGGATGCAACGGCTTTTAGGCTTTACAACGAGAAATCGGGTGTTACTCCTTGGTATGCATCATTTGGCTATTCAACGAACGAATTTGGTGGCTTTTGTCATATTGATGGGCAATGTTCAGGTGGTTCGATAGGTCTCGAAGAATTAGTCGATTTTGTTAAGTTCACTTGCGATAATTCATCGGCCCCTTACGGAGTGATTTATTTCTGTGAGAAAATTAGTAAAGCGTTCAGTTATGCTGCGGGAAATAATATGGCTACCCTGTACCCATATGAAAATTCTTTGTCATTTAAGAAGGAAATCCCCGGCAGGTTTCAGGGGGCAAGGCGCTATCAGAAAAATATGCTACGTATGGTGTATCCTGTAAACCTGCTAAATGATAATCATTTGAAAATCAAAGTGGGCAGTCAATCATTAGGTGAGTGGATTGGCGATAATCACCAGCGCGGCTTGCTACAGGCACTGAGCTCTTCGTCATGGTTATGGTATGTAGAGCCCGACGAGCTTGAGGCGGTGAACAAGGTCCTGGGTGAGGCGAGCATTCTAATTTCGTGGAAAAAAGCAGAGACAAAGAATCGTTTTTCGAGGTAAATCTGATTCTCTGCTTATACAAGGATTGCAGTGTTCTGTGTTTTTGTTTTGAGCAATAGATGCAGTGAATCGTTGGCTAAAGATGCTATTGCTAAGTGGCGCAAGTCAGTTAAAGTCTGAGGAAATTTTTTAATTGTTTTGTTGTATTTAAAAAGAGTTTGTTCGCGATCCAAATTATCTGATAAGACAGTGAGGTTAATGCAGGGCGAGTTTGACCGGAAGGTGTAGCACTTCACCATGTAATTCCACTTGAAAGTGGGGCGTAAATAATTTATCGAATTATATGCCGACGAGAGGTAAGCTGCCCAATCACTGGGTCCCCGGAATCTCAGGGTTTCATGCAGCTGGCGGGGTTTAAGTACAGTTGTCCAGCACAGCAGAAAAGCTCTGCCGCCAGGCACAATAGCAGGCATGAGGATGTGCTATGTTTAATGTTGATGAGTTAACTGTTGAAGTGGTGCGTGCCGATCTTTTTTCAAAAATGGGCCTCGCCTCGGATTTTAAAAGTGGGGTAATTTATGTGGAAAGTGTTTTTAAGGTATTTGTAGAGCCTAATGAAAGCGATTTTGAAGGTTGTTACAAAGATATTGAATGGCTTCCGACTTCACCTACTCAAGAGGATCCTTTCAGCGCGTACCCGAAGCCTCCTAAAGAATTGGTAGATTCACGGCTTCGAATTAGTAAGGCAGTAATGCAGTCGATTAAAAGTGTACACAAGGGTAAGTTTGTTTGTGGTCCGCATGACTTTGGCATTGTTGCGCGAAATGCTGCATGTTTTGCATTTAGGCAGTACGTATCTGAAACGTATTATGGGGGTAATGGCGCGTGGTCCAAGGTTATTGATCTGTATTTTTCAGGAAGGTGGCCCGTGGGGTATTCAAAGGATAAAATCATTGTCATCTAAAAGTTGCGTGAAATTACAGAAAGGTGGGCTGCGAGTTGATTGAAGTCATAAAAGGAGTGGTTGCATGGTAGATCGCGATAAATCATATATTTTGTTCAGTTCTGCAGTCATGTGGCCGCAAGAAAATACAAAGCCGGAACCAGTCATGAGGAAGCCGACGGCTTTGTGAATAGTTTGTTTGATGAATATATTAATCAAGGGTTGGAAGTGCCGACGGTAGACTGGATTGTCGCTGCTCCAAAAAAAGCCATATCCTGGATAACCTCCAGGTTGGCCGATAGCTTTCGATCCTACGGTGCGTCGCCGAAATGGCTGCACGAGCCTAGCTGGCGCTTTTTAGGCAATACGCCAATGGATTTTGTTCATCAGTTTGAAGTGGAGGGTTGCTCGAGTGAGGATCATTACGAGGGGGTTATGACGTATGTATTTTTTTGGTCGAAAAGATTACAAAGATGGCGGTTGGGAGGTGGTTGTAAAGCTGGTTCAGCAGGATAAGCATGAGCCGGGAAGTGTTTTAGTTGATTGAAAATTGGTTTGTAGTCCTACCAGCATTTGGGTTAACCAGCGACGTGTGATTAGGTAAATGGAAAAATATTCGGTAACTAATGTGCGTGAAGCGTATCAGGTTGTTTTGATTGGTTTTATGACGGCTATGTATGAGTGGGAGTCGTGCTGTTATAGAAAAAACATGGAGACGTTTTCGGATGATTCATCAGAGACAGATCTTGAGGAAAAAATGAGGCGAGATCTTTCGGCTATTTTTGAGAAGTATGTGATAGCCGATCATCGAAATTATGACCGCGTAAAAAATATTATTTGCGGTCGTCATCCAGAATATGATCCGGATAGTGATGTGGTAGAGTTGCATGAAGAGGCATTAAACTTGGTCTCCGTTGTGATTAGAAAAACAACAGGAATGCAGGCTTGCTTCAAGATGACGATCACCATGAATGATGGGAAGTGGATGATGAGCAAGCGAGAACAGCAGAATGATGATGTGTGGCAAAGGACTTATATCTGATAGAAGTGAACTAGGGGTTGACCAGATTGACTCCGGCAGAGACGATCGGAAGGTTCATCCTTTATGATACGATGCCGGTCACTTGCACAAGCTAAACTTGCATGGTTAGGTAGCGGGAGATATGGAGCGCGATGACTACATCGCTAAATGCACCGGAATCAGGTTGTTCCGCCAAGGATGAGTAGTGGCTTCAATACTTGGAAGCATCATAAAGGTGGATTCGATCTTCAAATGTTTTAGAGAGGTGTATGGTGAGCTATATAGATCAATTAGAAATGGAAATTATCAAGAGCGGAGATGATCCAGCTTTTGCCGGAGGCGCACCTGATAATGAGATAAGTGATTTCGAGGAAGCTCTGTGTGTAAAGTTTCCGCCTTCTTACAGGCTGTTTCTAAAAAAGTATGGAGCGCTATCGTTTGCTGGTGACACCTACTACGGCATTACAAAAAGCGGTATAGGATCTACAACGGTTCCAAGCGTAGTTTTTGCGACAAAAAGGGCTCGTGCAGACGGTGATGCTGATGATTCGATGATTGTAATTAAAGCATCAGGGTATGGGCCAATTTATTCAATAGATACCTCAGTTATCGGTAGCGCTGGAGAGCCGGTCGTGTTAGAGACGGAACTTTCCTTTAAGCGGACAGGTGATAAGAATGTCATTCACCAAGATTTCAAAGAGTTCTTTAGTCATATGATCAGAAACGCTATTCAAGAACTAGACTGATAGCTACATGAGTCTTCATAGCGGTAAGTTGGAAAAATAACAAAGACGTGATGGACGGTGGCTATGAATGTGAGTGACAAGAAATATTACGTGGTAAGTTACAGCTCGGCGGAGAAGGGATGCCCTGAAAGCTTAACAGGTTTTTTTAACTGCGAAAGATTCGAATGGGATCCTTTTGAGCTTAATCCAAAGCGGCTGGATATCAAGCATCAATACTCTCTAAAGCTTTCGAGTTTAGATATGCGTATTGATGAGTTGGATTTTGATTTTTATCAATTGGGCTGCGTGTATGTATCCCGAGAGTTCTTGAATGTTTGTGACGATTTGGGGGTAAGCTATAAAGCTATTCCTCTCGATCTCTCATTGCGCGGAAAAATTAGAAAAGAAGAGTGTTTTATATTCTTGCCCGGTGAAAGCATTGCTGCACTTGATAAAGTACGCTCTGTGTATGAGGTTTCCCGAGATCTAGAAAGTGGGCTTATTCTTGAAAGTTCGCTATATCCAGGCTCGGCCCCTATCGATAATATTGATTTGTTTGTGGTGTCCGATGATGTCGAAAGTGATTTTTTTCGATGCCAAGAGACCTTGGAGCTGTTTTGTAGTGAGCGTTTTAGATCGTATGCAGATGGTTTGAAAGGTCTTTCGTTCCTTGAAGTTGATGAGCATTACAAATACGATCCGTGGTCCGAATTCAATGACCTCTAACTCTTGTTTGGCCGATTCATCGAAAAAACCAGCGGCTCTCATAGGCTTGCAGCGCATCTATCGGCAGTTGCAGATGGTCCCGGATCGATAGTTGAAGCTGACCCACCGTTACGCTACGGGAGGCCAGCTCTTTGCACACCTAGCGCTGCATCCCCAACTCAGCATCATCCAGCAATGCCTTCGCCAGCGCACTCAAGTAATAGGATGCCCATAAAAATTGCGGCTTTTCGTCCATCAGCCCGGTAATGGTCAATTCCCGCACACATCCCATCAGCTCCGACGCCTGCTCCCGTGCATTCTGGCAAGGGATGCCTGGGGCGATGCAGAACAGCGGTTGTGTTCGGCCTTCCGCTTGATAGAACGTAGTTTTGCCGGGTGTGGTTTTTTCGACTGTGCCTTCTTTTGGCATTGTATATCTCCCTGAAAACGCGGTTGCCTGGGCGGGCCTATCGCCGGCATGCCGGCGCCCACAGGGTGGGTGACTGCCGTCCAGGCAGAACATGAACCGACTAGTGCCGCACGTTTGAGTGAGGCGGCATCTGCACTTGCACCAGTGCCAACTCAAGCAATTTGCGCAAGGCTTCGAACTCGTGCATCGAGGTCATGATCAACAAGGAGGAGGGCGACCTGGGTTGCATCAACATCGCCTGCTGCGCAACGGCTTCGGCGCAGAGGGCGTAGTCTGCGGCCATCATCAGCGTGTCTTCCAGGGTATGAAGGTTGTGGGGTGGATCGGGGACTATCTTAAGCATGCTTACGCTCCAACAATGGTTGAGCCGCAATCTTCCTTGCTGTCAAACAAGTGGGTGGCAGCTGTACGCGGGTTGACAGACCGAGATTGTTGGCACTCGGCGCACACGAATGTGCCCGCACGTACAGCCGCCATAAGCGTATGCACACGGACAACAATCATCGGCCTGTCAAAGCCGGTCGCTGAATCAGCAGCGACCAACCGAGACTAGGGGCCAGGTTTAGTGTGTGCAACGAAAAACAGGCGCCGGCATTATCTTTGGGAAACGGACTACAAGAAAGCGGATGAATCCGATTTTCCAGGCCGTTTCCTGTAGGAAAAACCGCACCCCGCGCTAACGTTGTTCCACACCACGGAACCACATTCGTTTGTACTCCCACCCCACTCGCGCTTATCTGTCGTCAAGCACGACCTGCCTTCCCCGTCGTGATCTCAAAGCGAACAACAAGAACGGGACCCACCCGCGCGAGGAGATTCCCCATGCAGCAACACCAGCACATCCTGGCCTGGCTCAACGACGTGGCCAGCGACCTGCACGCCATCCGCCACGACATCCACGCCCACCCCGAACTCGGCTTCGAAGAAAGCCGCACCTCAGCCCTGGTCGCCACGCTGCTGCAAAAGTGGGGCTACGAGGTGCACACCGGCATCGGCAAGACTGGCGTGGTCGGCGTGCTGCGCAATGGCAGCAGCCCACGCAAGCTGGGCCTGCGCGCCGACATGGACGCGCTGCCGATCCACGAGGCCACCGGCGCTGCGTACAGCAGCCGCCACCAGGGCTGCATGCACGCCTGTGGCCATGACGGTCACACCACCATGCTGCTGGGCGCGGCGCGCTACCTGGCAGCGACGCGGCAATTCGACGGCACGCTGACGCTGATCTTTCAACCGGCCGAGGAGGGCCAGGGCGGGGCGGAGGCGATGCTGGCCGATGGGTTGCTGGAGCGCTTCCCCTGTGACGCGCTGTTCGGCATGCACAACATGCCGGGGCTGCCGGCGGGGCACCTGGGCTTTCGTGAGGGGCCGATGATGGCTTCGCAGGACTTGCTCACGGTGACCCTCGATGGGGTTGGCGGGCATGGGTCGATGCCGCACCTGACCGTCGACCCGCTGGTGGCGGCGGCCAGTGTGGTGATGGCGCTGCAGACGGTGGTGGCGCGCAATATCGATGCGCAGGAGGCTGCGGTGGTGACCGTCGGCGCGCTGCAGGCGGGCGAGGCGGCCAATGTGATCCCGCAGCAGGCGCTGTTGCGCCTGAGCTTGCGTGCGCTCAATGCCGAGGTTCGGGCGCAGACGCTGGAGCGGGTGCGGGCAATCATCACCCACCAAGCCGAGAGTTATGGCTGCACCGCGAGCATCGAGCATCGCCCGGCGTACCCGGTGCTGGTCAACCACGCCGCAGAAAATGCCTTCGCCCATCAGGTCGGGGTTGAGCTGCTCGGCGCTGACGCGGTGGACGGCAATACCCGCAAGCTGATGGGCAGCGAGGACTTCGCCTGGATGCTGCAGCGCTGCCCGGGCGCTTATCTGTTCATCGGCAACGGCGTGCAGCGGCCGATGGTGCATAACCCTGCCTACGACTTCAACGACGACATCCTGCTGACCGGCGCCGCCTACTGGGGTGCGCTGGCGGAGAGCTGGCTCAAGCCCGCCTGAAAAGCTGCACGCTTCCCCAACTGCCGCACTTGAACCGTTTCTGGCCAACAGATTGATGGAGTGCCCTGCATGCAGACTTCAAACACAGGCGCGTCGCGTACCCGGCAAGTGGTCGCGGCGGTCATCGGCAATGCCCTGGAGTGGTATGACTTTATCGTGTACGGCTTTCTGGCGAGCATCATCGCCCGCCAGTTCTTCCCTTCCGACGACGAGTACGCCTCGCTGCTGATGGCCCTGGCCACCTTCGGCGTGGGCTTTTTCATGCGCCCGGTGGGTGGCGTGCTGCTGGGCATCTATTCCGACCGCAAGGGCCGCAAGGCGGCCATGCAGCTGATCATTCGGCTGATGACAGTGTCGATCGCGATGATCGCCTTTGCGCCCAACTACCTGGCCATCGGCATGGGCGCGCCGCTGCTGATCGTGGTCGCGCGCATGCTGCAGGGCTTCGCCACGGGCGGCGAGTATGCCAGCGCCACGGCGTTCCTGGTGGAGAGCGCGCCGGCCCATCGCAAGGGGCTGTATGGCTCGTGGCAGTTGGTGGGGCAGTGCCTGGCGGTGTTCTCCGGGGCGGCGATGGTGGCGTTGGTGACGCACCTGTGCACGCCTGAGGCGCTGGACAGCTGGGGCTGGCGGATCCCGTTCGTGATCGGTTTGCTGATCGGTCCGGTGGGGCTGTGGATTCGCAAGCACATGGAAGAGCCCGAGGAGTTCCTCGAAGCCCGCAAGCAGGCCAAGGGCCAGGCGCCGAGCCTGTGGCAGGTGCTGCGTGAGCATCGGCGCAGCCTGCTGGTGTCGATGGGGCTGGCCTGTGGGGCGACGGTGTCGTTCTACGTGGTGCTGGTGAACATGCCGACCTTTGCACATAAGAACCTGGGCCTGCCGCTGGACCAGGTGCTGCTGGTGCAGATGCTGGCGGTGGGGCTGATGACCGTGGTCATCCCGTTGGCCGGCGCGCTGTCCGACCGACTGGGCCGCAGGCCGGTGCTGATGGCCTTTACCTTGGCGTTCTTCGTGATGGTCTACCCGCTGTACGTGTGGGTGGCCGAGGCGCCGTCGATCGAGCGCCTGCTGGTGATGCAACTGCTGCTGTGCACCGCCATTGGCGGCTTCTTCGGCCCGGCGCCGACGGCGTTGGCCGAGCAGTTCCCCATCGAGGTGCGTTCTACTGGGGTGTCGGTGGCCTACAACGTGGCGGTGATGGTATTCGGCGGTTTCGCGCCACTGATCGTTACCTGGCTGAGCAAGGTGCTCGGTACGCCGGTGGCGCCGTCGTTCTACGTGCTGTTCGCCTGCCTGCTGACGCTGCTGGGCACCTATTGCCTGAAAGAGGCGCCGCGTGCCGGCAAGCCTGTCGCCTTCAACCTTGGAGTGAAACCGTGAACCTGTCCGCCATCGACCCGATCGTCGCCCTGGATGCCGAGGCGCTGTCCCAGGCGATCCATGCCCGCCAGTTGTCGTGCCGTGAAGTGATGAACGCCTACCTGAGCCATATCGAGCGCTTCAACCCAAAGGTCAATGCGCTGGTGTCGCTGCGTGACGGCGCAACGTTGCTGGCCGAGGCCGATGAGCGCGACCGTGAGTTGGCAGGTGGCCAATCGCGCGGCTGGATGCATGGCATGCCGCAGGCGATCAAGGACCTGGCGGCCACGGCGGGGCTGCGCACCACGCTGGGGTCGCCGCTGTTCGCCGAGCAGGTGCCGGCGCACGATGCGGTCAGCGTGGCGCGAGTGCGGGCGAGTGGGGCGATCATTGTCGGCAAGAGCAATGTGCCGGAATTCGGCCTGGGTTCGCAGACTTACAACACCTTGTACGGCACCACCACCAATGCCTACGACCACGGCCGTGTGGCAGGTGGCAGCAGCGGTGGTGCGGCGGCAGCGCTGGCCATGCGCTTGCTGCCGGTGGCCGATGGCAGCGACATGATGGGCTCGTTGCGCAACCCGGCGGCGTTCAACAACGTGTTCGGCCTGCGCCCTTCGCAAGGGCGGGTGCCTTATGGGCCGACGCCGGAACTGTTCATGCAGCAATTGGCCACGGAAGGGCCGATGGGGCGCACGGTGACGGATGTGGCGCGTCTGCTGTCGGTGCAGGCTGGGCGGGCCCCTGGTGCGCCGCTGTCGCTGAGTGATGGGCCGGGCGACTTTGCGGCAGGCTTGCCACGCGACTTCAAGGGCGTGCGGGTCGGCTGGCTGGGCAACTTCGATGGCTATCTGCCGATGGATGACGGTGTCATGGGCCTGTGCGAAGCCGCGCTGGCGGACTTCGCCGAGCTGGGCTGCGAGGTCGAGGCCTGCCAGCCCGGCTTCGACATGGCGCGCTTGTGGCAATGCTGGCTCACCCATCGCCACTTCCTGGTGCATGGCAACCTGAGCGCAGCCTATGCCGACCCCGACAAGCGCGCATTGCTCAAACCGGAGGCGCAGTGGGAGGTAGAAGGGGGGCTGCAGCTGACGGCGGCGGATATCTACAAAGCCTCGCTGGACCGCAGCGCCTGGTACCAGGCGTTGAACGTATTGTTCCAGCGTTACGATTTCCTGCTGTTGCCGTCTGCCCAAGTGTTCCCTTTCGACGCAGCCGAGCCGTGGCCGAAGGTGGTCGGCGGGCAGGTGATGGACACCTACCACCGCTGGATGGAGGTGGTGATCGGCCCGACCTTGGCCGGCCTGCCGAGCATGAGCGTGCCGGTGGGCTTCAACGCCGTCGGATTGCCGATGGGCCTGCAAATCATAGGCCCGGCGCAGGCCGACCACGCGGTGCTGCAGCTGGCCTTTGCCCACGAACAGCTGACCCGTTGGGTAGAGCGGCGGCCCCCTGCGTGCCTGCAATCACGTTGATAACCCTGGGCAGGCCCGTATCTTGCTGGGCATGATGACCATCCACGCACAGACAAGGAGGTCGAAACCATGGGGATCACCGCAGAGAGTGGCGGCGTGCGCTCGGTGGAACGGGCGCTGGCCATCGTCGAATTGCTCGGTGAGCATCAGGCGCTGGGGCTGGAAGAGCTGCATTACCTGACGACGCTACCCAAGGCCACGGTGTCGCGCATGCTCGCCACCTTGCAGGAGCAGGGCTGGGTCTACCGTGGCCTGAGCGACCGCCGTTATCGCCTGTGCGCCCGACGCCTGTTCGGCGACCGTCAGCAGCGCTTCAAGCGCCAACTGGTGGAAAGCGCTGCGCCGTTATTGCTGGAACTGAGCGAGCGCACTGGGTTGGTGGCGGACCTGTCGTGTTTTGACGGTGAGCGGCTGGAGGTGATGGAAAGCGCGATCCCGCAGGTGCTGCGCAAGCGCTACCCGGTCAACTGCCAGATCGTCGGGCACCATGCCAGCCTGTTTCATTCGGCCATGGGGCGGGCGTGTTTGAAGGAACTGGCGGCGGATGAGGTGCAGCGCCTCGCGGCCCATGAGCGGGTCGGTGATGAGGCGCTGCTGCGCGATATCGAAGCGGATGGGCACAAGGGCTTTGGCCAGCGCACCGAAGGATTCTGGGAGTATCCGGTGCGTTTGCCGTTCCTGATCCGCGCGATTGCCTTGCCGGTGCGGGTGGAGGGGCGTTTGGCGGGGAGTATTGCGCTGCACTGGCCGCTGGACCAGGCGCCGGTGGAGCGGGTGTTGGGACTGCATTTGAACAGTTTGGCGGCGACGGTGGGGGAAGTGCAGCAGGTGTTGGTGAATTAGATTGTCTGTACCGGCCTCTTCGCGGGCAAGCCCGCTCCCACAGGTTCTACTTCGTACTGAAGGTCGATGTTGAACCTGTGGGAGCGGGCTTGCCCGCGAAAGGGCCAGTGAAAACAGCACAGGATAGTTGCCCAAAAGCGGCAATTGCAGCTATGCCTACAATCTGACCCGCCTTTAGAAGGTGTCCCCTGCAATGCTGGTCGTCGAACACCTGCACAAGTCGTTCACTACCGCCCAAGGCCCAC
Source organism: Pseudomonas sp. NPDC090752 (assembly GCF_055584805.1). Taxonomy (NCBI): domain Bacteria; kingdom Pseudomonadati; phylum Pseudomonadota; class Gammaproteobacteria; order Pseudomonadales; family Pseudomonadaceae; genus Pseudomonas; species Pseudomonas sp. NPDC090752. Next base: position 272,359 of record NZ_JBVJLI010000006.1, on the reverse strand, counting down.
TGCAGGTACTGCGCGGTGTCGACTTGACCCTGCCACGCGGCAGCAGCCTGGCACTAATGGGCGAGTCCGGCAGCGGCAAGAGCACCTTGCTGCACCTGCTGGCCGGCCTCGACCACGCCGACAGCGGGCGCATCCTCATTGACGGCGAACCTCTAGACAACCGTGGCGAGGCGTCCCTGGCGCGCTGGCGACGCGAGGGCATCGGCCTGGTGTTCCAGCAATACAACCTGATCAGCAGCCTGGATGTCGCCGCCAACCTGGCTTTCCAGGCGCGCCTGGCAGGCCGCCATGACCCAACGTGGGTGACGCATCTGGCATCACGCCTGGGCCTGACGCCCCTGCTGCAGCGCTACCCGGAGCAGTTGTCCGGCGGCCAGCAACAGCGTGTCGCCATTGGCCGGGCCCTGGCGAGCAGGCCGTTGCTGCTGCTCGCCGACGAGCCGACCGGCAGCCTCGACGAAGCAAGCAGCGACGAGGTCCTGGCGCTGCTCCTGCAACTGGTGGAAGAAGCCGGCAGCAGCCTGCTGATGGTGACCCACAGCCAACGCCTGGCCGCGCGCCTGCAGCGCCGCTGTGTGCTGCAGATGGGCCGGGTACAAGGGTGATGAACCACCTGCTGATCACCCTACAGGCGCTGGGCAGCCATTGGTGGCGCCACCGCCTGCAGTGCATCAGCATCTTCACCGGGCTGTGGCTGGCCACGGCCTTGTGGACCGGCGTGCAGGCACTCAATACCCAGGCGCGCAACGACTACGCAGCAGCCAGCGCCGTGCTCGCCGGGCCCGCTCGCGCACAACTGGTGGCGCGGACCGTGCAGCATTTCGACCAAGGCTTGTATGTGCAACTGCGCAAGCTGGGCTGGCAGGTGACACCGGTGCTTGAAGGGCGTTTGCGCTTGGCCGGTGAGCCCCAGGTTGCACTGCGGCTGATCGGCATCGAGCCGCTGAGCCTCTTGCCGGGCATGGCGGTCGCCGGTGCCGACGTGCAAGGCTTCGACCTGCAGGCGTTCATTGGCACGCCAGGGCAGGCCTGGGTAGGGCCGGATACCCTGCGCCAGTTGGGCCGAAAGGCCGGCGAGCAGGTCCTCACGGCGGACGGGCAAGTGCTGCCGCCCTTGACCCTGCAGGCCCAATTGGCGCCGGGGGTGGTTGTGGTCGATATCGGCCAGGCCCAGGCGTTGCTCAAGGCGCCCGGGCAATTATCGCGCCTGCTCAGTGACAGCGATCGCCCGCTGCCGGACGAGCTCGCAGCAAACCTCAAGTTTCAGCCTCCTGGCGATGACGCCGATCTGCAGCGCCTTACGGAAAGCTTCCACCTCAACCTCACTGCCCTCGGCCTGCTTGCCTTCGTGGTGGGATTGTTCATTGCCCATGCGGCGATTGGCCTGGCGTTGGAACAGCGGCGCGGGTTGATCCGTACCTTGCGCGCTTGCGGCGTCAGCCTGCTGGTAATGCTGACGGCCCTGGCGCTGGAACTGGGGCTGTTTGCGGTTTTGGGCGGCGTGGCGGGCGTGGCGGCGGGTTACCTGTTGGCGGCGTTGATGTTGCCCGATTTCGCTTCCAGCTTGCGGGGGTTGTACGGCGCCCAGGTGGCCGGGCACCTGCACCTGCCGGCGCAGTGGTGGTTGCTGGGCATTGCCGTCAGCCTGCTGGGCGCGCTGCTGGCCGGGCTCGACAGCCTGTTGCGCGCAGCCCGTTTGCCGTTGCTGGCACTGGCGCAACCCCAGGCCTGGCGCCTGGCGCAAGTGCCCTGGTTGCGACGCCAGGCCGTGGTCGCTGCAGTGCTGCTAGGGATTGCCATGGGATGCGGCTACTTTGGCACTGGGCTGGCCAGTGCATTCGCCATGCTTGCGGCGTTGCTGCTGGCAGCAGCACTGCTGTTGCCGGGGTTGCTGGCGATAATGCTCCGGTGTCTTGCGCATTGCTGTCAGCGCCCACTGGCGCAATGGTTCATCGCCGACAGCCGCCAGCAACTGCCGGCCTTGAGCCTGGCGCTGATGGCGCTGCTGCTGGCATTGGCCGCCAGTGTCGGGGTTGGCGGCATGACCGAAGGTTTCCGCCGCACCTTCATTGGCTGGCTCGATCAGCGTTTGGCTGCAGACCTGTACGTCACCCCCCGCGACAGCCTCCAGGCGCAGCAGATAGAGGCGCAGTTACGGGTCGATCCAGCCGTCAGCGCAGTGTTGCCCAGTTGGCGGGTAGACTGGCGTTTGCAGCAATGGCCGGTGCAGGTACAGGGGGTGATCGACCACCGTTTCTACCGCCAGCATTGGCCGTTGCTCAAGCAGGCGCCGGGTGCCTGGCAGGCGCTGGCCGCTGGCCGTGGGGCCATGCTCAGCGAGCAACTGGCCCGGCGCCTGGGGCTGGGCGTGGGCGATACGCTGCAGCTGCCTGGCGAGCCGCCACAGGCGATGACGGTGGTCGGCCTGCACGCGGATTACGGCAACCCCAAAGGCCATGTGCTGATCAACGCCGACTGGCTGCGCCGGCACGCGCCGGGCGCCAGCCTGACCGGCCTGAGCCTGTTGGTGCACGCAGGCCAGGTCGCGGCACTCAAGGACGACCTGCAGCAACGCTACGCCCTGGATGACAACCAGGTTGTCGAGCAAGCCCGCTTGAAAGCCTGGTCGAGCGACATATTCAGCCGCACGTTCGCCGTCACGGCGGCGTTGAACAGCCTGACCCTGGGCGTGGCCGGGGTGGCGCTGTTCATCAGCCAGCTGACCTTGGGCCAGCGCCGCCTGGGGCAGCTGGCACCCTTATGGGCACTGGGTGTGCCACGCCGCTGGCTGGCCTGGCTGAGCCTGGGGCAGACACTGATGCTCAGTGGTTTCACCGTGCTGCTGGCGATCCCTTTGGGCCTGTTGCTGGCCTGGTGCCTGGTGGCGGTGGTCAACGTGCAGGCCTTCGGCTGGCGCCTGCCGTGGCATGTGTTCCCAGGGCAATGGCTGCAGCTCGCCGTGTTGGGCCTGTTCACCAGCCTGCTGGCCAGCGCCTGGCCGCTGTGGCAGCTGGCACGCAGCCAGCCGAGCGCTTTGTTGAGGCAGTTCGCCGATGAAAACTGAAGCCTGGCTGCTGATGGCCTGCCTGTTGCTGCCCGGGTGCGACTCACCCGAGCCTGCGCCAAAAAGTTTCGCAGGCCTTGGCGCCGATGCGGGTGCATTCAGTCAGGTAGTGGCGGGCGTACCGTTGGTCTTTCCCCGTGACCATGGCGCGCATAACGGTTTTCGCATCGAGTGGTGGTACGTCACCGCCAACCTGCGCGATGCCCAGGGCCGCGATTGGGGCGTGCAATGGACACTGTTCCGCTCGGGGCTGCGCCCTGGGCCAGAAACCATGAACTGGAACAGCCCCAACGTGTGGATGGGCCACGCCGCCCTTACTGGCCCGGGTGGCCATCAGGTCAGCGAAACCCTGGCGCGTGGCGGTGTGGGCCAGGCAGGCGCCGAGGCGCAGCCGTTGCGCGCCTGGATCAATGATTGGTCGTTGCAAGGCAATCCGGATGTCGACCAGCTGAAGATGCGCGCCAGTGGACAAGGGTTTAGCTATGACCTGGCTCTGAAGACTGATCGCCCTCTGGTGCTGCATGGCGTGAACGGCTACAGCGAAAAATCCGGCAAGGGCCAGGCGTCGTACTACTACAGCCAGCCGTTCTACACGGTCAGTGGCGAGGTCGAGCGGGATGGGCAGCGCATCGCCGTGACCGGGCAGGCGTGGCTCGACCGGGAATGGAGCAGCCAGCCGTTGGCGGCCGGACAGCTTGGCTGGGACTGGTTCTCGCTGCACTTGGACAGTGGGGCGAAATTGATGCTGTTCCAGGTGCGTGAAGCCCAGGGCCTGCCATACCGGGCGGGGACCTGGGTGGATGCGCAGGGGCAATCGCGGGCGTTGCAGGGGGAGCAGATCGAGCTGACCCCGCTGGCCTGGACGAAGCAGCTCAACGGCAAACAGCTACCGACGCGCTGGCGCGTGCAGGTGCCATCGCTGCAGGTGGATGTCGAGGTAGATGCACTGGAGCCCAAGGCCTGGATGGGGACGCGGTTCCCGTATTGGGAAGGGCCTGTCCGGGTGGGTGGCACTGGGCGCGGGTACCTGGAAATGACGGGGTATTGAAACGCCCGCGGTCCGCTAGCTGCCCTGGCTGCCGCGAAACGCACTTGGGTTCACTCCACACTGCTTGCGGAAAAACCGGCTGAAATACCCCACATCGGCAAACCCCAGTTCATGGGCGATTTCCTTCACACTCGCGTCCGAATGCCCAAGCGCCCGCTTGGCCTCCAGCACCAACCGCGCGTTGATCACATGCATCGGCGTCATCCCCAGGTGCTCCTGGCACAAGCGCCCCAGCGTCGCCAGGGTCATGCCCAGCTCATTGGCATAGAAGCCCAACGGCCGATGCTCGCGGTAGTGCCTGTCCACCAGCTCGCGAAACCCGGTCAACTGCTGGCTGCGCCGTGACGCCGGGCGGCGTTCCTCGCCGGCCTGCGCGGGCTCCTGGCGCAGGGCCTGGATCAACAGGGCCAGAAGCAACGACATGCTGCTGGCGACGTGTTCGCGAGCGCGGTTGTGATATTCCTCGCGCAGGGCGCGGCACAGCGGCAACAACGGGTCGTCTTCGGTGCGCCACTGGGGCAGGGCGATGACCTGGGGTTTGCGGATCTGCGCCAGCAACTGCGGCGCCAGTACCTGGGCGATGCTCTCCAGCGGCGGCTGGGCAGCGGTAATCACCTGGCCCTCGACCTGGCCGGCCCAGTGGAAGCCGTGCACCACTTGCGCCGGCACATAGACCACGCAGGGCGCCTGCACCTGCACGCGCTCGCTGTCGAACAGCACCTCGCCGCTGCCGCTTTGCAGGTACAGCAGCTGCAGTAGCCCGTCGTGGCGGTGCGCGGCGATCTCCCAGTTGTGTGCGCCAGAGCGCAGGGAGATCTGCTCCACATGCAAGGCCTCGTGCCACACCGGCGGCGCGGCTTCGCCATAAAGGGCGTAGTTGGGGATCTTGTTCATGTTGTTTTAATTGTTCTGATCGCTACCTGGCCACTGTGCCACAGGTGCGTACAGGGTTCAGGGGGCCGTGGACGAAATTGTCGGGAATGTGGTGGCGCTTGCAGGTTTTGTCCATTCTGCCGACAGGTCCGCCGGCCCTAGGCTGTTCGCCAGATGAAGCGACACTCTGGAGAGCAGCATGCATAACAACAAGATTTCTTCTGATTGGCTGGGCCTGGATTCGGCCGTTTGCGTGGTCACTGGCGCGGCCGGTGGCATTGGTGCGGCGCTGGCCGCCGCGCTGGTCGAGCAGCATGCCCACGTGGTGCTGCTGGACCGCGATGGCGACAAGTGCCGGGAGTTGGCGGCCACCCTTGGCGAGCACAGCGTCGGTGAGGTCAGTGCCCTGGCCTGTGATATTGCCGACCCGGCCAGCGTCGAGCAGGCCGCCGCCCAGGTACAGGCGCTGCATGGGCGCTGCGATGTGCTGGTCAACAATGCCAGCGTGCTGCGCCCGGGCGCGCTCGACACGCTGAGCCTGGAGCAGTGGAACCAGGTGCTGGCCGTGAACCTCAGTGGCTACCTGCTGTGCGCGCAGGCCTTCGGCCGTTCGATGCTTGAGCGCGGCCAGGGGCGCATCGTGCATGTCGCCTCGATCGCGGCCCATTATCCGCAACCCAACAGTGGCGCCTACAGCGCGGCCAAAGCCGGGGTCAGCATGCTGTCGCGGCAGATCGCCGTGGAGTGGGGGCCGCGCGGGGTGCGCAGCAATGCGGTGTGCCCGGGGCTGATCCGCACGCCGCTGTCGGCTGCGTTCTATGCCGACCCGCAGATCGAACGGCAGCGCAGCGCGATGACCGCCAACCAGCGCATCGGCGAGCCGCAGGACATCGCCGAGGCCGTGCTGTTTCTGGCCAGCCCGCGTGCCGACTACATCAACGGTGCCGAGCTGACCGTCGATGGCGGCCTCGAGAGCATGCCCATGGCGCTGATCCCGCGCCCTGGCTTCGAAGGGGTGCGCGCATGAAAACGCGTACCTGCGATGTCCTGGTGATCGGCGCTGGGGCCGGTGGCCTGGCCACGGCGATCACCGCGAAAAAACAGGGCCTGGACGTGCTGGTCATCGAGAAGGACGACTGCTTTGGCGGGACCACGGCGTTTTCCGGTGGCGTGCTATGGGTGCCGGGCAACCGGCATGATGTCAACCACGACCCGGCGCAGGCGCTGACTTACCTGCGCAACGAGACCGCTGCCTGCTTCGATGCGCCGGCGGTCGAGGCGTTTTTGCGTTATGGACCTGAGATGGTGGATTTCTTCGAGCGAGCAACCACGGTCAAGTTCGTCCCGACGCTGTATCCCGACTACCACCCGGACGTGGCAGGCGGTGTCGACATCGGCCGCTCGATCCTGGCCGCACCCTACGATATTCGTGGCCTGGGCGCAGACATGGCGCGGCTGCGGCCACCGCTCAAGAGCATCACGTTCATTGGCATGATGTTCAATTCCTCGAATGCCGACCTCAAGCACTTCTTCAACGTCACCCGTTCGTTGACATCGTTTGTCTACGTCGCCAAGCGCCTGCTGACGCACTTCAAGGAGCTGGCGTTGTACCGGCGTGGCACGCAAGTCACCAGCGGCAACGCGCTGGCCGCGCGGCTGGTGAAATCCGCACTGGACCTGGGCATTCCGATCCTGACCGGCACCCCGGCCAGGCAGCTGTTGCGTGAGGGCGGCCGGGTGACGGGCGCGATGGCCCGGCAGGGCGATGGCGAGTTGCGGATCGAGGCGCGGCGTGGGGTGGTGCTGGCCTGTGGCGGGTTTTCCCACGACCTGCAGCGGCTCAAGCAGGCTTACCCGCATGTACGTCGCGGTGGCGAACACTTTTCGCCGGTACCGCCGGGCAATACCGGCGATGGCGCGCGGATGGCTGAAGCGCTGGGTGGCCAGGTCGATATACGCCTGCAAGCGCCGGCGGCCTGGATGCCGGTGTCGAAGGTGCCGATGGGCGCCGGAGGGCACGTCGCCTTCCCGCACCTGCTCGACCGCTACAAGCCTGGTGTGATCGGCGTGTTGCGCTCGGGCCAGCGTTTTACCAATGAGTCGAACTCGTACCACGACGTGGGCGCGGCGTTGGTCGAGGCTTGCGCCGAGCAGGCGGAAACCGCGATGTGGTTGATATGTGACCGGCGCACCCTGGCCAAGTACGGCCTGGGTTACGCCAAGCCCGCGCCGATGCCGCTGGGGCCGCTGCTGCGCAACGGCTACCTGCTCAAAGGCAACACGCTGGCCGAGCTTGCGCAAAAAGCGGGCATCGATGCCCAGGGCCTGGAGCGTACGGTCAGCGAATACAACCTGGGTGCCGTGCACGGCGAAGATCGCCAGTTCGGCCGCGGCAGCACAAGCTTCAACCGCTACCTGGCCGACCCGCAACAACAGCCCAACCCCTGCGTGGCACCGGTGGGCGAGGGGCCCTATTTTGCGGTGAAGGTGATCATGGGCGACCTTGGTACGTTCGATGGCATCCGCACCAGCGTGGTCGGTGAAGTGCTCGATGCCGAGCACCAGGCCATCGCCGGGCTGTATGCCGTGGGCAATGACCGGGCCAGCATGATGGGCGGCAATTACCCAGGCGCCGGCATCACCCTGGGGCCAATCATGACGTTTGGCTACATCACCGGTCGCCACCTCGCGGGTGTCGAGCAGGGCCTGGCGAGCGCGGGCCCGGCCCGGGAGGTGGCGTGATGGGCAAGGCGATTGTCGACCACCGCGTCTACACCATCCGCCCGCGCTGCATGGCGGCGTTTCTCGAAGCCTTCGACCAGCTGGCAATGCCGATCCTGCTGCGCCACCTCGGTGTGCCGCTGGGGTTCTACGTGAGCTGCATCGGCCCGCTCAACCAGGTGGTGCACCTGTGGGGCTACGACAGCCTGGACGACTTCGAACGGCGCAGTGCCGCCCGTGATGCCGACCCGGACTTTGCCGCGTACCTGCAGGCCACGCGGGACCTGGTGGTGGCCCAAGAGACGCGGATCATCAAGCCGGTGCACATGCGCAGCCTGTAGCCGCAGGCTTGCCCTTCCATAAAAACAACAAGAGGTAAGGCAGAAATGAAAGCCCCCAACGTCATCGACGTGCGCCAACTGATCGACCAGCAACCCATCGGCCGGTACCAGAAGTGGGTGGTGTTCCTCGGCTTCCTGATCATCGCCCTGGATGGCCTGGACGTGGCGATCATCGGTTTCATCGCGCCGCAGTTGAAGAGCGAGTGGCAGCTCGGCGCGCAAAGCCTGGGCCCGGTGCTCAGTGCGGCGCTGATCGGCCTGGCCCTGGGCGCGTTGATCGCCGGTCCGCTGGCAGACCGTTATGGGCGCAAGGTGGTGCTACTGGGCAGCGTCCTGTTGTTCGGCCTATGGACGCTGGCCTCAGCGTTTTCGCCGAACCTGGAAACGTTGGTGGCCCTGCGTTTTCTCACCGGCCTTGGCCTGGGCGCGGCGATGCCCAATGCCAGCACCCTGGTCGGCGAATACGCCCCGGCGCGCAGCCGTTCCCTGTTGATCACCCTGGCGTTCTGCGGTTTTTCGCTGGGGGCGGCACTCGGTGGGTTCGTCAGCGCCTGGATGATCCCCAACCTCGGTTGGCGCAGCGTGCTGGCGCTGGGCGGTGTGCTGCCGCTGCTGGCCCTGCCGTTGCTGTGCTGGCGGTTGCCGGAGTCGGTGACCTTCCTGGTCAGCAAGGGCGCCGACCCGCAACGCATCCGCGCCATTGTCTGCCGCTTGGCACCGGAACATTGCGGTCCTGACAGCACCTTCGCAGTGCCTGCGGCCACGCCGAATCCAGTCGGGGCCATCAGCACCATTCTTTCACCGCGCTACCGCTTCGGCACCCTGATGCTGTGGTCGGGTTATGTACTGGCGTTGTTCCTGGTCTATCTGTTCAGCGGCTGGTTGCCAACGCTGGTGAAAGAGGGCGGGGGTTTCTCGGTGTCGGAGGCGGCCATCGTCACGGCCTGCTTCCAGATCGGCGGGCCGTTGGGGGCGATTTCGGTGGGCTGGGCCATGGACCGCTGCAACCCGCAACGGGTGCTGATGCTGACCTTCCTGTTCAGCGGTGCGGTGATTTTTGCCATTGGCCAGGTGGCGGGTGACTTCACCTGGCTGTGTGCTGTCGCCTGGGCCGTGGGCTTTGGCCTGAATGGGGCGAGCGTGGGCATGAACGCCTTGGCGGCTGGGTTCTATCCGACCGAGGCGCGGGCGACCGGAGCCAGCTGGATGAGTGGCATCGGGCGGTTCGGGGCCATCCTCAGTGCCTTTGCCGGGGCGCAGATGCTGGCGTTGGGGTGGAGCTTCGCCCAGGTGTTCGGGTCATTGCTGGTGCCTGCCGGGCTGGCAGCGCTGGCGGTGTTGCTGCAGGGGTGGCATGCCGGAGCGGTTCGGCGGGCGCGCATTCAGGTGATGTAATTTCCGTCGGGATGCAAATGTACTCTTCGCGGGCAAGCCCGCTCCCACAGGGTCCAAGGCGCTCACAAATCCTGTGGGAGCGGGCTTGCCCGCGAAGAGGCCGGAACTGCCTCAGGATATTTACTTGAAGCCAGTCACCGTATGGGGCACATACGGCGCTTCCAGCCGCGCGATCTCATCGGTGCTGAGCTTCAATTCCAGCGCCGCAATCGCATCATCCAGCTGCGCTGCCTTGGATGCCCCCACGATCGGCGCCGATACGCCACGCTTGCCCAGCACCCAGGCCAGCGCCACCTGCGCCATCGGCACACCCCGCTCACGAGCAATCTGCTCAACCACATCGATCACACGTCCGTCTTCCACCTCGGTGCCGGCGTAGAACGACTGCCCGGAGATATCGGTGCGCGTGCGCTCGGTCTGCTGCCCGTGCGGGCGGGTGAGCCGGCCGCGGGCCATCGGGCTCCAGGGCATAAGGCCGACACCCTGGTCGAGGCACAGCGGGATCATCTCGCGCTCTTCTTCGCGGTAGATCAGGTTGAGGTAGTTCTGCATCGAGACGAAGCGGCTCCAGCCGTTGCTCGCGGCCACCTGTTGGGCCTTGGCGAATTGCCAGGCGTACATCGATGAGGCGCCGATGTAGCGCGCCTTGCCGGCCTTGACCACATCGTGCAAGGCTTCCATGGTCTCTTCGATCGGGGTGTGGTAGTCCCAGCGATGGATCTGGTAGAGGTCGACGTAGTCGGTGCCCAGGCGCGTCAGGCTGGCGTCGATGTTGGCCAGGATCGCCTTGCGCGACAGCCCTTGTTCGTTGGGGCGGGTGCTGCCTTCCCACATGTTGGCGGGGAAGAACACCTTGGTGGCGATGACGGTTTCGTCGCGACGGGTAAATTCCTTCAGCAGCTTGCCGAGGATGATCTCCGAGGTGCCGGCCGAGTAGCTGTTGGCGGTGTCGAAGAAGTTGATGCCTTGCTCGACGGCGTGGCGGATGATCGGGCGGCTGTCGGCCTCGCCGAGGGTCCAGGGGTGGGTACCGGCGTCGGGTTCGCCAAAGGTCATGCAGCCCAGGCAGAGTTTCGAGATATCCAGGCCGGTGTTGCCCAACTTGACGTACTGCATCCGCTTCTCCTCAGTGATCGTTGACGATGGAGGGAAGCTTAGCGGGGCTGCGGGGTTGCGAAAACTCCGTATCGGTGCAGGCGACTTCTGCAGAATTTCACAAGCGCAGCAGCGGCTTGACCTGATGTTGCAGGAAGTCGGTAACCGCCTTGATGCGCGGGGTGTTGCGCACGTCTTCATGCACCGCCAGCCAGATTTCGATGCTCATGGTCTGGTCATCGTCCCCGGTCGCGTGAAGGCCATGCTCCTCGGCCATGAATGCCGGCAGGCAGGCAATGCCGATGCCGCCGGCGGCAGCCTGGGCTTGGATGCGCAGGTCGTTGCTTTGCAACACGAAAGGCTGATGGTCGGTTTGCGCGAGCAGCCATTGCTGCTGCGGCGATTTGCTCTGCGACTGGTCGTAGCCGATATAGCGCGGTGCGCGGGCGTTGCGGATGAAAGCGTCCGACGCATACAGGCGATATTCGAGGTAGCCGAGCAGGCTGGCCACCAGGGTTGGTTCACTGGGTCGGGCCAGGGCAATGCTGATGTCGGCTTCGCGGCGTGCCAGCGAAGCGCGTGACTTGCTGCCCACCAGCTTCAAGCGCAACTGCGGGTAGCGCTGATACAGCTCGCCCAGGCGTCGCGCGACGATGCTGCCCAGCAAGGCGGGTGGGGCAGCCAGCACCACCTCACCCTCGACTTGCTGTTGGCCGGCGCTGGCAAAGTGCTCAAGGGCGAAGGATGACTGGGTCATCTGCTCGGCGTACAGGCCCACCCGGCGGCCTTCGTCGGTCAGCACGTAGGCCCGGGGCCTGCGGTCGACCAGCTTGAGGTTGAGCGCCGCTTCCAGCGCGGCAATGCGTCGGGCCACGGTGGCGTGGTCGACACCCAGCTGCTTGGCGGCGGCCGAGAGCGAGCCGGCGCTGATGAAAGCGGAGAAATGGCGGAGATCTTCCCAGTCGAACATGGCGGGCCTCAAGTGTGGAGGGCGGTACTGTGCTGCTCAAATTGCCGAAGCCTACGCGATTTCTGTGGGAGCGGGCTTGCCCCGCGAACACGGGCGCAGCCCGTGCCATCCACCGTGGTGCCTTTTTCGCGGGCAAGCCCGCTCCCACAGGAGCCGCGCACGTTTTTAAAATTTGAGCAAGACCGTCGCTCTCACAGGGATTCAGGTTGCCCGTGAGATAGCGATGAAACCGGTTTCAAAACATTTCCGAATCAGCTAGATTGCGCGACTTTCTCAGGGCCCCAGGCCCTGATCAAAACCCAGATGGCGCAACCCAAGGCCGCCCAATGCTGATGAGGACTCGAAATGCCCGAGCATGCCCCCGACAACCCGCGCCGAGATTTCCTGCGCAAGACCCTGACCCTGATCCCGGTCGTCACCGTGGCCAGTACCGGCCTGGGCGCCAGCCAGTTGCTGGCCGAGCCGGTCCGCGAGCACAAGGTGCCAGCCACGCCACCCGCGGGTGATTACCAGCCAACTTTCTTCACCAAAGAAGAATGGGCCTTCGTGCAGGCGGCTGTGTCACGCATCATCCCCGCCGATGAACTCGGCCCAGGAGCGCTGGAAGCCGGCGCTGCGGAGTTTATCGATCGGCAGATGAATACCCCATACGCGACGGGTGCCCAGTGGTACATGCAAGGCCCGTTCAAAGCCGACGCCGCGCCGGAGCTCGGTTACCAGTTGCAGCTCAGCCCGCAACAGATCTACCGCCTGGGCATCGCCGCAGCGGACGCCTGGTGCAAAAACGCCAGCGGCAAGACCTTTTCCGAGCAAGACAGCGCTACCCGAGACAAGGTTCTCGGCAAGATCGAAGCCGGTGAGATCATTTTCGAGCAACTGCCTGCCAAGGTGTTCTTCAGCCTGCTGGTGCAAAACACCCGCGAAGGCTTCTTCTGCGACCCGATCCATGGCGGCAACAAAGGCATGGTTGGCTGGACGCAAATCGGCTTCCCCGGCGCCCGGGCAGATTTCATGGACTGGGTCGAGCGCAACGAGCCTTACCCGTTTCCGGCAGTTTCGATTCGTGGCGAGAGGGCGTAAGGCATGGCCAATGCAATGAAGAAGGTCGATGCGGTGATCGTCGGTTTCGGCTGGGCGGGCGCCATCATGGCCAAGGAGCTCACCGAAGCCGGGCTGCAGGTGGTGGCGCTAGAGCGCGGTCCGATGCAGGACACCTACCCCGAAGGCAGCTATCCGCAGGTCATCGATGAACTGACCTACAGCGTGCGCAAAAAGCTGTTTGTCGACGTGTCGAAAGAAACCGTCACTATCCGCCACAATGGCAATGATGTTGCGCTGCCCAATCGCCAGCTCGGCGCGTTCCTGCCCGGCAAGGGCGTCGGCGGCGCGGGGCTGCACTGGTCCGGTGTGCATTTTCGGGTAGACCCCATGGAACTGCGCATGCGCAGCCACTACGAGGAACGCTACGGCAAGCGCTTCATCCCTGAAGACATGACCATCCAGGACTTCGGCGTGAGCTACGAAGAGCTTGAGCCGCATTTCGACTTCGCCGAAAAAGTCTTTGGCACCTCCGGCCAGGCCTGGACCGTCAACGGCAAGGTGGTCGGTGAAGGGAAGGGCGGTAACCCCTACGCGCCGGACCGCTCCAACCCATTCCCGCTGGTGTCGCAGAAGAACGTGGTGTCGGCCAAACTGTTCGAAAAGGCCGCTGCGAGCCTGGGCTACAAACCCTACAACCTGCCGTCGGCGAACACCTCCGGCCCGTATACCAACCCCTACGGCGCGCAGATGGGGCCGTGCAACTTCTGCGGTTTCTGCAGTGGTTACGTGTGCTACATGTACTCCAAGGCCTCGCCCAACGTGAACATCCTGCCGGTGCTGCGCCAGGTGCCGAACTTCGAACTGCGCGCCAACGCCCATGTGCTGCGGGTCAACCTCGACGACAGCAAGCGCAAGGCCACCGGGGTGACCTACATCGATGCCCAGGGGCGCGAAGTCGAGCAGCCAGCGGACATCGTCATCCTCGCCGCCTTCCAGTTCAACAACGTGCGCCTGATGCTGCTGTCTGGCATCGGCAAACCCTACGACCCGATCAAGAATGAAGGCGTGGTGGGGCGCAACTTCGCCTACCAGAACATGGGCACGGTGAAAGCCTTCTTCGACAAGGACACCTACACCAACAACTTCATCGGCGCCGGCGGCAACGGCGTGGCGATCGACGACTTCAACGCCGACAATTTCGATCATGGGCCGCACGGCTTCGTCGGTGGCTCGCCGATGTGGGTCAACCAGGCGGGCAGCCGGCCGATTGCCGGTGTCGCCAACCCGCCCGGCACCCCCGCCTGGGGCAGCGCCTGGAAGAAGGCCACCGCCGACTACTACACCCACCAGGTGTCGATGGACGCCCATGGCGCGCACCAGTCGTACCGCGGCAACTACCTCGACCTTGACCCGACCTACCGCGACGCCTACGGCCAGCCGCTGCTGCGCATGACCTTCGACTGGCAGGAAAACGACATCAAGATGAACCAGTTCATGGTCGAAAAACTCAGCAAGATCGCCCAGGCGATGAACCCCAAGGCCATCGCCGTGCTCGGCAAGAAGGTCAAGGAGCACTTCAACACCGCCAGCTACCAGACCACCCACCTCAACGGCGGCGCGATCATGGGCACCGATCCCAAGACCAGCGCACTGAACCGTTACCTGCAGAGCTGGGACGTGCACAACGTGTTCGTCCCGGGCGCCTCGGCGTTTCCGCAGGGGCTGGGCTATAACCCGACTGGCCTGGTGGCGGCACTGACGTACTGGTCGGCCAGGGCCATCCGTGAGCAGTACCTGAAAAACCCCGGCCCGCTGGTCCAGGCTTGAGGAACGATGAACATGAAGACATTGTTGATCGCGTCCCTGATGTTTGGCGCAAGCCTGGCGGCGCAGGCCGATGAAGCGACCGATGCGTTGGTGAAGCAGGGTGAGTACCTGGCCCGCGCTGGCGACTGCGTGGCCTGCCATACCGCCAAGGGCGGCAAGCCGTTCGCTGGCGGGTTGCCGATGGAAACCCCCATCGGCACCGTGTATTCAACCAACATCACGCCCGACGCCACTGGCATCGGCCACTACAGCTTTGAAGACTTCGATCTGGCGGTGCGCAAAGGCATCGGCAAAGATGGCAGCACGCTGTACCCCGCCATGCCGTACCCCTCCTATGCGCGGGTCAAGGACGACGACATGCGCGCCTTGTACGCCTACTTTATGCAAGGCGTGCAGCCCGTAGCGCAGCCGAACAAGGCCACGGACATTCCTTGGCCGCTGAGCATGCGTTGGCCGCTGGCGATCTGGCGCGGGTTGTTCGCACCGGAAGTGAAAGCTTGGCAAGCACCTGCCGAAACGGACCCTGTGGTGAATCGCGGCGCCTATCTGGTCGAGGGCCTGGGCCACTGCGGCGCATGCCATACCCCACGTGCGCTGACCATGCAGGAACAGGCGCTGAGCCCCGCCGATGGCGCACAGTTCCTGGCCGGCAGTGCGCCGCTGGAAGGCTGGATCGCCAAGAACCTACGGGGTGATCACAAGGATGGCCTGGGCAGCTGGAGCGAAGAACAACTGGTGCAGTTCCTCAAGACCGGGCGCAGTGACCGCAGTGCCGTATTTGGCGGCATGAGCGACGTGGTGGAGCACAGCATGCAGCACCTGAGCGACGCCGACCTGACGGCGATTGCCCGTTACCTGAAGACGCTGCCGCCCAGCAACCCGGACGACCAGCCGCACGTCTACGACCCGCAGGTCGCGCAGGCGTTGTGGAAGGGCGACGACAGCAAGCCGGGCGCGGCGGTGTACATCGACAACTGCGCGGCCTGCCATCGTACCGATGGCCAGGGCTATACCCGAGTGTTCCCGGCCCTTGCCGGTAACCCGGTAGTGCAGACGGCCGATGCCACCTCGCTGATCCACGTGGTGCTGGCGGGCGGCACGGTGCCGGCGACGCATGCGGCGCCGTCGAACTTCACCATGCCGGCGTTCGGCTGGCGCTTGAGTGATCAGGAAGTGGCTGAGGTGGTGAATTTCATTCGCAGCAGTTGGGGAAATGAGGGCAGCGCTGTTTCGGCCAGTGATGTGAAAGGCTTGCGCTGACGGAGGTCACCTCACCCTGTGGGAGCAGGGCTTGCCCGCGAAGAGAACACTGCGGTGAATGGCCAGGGCTTTGCCCTGGTTCGCGGGCAAGCCCGCTCCCACAAGTGGAGGGTGATGGCTGCTAACTGGTAAAATCCCGACGAACGGTAGGTGACGAAAAGCCTTGGTTTTGATGTATTGAAACCGGTTTCAGTCACCGCCGCCGACAATAATCACAAGGGACCCGAAATGACCGACCTGCCAGCCCATCCCCGCGAGCGCGTGACCATCAGCGAGGTGGCGCGTGTCGCCGGCGTGTCCAAGGCCACGGTGTCGCGCTACATCGGCGGCGACCGCAACTTGCTCGCCGAGGCCACCGCCAAGCGGCTGGAAGAAGTCATCGAGCGCCTGGGCTACCGGCCCAACCAGATGGCCCGGGGCTTGAAGCGCGGTCAGACGCGGCTGATCGGCATGCTGGTGGCGGATATCCTCAACCCCTACTCGGTCGCGGTGATGCACGGTGTGGAAACCGCCTGCCGCCAGCACGGCTACAGCCTGGTGGTGTGCAACACCAACCGCGACGACGAGCAGGAGCGCCATCACCTGGAGGCCCTGCAGTCCTACAATGTCGAAGGCCTGATCGTGAATACACTGGGCCGTCACCCGGGCGAGTTGCTCACCCTGCAGCGCGACATGCCCATGGTGCTGGTCGACCGGCAACTGCCGGAGCTCAACGTCGACCTGGTCGGCCTGGACAACGCCGACGCCATCGAACAGGCCCTGGACCACCTGCAAGCTTGTGGCTACCGCGACATCCTGGCGGTCACCGAGCCGCTGGATGGCACCAGTTCGCGGCTTGAACGGGTCCAGGCGTTCACCGCGTCGGTTAGCCGCCGTGCCGGCATGCGCCAGCAACTGCTGGAAATCGACACCCACCTGCAGGCCCGGCTCGGCGCCTTCCTTGACAGCAATGGCCATGGCCCTCGGGCCATCTTCACCTTTAACGGCGTGGCCACACTGGCTGTGACCCGTGTACTCCACGACAGCGGCTGCAAGCTGTTCCAGGACGTGGGCCTGATCGCCCTGGACGAGCTGGACTGGTACCCGCTGGTCGGCAGCGGCATCACTGCGCTGGCCCAGCCCACCGAACGCATCGGCGTCGCCGCCTTCGAGTGCCTGCTCGACCGCCTGCGCGGCGAGAGCGGGGCGCCACGGCGCATCGACTTCAAGGCTGACCTGATCATCCGAGGTTCCACTCACCCACGCGACTAAACCCGCGAGCAGTAATGCTGCTCGTTGCTGCAACTAAAAATGAAACCGGTTTCATAGGGATAAAAACAATGCACGCGAACCCCGTTTCCATCAGCCTCTCCAGCTACGGTGCCAGCCTGGTGCGCCAGCAAGGGCAGGAGAGCTTCCTTGAACTGCTGGCCGCTGCTGGCGTGATGCGTGTCGAACTGCGTGAAGAGCTGTTCGACGAAGCCCCGGACGCTGCCAAGTTGTCTGCGGCAATCAAGGCGTTGGGCCTGGAATGCCTGTATTCCTCGCCACTGGAACTGTGGACGCCCGACGGCCAGCTCGACCCGCGCCTGCCGGCCAAGCTGGCATTGGCACGGGCACTGGGCGCCGTGGCGCTGAAAGTATCCCTGGGGCATTACCACCCCCAACGCGACCTGAGCGCCTTGAAAGCGCTGTTGCATCAGGGCGACCCCGTATTGCTGGTGGAGAATGACCAGACCCCACAAGGCGGGCGAATAGAACCACTGCTGCAATTTTTCCAGTACAGCGAAGCGTTGGGCGTGCAGCTGGGCATGACCTTCGACATCGGCAACTGGCAATGGCAGGGCGAGTCCGCGCTGCAAGCCGCACAGCAGCTCGGTCGTTGGGTGCGTTACGTGCACTGCAAGGCTGTGCAGCGCGAAGCCAGTGGCCGTCTGATCGCCGTTGTGCCTCAGGCAGCCGACCTGGTGGCCTGGGAGGCGTTGTTCGATGCGTTCACCCCGGGCCTGGTACGCGCCGTGGAATATCCCCTCGCCGGCGACGACCTGCTGGCGCTGACCCGCGCCCAGGTGAACAACCTGGCGCGTATTGGCCTGGGCGCGGAGGTGAGCCATGCCTGAACATGACGTGCTGTGTTTTGGCGAAACCATGGCGATGTTCGTTGCCGAGCAGGTCGGCGACTTGGCCAGCGTGGGCGCATTCGCCAAGCGCATTGCCGGCGCCGACAGCAATGTGGCCATCGGCCTGGCCCGCCTGGGTTTTCGGGTGCGCTGGCTGAGCCGGGTGGGCGACGATTCGCTAGGCCGCTTCGTGCTCGACAGCCTGCGCAAAGAGGGGCTCGACTGCAGCCGCGTCGAAGTGGACACCCACTTCCCTACAGGCTTCCAGCTCAAGGGCCGTTGCGACGATGGCAGTGACCCGGTGGTCGAGTATTTTCGTCGCAACTCCGCTGCCAGCCAGCTTTCGCCCACGCAACTCAGCCCAGCGTTACTGCAGGCCCGGCACCTGCACGCCACCGGTATTCCGCTGGCGCTGTCGACCGGCTGCAGGGCGCTGGCCCACGAGCTGGTGGACCACATGCGCGCTGAGGGTAGGAGCATTTCCTTCGACCCCAACCTGCGCCCATCGCTGTGGCCCAGCCAGGCCAGCATGGTGCGTGAAGTGAACGCGCTGGCGCTGAAGGCACACTGGTTGCTGCCCGGCCTTGAAGAGGGTCGCTTGCTGACCGGTCTTGAATCACCGGCGGACATCGCCGCGTACTACCTCGACCGAGGTGTCGAGCAGGTGGTGATCAAGCTGGGGGGCGAGGGCGCCTATTACCGCAACACCCAGTGCGAGGGGCGCGTGGCCCCGGTGCCGGTGGCCAAGGTGGTGGACACCGTCGGCGCCGGCGACGCCTTCGCCGTCGGCGTGGTCAGTGCATTGCTCGAAGGCCGCCCACTGGCCGAGGCAGTGGCGCGTGGCAACTGGTGCGGCAGCCGCGCCGTGCAGTCGCGCGGCGACATGGAAGGGCTGCCGTTACGCAGTGAACTGGAGGCCTACACGCTAGCCAAGAGTGCCTGAAACTTTGATCGCCGGTACGCCGGCCCTGTTGCGACAAAAACAACAAGCTCAGGAGCATACATCATGCAATCGACAAGCCTTGCCCCACGCCGTTGGTGGTACATCATCCCGATCGTGTTCATCACCTACAGCCTCGCCTACCTGGACCGCGCCAACTATGGGTTCGCCGCAGCATCCGGCATGGCCGACGACCTCAAGATCACCCCGGTGCTGTCGTCCCTGCTCGGCGCGCTGTTCTTCCTCGGCTATTTCTTTTTCCAGGTGCCCGGTGCGATCTACGCCGAAAAACGCAGCGTGAAGAAGCTGATTTTCGTCAGCCTCATCCTTTGGGGTGGCCTGGCGACCCTGACCGGGATGATCAGCAATGTCTACCTGCTGATCGGCATCCGTTTTCTGCTGGGCGTGGTCGAGGCGGCGGTGATGCCGGCCATGCTGGTGTACCTGTGCCACTGGTTCACCCGCGCCGAGCGCTCGCGCGCCAATACCTTCCTGATGCTTGGCAACCCGGTGACCATCCTGTGGATGTCGGTGGTGTCGGGCTACTTGATCAAACACTTCGACTGGCGCTGGATGTTCATCATCGAAGGCCTGCCAGCGGTGCTCTGGGCGTTCATCTGGTGGCGCCTGGTGGCGGACCGGCCGGCCCAGGTCGACTGGCTGAGCGAGCATGAAAAGGCCGCGTTGCAGCAGGCCCTGGCCGCTGAGCAGCAAGGCATCAAACCGGTGAAGAACTACCGCGAGGCGTTCCGCTCACCGCAGGTGATCGTGCTGTCGCTGCAGTACTTCTGCTGGAGCATTGGCGTGTACGGCTTCGTGTTGTGGCTGCCGTCGATCCTCAAGCAGGCGGCCAACGTCGATATCGTCGAGGCCGGCTGGCTGGCGTCGGTGCCTTACATGGCCGCGGTGCTGGCGATGGTCGGGGTGTCGTGGGCCTCGGACCGCCTGCAGAAGCGCAAGCGCTTCGTCTGGCCGCCGCTGCTGATCGCCGCGCTGGCTTTCTATGGCTCCTATGCGCTGGGCACCGAGCACTTCTGGGTGTCCTACGCGCTGCTGGTGGTGGCCGGCGCCTGCATGTACGCCCCCTATGGCCCGTTCTTCGCCATCGTGCCGGAGATTCTGCCCAGCAACGTCGCCGGCGGGGCGATGGCGCTGATCAACAGCATGGGCGCGCTGGGCTCGTTCGGTGGCTCGTGGCTGGTCGGCTACCTTAATGGCGCGACCGGTGGCCCGGGCGCCTCGTACCTGTTCATGTCCGGGGCGCTGCTAACTGCAGTGGCCCTCACGGCCGTGCTGAAAACTTCACAGACCTCTGGCCAGGCCAAGCCCCGTGGCCAGGGCCTGGCAATGAGCCAATAGGAAACCAAGCATGAAAAAGCGAATCGTCCTTTACAAGCGCCTGCCCGATGCCTTGCTTGCGCGGTTGCAGCAACAGGTCGAGGTGACCTGGGTGGACACCCGCGCCAGTGACGGCCTGGCGCGGCTGCGCGATGCTTTGCCCGGCGCCCATGGACTGCTGGGCGCCAGCCTGCGGCTGGACAGCAGCCTGCTGGATCTGGCACCTGAACTGGAAGTGGTCTGCAGCGTATCGGTCGGGGTAGACAACTACGACATCGCCGACCTGACCCGCCGTGGCGTGATGCTCACCAACACGCCCGATGTGCTGACCGAAACCACCGCCGACACCGGCTTCGCCTTGATCCTGGCCAGCGCCCGGCGCGTGGTGGAGCTGGCCGGTTGGGTGCGGGACAGCCACTGGCAGGCGAACCTGGGGCCGGCGCATTTTGGCAGCGACGTGCACGGCAAGACGCTGGGCATCGTCGGCATGGGGCGCATTGGCGAGGCCCTGGCGCGGCGTGGCGCGGCCGGTTTTGGCATGCGCGTGCTTTACCACAGTTCGCGGGCCAAGCCGGAAGTGGATGCCCGTTACGATGCCCGTTACTGCAGCCTCGACGCGTTGCTGAGCGAGTCGGATTTCGTCTGTTTGACGGTGCCTTTGAGTGCCAGCACCGAAGGCTTGATCGGGGCGCGAGAATTCAAGCTGATGAAGCCCGAAGCGATTTTGGTCAACATCGCGCGCGGGCGGGTGGTGGATGAGCAGGCGCTGATCGAAGCGCTACGCGAAAAGCGCATTCGCGCTGCCGGGTTGGATGTGTTCGTGCAAGAGCCGTTGCCCGCCGATTCGCCGCTGCTGCAACTCGATAACGTGGTTGCAACGCCGCATATCGGCTCTGCGACCCATGAGACGCGCGAGGCGATGGCGCGGTGTGCGGTGGAGAATCTGCTGAGCGCGCTGGCCGGCCAGCGGCCAGCGAACTTGGTGAATGAGCACACCTGGAAAGCAGACAAGCACGGTTGAATATGCGTGGCCAGCCCCTCTGTGGGAGCGGGCTTGTCCCGCGAACACGGGCGAAGCCCGTGCCATCCTGCGCGGTGCCTGCTTCGCGGGCGGTCCGACGTCTCGGCAAGCCCGCTCCCACAGGTTTTCTGCTAAACCAGCTCTTTGGGCATATGTAGTTGTGTAGCCAGGGCAGGAACCTGCACGCCAGGTACCTGCTCATTGGCCATCAAACTGCGCATCAGGCTATACCCGGTCAGCAACATGTAGATGGCAATCGGCAACCCGACCACAATGCTTGCCATCTGTATCGCCAGCAGCCCCCCGGCGATCACCAGGCTCGCCGCAATCGCTCCCTCCAGCACGCACCACAACACCCGTATCCAGTTGGGCGGGTCGATGCTGCCCAGCGAATTGAGCATGCACAGCACCTGCGTGCCGGCATCGGCGGCGGTGACGAAGTGCACGGCCAGCAGCAGGCAGATGACCACGCTCAGCAGCGCGCCCAAACTCGGCCCGCCCAGGCGGTCGAGCAGAGTGAACATTGCCGTGGTGGTTTCCTTGCGGGTGGCTTCGAGGATGGGACCACCCTGGAACGGGCCTGCGGCGGTTTGTTCGGCCACCGGCTGTTGCTCGTACGCCTTGCGCATCTGCTGTTCATCCTTCAGCGCGGCACCGCCGAACACGGCCATCCACAGGATGGTCACCAAGGTCGGCACTAGCAGCGCGCCAACGATCAGCTCGCGAATGGTCCGCCCGCGGGAAATGCGTGCGATGAACAGGCCCACGAACGGCCCCCAGGTCATCCACCACGGCCAGTAGAAGGCGGTCCAGCTCTTCTGCCAGTCGCCATCGGCCTGGGCGTCGGTCCAGAAGCTCATGCCGATGATGTTCTGCGCGTAGTCGCCGGCAGACTCGAATAGCAGGTTCAGGATGTAGTTGGTCGGGCCGAGCCCCAGTACCACCAGCATCAGCCCGAAGGAAATCCACATGTTCAGGGTGGACAGGCGCTTCATGCCCTTGGACACGCCAGCCACCAGCGAAATCGAGGCAATCACCGTGACCACGGCAATGATCATCAGCTTGAACGACAGGCTGACCGGGGTACCGAACACTTGGTGCATGCCCATATTGATCTGCTCGACCCCCAGCCCCAATGACTGTGAAACACCAAAGGCGGTCACTGCGCCGCCGATGATGTCCACGGTATGGCCGATAGGCCCGTAGATGCGGTTGCCGATGATCGGGTAGAGGATCGAGCGCAGGGCCAGCGGCAGGCCCTCGCGGTAGGCGAAGTAGGCCAGGCCCAGGCCGATCACGGTAAAGATCGCCCACGGGTGCAGGCCCCAGTGCAGCAGGGTGATACGCATGGCCATGGACGCGGCCTGGTCGCTCAGACCCGGCGTGAAAGGGTTGCTGGCGTAGTGCAGCACAGGTTCGGCGACCGACCAGAAGATCAGCCCCACGCCCATGCCGGCGCTGAACAGCATGGCGATCCAGGCGGCGAAGCTGAATTCCGGTTTTTCGTCGGGGCGCCCGAGCTTGAGTGTGCCGTGGCGGCTGAAGGCAATGAAGATCAACACCCCGAGGACGCCGCTGACCAGGGCCAGGTAAAACCATTTGAGGTGATCGAGGATGGCGTCGGAGGCGCCTTTGAACACGCCGGCTGCCTGGTCGCCGTGGGAAGCGCACAGCACCACGAAGGCGACCACAATGGAGAGGGACCCTACTGTCACAATAGGGTTGAGGCCTTTGAAAAGGCCCTGTTTTGCACGCATCGGCTCTATCCTTTTTATTGTTGCAGAGGGCCTCTCGAGCGGCCCTCTTGGCTGCGTTGCTGAGAAATGTACAGCTAGACGTTCAGAGGTCGATCACCAGGTCCGAAGTAGGGCGGCTGCAGCACAGCAGTCGCAGGCCTTTGTCGATTTCGCGCTGGCGGATGCCGCCGTTGTGATGCATCTCCACGCTGCCTTCGAGCACCGCGGTCTTGCAGGTGCCGCAGACGCCCTGGCTGCACGAGGAAGGCACCACGGCGCCGGCTTTCTTGGCGGCGGCCAGTACGGTCTGGTCGGCGCCCATGGTGAAGGTCTTGCCCGAGCGCGCCAGGCGCACGGTGAAGGTGTCGACCGCCTGGCCGGGGATGGCAGGTGCGGGTTCGGGTTGTGCCTCGGCACTGATGTCGAAACTTTCCTGGTGATAACGCGACAGGTCAAAACCGGCGCCGGCCAGCAGCCCTTTGGCCGCATCCATGTAGCCTTTGGGGCCGCAGGTGAACACCGCGCGCTCCATGAAGTCGGGGATGCGCTGTTTCAATTCATCCAGTGACAGGCGGCCAAGCGGGCCGCTCCAGTCCGGCTCGTCGCCGCTGCTTTCGCAGAAGAACAGCGTGCGCAGCCGGGGCATGCTGCGCTCCAGGCGGGCCAGTTCGTCGCGGAAGATGATGTCTTTGGGCGTGCGTGCGCTATGCACGAAGACGATGTCGAGGTCGGCGTGCAGGTCAGCGGCAGCGCGGGTCATGGCCATCAGCGGGGTGATGCCGGAGCCGGCTGACAGGTACAGCAGCTTGCGCGCGGGCCCGGCGACCGGGGTGAACACGCCCGCCGGGCCCGAAGCGGCCAAGGCACTGCCGGCGCGCAGGTTATCGTGCAGCCAGTTGGAAACGCTGCCGCCCGGAACCCGCTTGACCGTGATCGAGAAGGTGAAGGGGCGGGTCGGTGTCGACGACAGGGTATAGCAGCGCGACACGCTGGCGCCGTCGATCACCGGCGAGACGGTGAGGAACTGCCCGGGCTCATAGGCCAGGGCGTGGTAGTCCGGGCTGTGGAAGGTGAAGGTCTTCACGTCATGGGTTTCATCCACCACGTTCAGGCACTCGATGCGCCGGCTTTCGCCGCTGGCCCACTGGGCGCCGTGGGCGGCCCAGTGGTCGCTGTCGGTAAAGCGCTGGTCGGCGCGCAAGCTGGCGATATTCTCGAACACAGTCATGGCCTCACACTCCGTGGGCGGCGAGGCGCGAGGTGTACCAGCGGGCGAACTGGTCCACGTACGGCTCGGTGAAGGTGGAGTACGGGCCCGGCTGGAAGGCCGGGTCCTGGGTGCCGCTGTGGGTGATGGCGACCAGGGCGGCGTCCTGCTGGGTGGTGGCGACCCACACTTCGGTCAGTTTCTGCAGGTCATAGTCGACGCCTTCGACAGCATCGCGGTGTACCAGCCATTTAGTGCGCACCAGGGTGCGCTCCGGCGACAGCGGGATGATCCAGCTGATCATCGCGTGGTCGCTCATCACATGCGTCCACGCGTTGTTGCCCCACAGGTGGGTGTCGCCCAGGTCGCGGCGGGTGAGGTTGCCGAGCAGCTTGGTGCAGGCCACCTTGGTGTCGAGGGTCTGCGACTCGCCGCTGCCGGCGATGATCATGCGCTGGGTGCGGAACTGCGTGGGCGCATCGTCATGCAGGTGCTCCACGGTTTCATAGAGCAGGCCGGACTGCTGCCAGTCCGCTTCGATGCCGGCCTTGCGCACCTGGTAGGCGTCATAGGAGGCACGGGCGTCTTCGCTCATTTCTTCCAGGCTGACGCCCAGGTCTTCGGACTGGTACGAGACAATCAGCTCCGGGTGGGTACCGGCGCAGTGGTAGCACTCGCGGTTGTTCTCCATCACCAGTTTCCAGTTGCCTTCCTCGATGTAGTCGAGTTCGTAGGCGATGCGGGTGTTGGTCAGGTCGAAGGGCGCGAAGCGTGGGCCCATGACTTCCTCGAGATCCTTGATGTCGTCCGGCGGGGTGTCGGCCAGGCAAACCAGCACATGGGTGCCGATGACCTTGCAGTGCACGGGGATCAGGCTGCGGCACTTGGGGTCGAAGCCCTTGCCCATGTGGCTGGCATGCTTGAGGCTGCCGTCCAGGTCGTAGGTCCATTGGTGGTAGGGGCACACCAGCATGCCGACAGTGGACTTGCCTGCGGGTTTCAAGCGCGCGCCGCGGTGGCGGCAGACGTTGCGGTAGGCGCGGATCTGCTCGTCATCGTCGCGCAGGATCAGCACCGACGCCTTGCCGATATCCACGGTGTAGACATCGCCCGGCTCGTCCACATCGGCGGTGACCGCCACCTGGATCCAGTGCCGATTGAAGAAGATATCCATGTCGTTTTCGAAGATATCCTGGCGGCTGTACAACGCGCCATTCATGCCAAATCCGGGTTGGCGTGATTCAATAAGTTGGCGATGGGATAGTAGCGTCGGGCTGTTCATCGTTGTCCTCAGGCACTCTTGTTTTTAATGGACCCTTACAGGTATGGGCCGATTATCAAAGTGCTCATCTAGAGCGTCAACGCGCTTATTTTTCCTCTTCGTATTACTTCAGGTTATGCGAGTTTTTTCCCTATGAATGCTGGCTCTGGCGCTGCGTAATGCGCGTTTCATAATACAAATTGACTCGGATATACAATGCGCCTGGCTGAACCCGGGATACAGTTTTAAAAAACCTCGCGACTTACCTCGCCTGCTGTTGCAGGCCGCCTGCCAATCAAAACTTCGTAGCGTGCTAACAATGCGAAGCCACTGTTAATTGGTCATAAATATAATAATGAGGGTCGTATGTATCAGGGCGATGAAATCATTTGCGTAAAAAACATCTTCAAAGTGTTCGGGGCCAACCCGGACATGGCCATGGAGATGCTTCACAAGGGTGCCGACAAGCACGAAATCTTCAGCAAGACCGGCCACGTCGTCGGTGTGTTCGATGCAAGCTTTTCCGTCAAGCGTGGCGAGATCTTCGTCATCATGGGCCTGTCCGGTTCGGGCAAGTCGACCATGGTGCGGCTGTTCAATCGCCTGATCGAACCCACCTCCGGCAGCATCCACCTCAACGGCCGTGAAATCACCGGCCTCTCCGATAAAGACCTGCTCGACGTGCGCCGCAAGGACATGGGCATGGTGTTCCAGTCCTTCGCGCTGATGCCGCACATGAGCGTGCTGCAGAACACCGCGTTTGGCCTGGAGATTGCCGGCGTGTCGGAAGCCGAGCGCCACAGCCGTGCCCGCGAAGCACTGGCCCAGGTCGGCCTGGCCGGCCACGAGCACAGCTACCCGCATCAGCTGTCCGGGGGCATGCAGCAGCGAGTAGGCCTGGCCCGGGCGCTGGCCAACGACCCAACGATTCTATTGATGGACGAAGCCTTCTCGGCCCTCGACCCGCTGATCCGCAGCGAAATGCAGGGCGAGTTGATGCGCCTGCAGCAGGAGCAGCAACGCACCATCATCTTCATTTCCCACGACATCGAGGAAGCCATCCGCATCGGCCACCGCATCGCGATCATGGAGGGCGGCCGGGTGGTGCAGATCGGCACGCCGCAGGAGCTGATCAACCAGCCGGCCAACGACTACGTGCGCGCGTTCTTCAAGACCTTCAACAGCCGCTGCCAGTGCTCCAGCCTGGCGATGAACGCGCCCTTGGCGTCTTTGAGCCGCCACTGAACCCACGCGAGGTTTGCCCCCATGTCCGAATTCAGCCTTCTCGACCCGTTCCAGGCGGCCGCCATCCCCCTGGGCGACTGGGTCACCGCAACGCTCAATTTCCTGGTGCACAACTTCCGCGAGGTGTTCCGCGCCATCCGCTGGCCGATCGACCAGGTACTCAACGGCATCGAATTCACCCTGCAGAGCATTCCTCCGACCATTGGCATCCTGCTGTCGTCGTTGCTCGGTTGGCAGTTGGCGGGCAAGCGCATGGCGCTGCTGTGCTTCGTCACGCTGACCTTGCTCGGGCTGATTGGGGTGTGGTCGGAGTCGATGACCACCTTGGCGCTGGTGCTCACCTCGGTGTTCTTCTGCGCGGTCATCGGCATCCCGCTGGGCATCGTCTGCGCCCGCAGCAACCGCCTGGAAAGCATCATCCGGCCGATCCTCGATGCCATGCAGACGCTGCCGGCATTCGTCTACCTGGTGCCGGTGGTGATGTTGTTCGGCATCGGCAACGTGCCGGGTGTGCTGGTGACCATCGTCTTCGCCTTGCCGCCGCTGGTGCGCCTGACCAACCTGGGCATCCGCCAGGTGCCGGAAGACAAGATCGAAGCCGCCCGTGCCTTCGGCTGCACGCCCCGGCAGATGCTGACCCGGGTGCAACTGCCGCTGGCCACCTCGACGATCATGGCCGGCCTTAACCAGACGCTGATGCTGTCGCTGTCGATGGTGGTGATCGCCTCAATGATCTCGGTGGGTGGCCTGGGCCAGATGGTGCTGCGCGGCATCGGCCGGCTGGACATGGGCCTGGCCACCGTCGGTGGCGTCGGGCTGGTGCTGCTGGCGATCTTCCTCGACCGCCTGACCCAGGCCATGGGTGCACGCAGCAGCGCCGACCCGAGCCTGCGCTGGTACCACACCGGCCCCGTTGGCGCAGTGCTGCGCCTGTCACTTTTCCGTATGCCGAAACAACAACCAGAAAAAGGTACGCGATGATGACCCCGTTCAACTTCACCCGCCGTCTTCTGCACACCACCTGCGCCCTGGCCCTTGGCCTTGCCTGCCTGCACGCCAGCGCTTCGGCCGACAAGCCGGGCGAGGGGATAAAGATCACCCCGGCATTCCCCACGGTCGATGAAGAGCGCTTCCGCGGCGAAGTGGCCCTGGAGGGCCTGCGCGAGCTGGGCTACAACGTGCAGAAAGCCAAGGAAACCGAATACGCCACGATGATCCTGGCGGTTGGCTACGGCGATGCCGACTTCAGCGTCAACCTGTGGGACAAGCTGCACGCCAGCTTCTACGAGAAGGCTGGCGGCGACCAGAACATGGTCAAGGTCGGCGACATCCTCCCCGGTGTGCTGCAGGGCTACCTGATCGACAAGAAGACCGCCGAGCAGTATCACATCAAGTACCTCACCGACCTGAACAAACCGGAGATTGCCAAGCTGTTCGACACCGACGGTGACGGCAAGGCCGACATGACCGGCTGCAACCCTGGTTGGGGCTGTGAGCTGGTGATTGCCCATCAAATGAAAGCCTACGGGCTGGAAGACCGAATCCACGTCAACCAGGGCTCGTACTTCGCGCTGATGGCCGACACCATCACCCGCTTCAAGGAAGGCAAGCCGGTGCTCTATTACACCTGGATGCCGCAGTGGGTGGCCGGGGTGATGGTCGAAGGGCGCGATGTGGTCTGGCTGGAAGTGCCGAAAACCGATCTGCCGGGCGGCGACAACACCGTCGACACGCTGTACCAAGGCAAGAACCTGGGCTTCGCGATCGACAAGATCGAGGCGGTGATCAACCGCGAGTTCGCCGAGGAAAACCCGGCGGCCGTGAAATTCCTCTCGCTGATGCAGATCCCTGCTGCAGACGAGAGCGCGCAGAACCTGAAGATGCAGAACGGCGAAAAGTCCTTTGCCGATATCCAGCGCCACAGCCAGGAATGGATCGCCGCGCATCGCCAGGCCTTCGACAGTTGGCTGCAGGCCGCGCGTGCTGCAGCGATGCAAGCCAGCAAGTAAACCCATCACAGAGCACAGCCATGACCCAGCCAGCCGCCAGCCACCTCAGAAACAGGAATTTCGCTCACTTGGCGCCGGATCAGCGGCTGGCCACCGGCGATGCATTGCGCCGGGTCGGGTTCGTGTTGTTGGAACACTTCTCGATGATGACGTTGACCACGGCCATGGACACCCTGGCCGCTGCCAATCAGGTCAGCGCCAAGCCGCTTTTCACCTTTGAGATGGTCGGCGACAGCGCGCAGGTCAGGAGTGATTCAGGTATTGTCCTTTCGGTCGATCAGACCCTCGCGGAGCTTGACGCGCGCAGCCTGGATTTTCTGTTCGTCTGCGGTGGCTTCAGGGTGCCGCTGAAACGCAACCCGCGCCTGCGCCGCAAGCTGCACGAAGCAGACAGCCATGGATGCCTTCTGGGTGGCTTGTGGAACGGCGCCTACTTCATCGCCGAAGCGGGGTTGCTCGATGAGCATGACTGCGCCTTCCATATGGAAGGCCGGGCGATGATGAGTGAGTTGTTTCCTGGGGTGCGGGTCAGCCGCGCAGGCCATGTGCTGGACCGTCGGCGCCTGAGTTGCGCAGGCGCCTCCAGTGCGCTGGACATGATGCTCGAACTGCTCGCCGGGCGTTACGGTAAAAGCCTGTTGGTCGGTGTGGAGCAGATCGTCGCGGCCGACAAACCTGCGCCGGCAGTGCCGAAGGTGGTGCCGCCGTTCAGAGTGGGATTGCCGCAGAACCTCAACGAAGCGATCGAGCTAATGAGCAGCAACATCGAGGAGCCAATCGCCATCGACGAGATCGCACGGCATGTGAAGTTATCCCGACGCCAGCTTGAACGCGCGTTCCGCCAGCATGTGCAGTCGACCCCGCTGACGTTCTACCTCGAACTGCGCTTGGGGCATGCCCGGCAATTGCTGCAGCACACCGACAAGCCGATGTCGGAGATTGCCATTGCCAGCGGCTTTACCAGCTTTTCCTATTTCTATCGACGCTTTCACAGCTTTTTCGCCATGCCACCGCGCAAGTACCGGGCGATGAGCCGGGGCTGGGCGGTGCATTGAAATAAACCTCTCAGAGCGGCTTCAGCCGCGAAGCTAGCGACGCGGTGGATGGCACCGGCTTTGCCGCTGTTCGCGGCTGAAGCCGCTCCTACAGCCTAGCGACCGCCCTTCATGCGGCGTGCCACCAGGTAGATACCCAGCCCGACCAGCGCCGTGGCGGCGCCGATGTAGCCAGTGCTGGTCCAGCCCAGCCCGGCACTGATGGCCATGCCGCCAAGCCACGGGCCCAAAGCATTGGCCAGGTTGAAGGCGGCGTGGTTCGACGCTGCAGCCAGGCTCGGCGCCTCGTGGGCGATGTCCATCAGGCGGATCTGCAACGGCGCGGCCAGGGCGATCATGGTGCCGACCAGGCCAACGCCCAGCAGGATCGTCCACAGTGAATGGGCCGCGAAGGTGAAGAACAACAAGACTGCGGTCGACCACAGCAGCACGACGCCCACGGCGCGGAACTGCAGGCGGTCGAACAGCTTGCCGCCGGCAATGTTGCCGATGATGCCGCCGGCACCGAATGCGGCCAGGCCAAACGGAATCCACTCCGGCGACACCTGGGTCACCTGCAGCATGGTCGGTGCCAGGTAGCTGAACACGCAGAACATGCCGGCAAAACCGATCGAAGCAATGGCCAGCGCCATCCATACCTGGGGCAGGGTGAAGGCTTGCAGCTCCTTGCGCGGGTCGCTGCGCGGCTCATCGTGCGGCTGGGGCACATAGCGCCAGACCAGGGCAATGGTGCACAAGGCAATCGCCCCTACCAGGATGAAAGCCGAGCGCCAGCCGAACAACTGGCCGAGCAAGGTCGCCACCGGGTTGCCCAGCAGCATGGCCAGGGTCAGGCCCATCATCACCCTGGCCACGGCCCCGGCACGCTGATCGGTTGGCACCATGCTCGACGCCACCACGGCGGCGATGCCGAAAAACGCCCCGTGGGGCAGGCCGCTGATGAAGCGGAAGGCGACCATGCTGGCGAAAGACGGGGCGAACGCGGTGGCCAGGTTGCCAATGGCGTACAGCGCCATCAACAGCAACAGCATGTGCTTGCGCAGCAGCTTGGCACCAAGGATCGCCAGCGCCGGCGCACCGACCACCACGCCCAGCGCATAGGCACTGATGGCATGACCGACCTGGGGTTCGCTCAAATGCAGGTTGCTGGCGATGTCCGGCATCAGCCCCATGATGGAAAATTCGCCGGTGCCGATGGCAAAACTGCCTAAGGCCATGGCGGCTTCCATTCTGCCGATTTCGCCTTTGGAGCGGGTGAGCGGCGGTAATTCCTGAACAGACATCTGAATCCTTAACTGAAACGTGGGTTGCTCGTTACATTTTGCATTAATTACCTGAACTCATAAAATACCCGTATCAATCTGCCGGTACCCGAGTGCGCGCCATGGCCATCAATTTCGACCTCAATGACTTGCAAGCCTTTCGTGCAGTGGTCGACCAAGGCAGTTTCAGCAAGGCCGCAGAAGCGGTCCGGATCTCCCAGCCAGCACTGAGCCGGCGCATCGAAAAGCTTGAAGATGCGCTGGGCGTACGGCTGTTCGAGCGCACCACGCGCAAGGTCAGCCTGACCCAGGCCGGGCGGGGTTTCATGCCCAACGTCGAGCGCTTGCTGGACGATCTGGACAATGCCTTGCTGGGCATCAGCGAAGTCGCCTCGACCCGGCTTGGACAGGTGACGGTCGCCTGCGTACCCTCGGCGGCGTATTACTTCATGCCGCGGGTGATTGCCCATTACCACCAGCAGTATCCGCGCATCAAGGTCAAAGTCCTGGACTCCAGCGCCCACGATGTACTCAGTGCCGTAGTCGAAGGCGAGGCGGATTTTGGCCTGAGCTTCATGGGCACATTGGAGGCTGACGTGGAGTTCGAGCCGCTGGTGCAGGAGAGTTATGTGGTGGCGTGCCGGCGCGATCATCCGCTGGCGGGGCGCAGTAGCGTCAGTTGGGAAGAGTTCTACCAGCAGGACTACATCTCGCTGGGCAAGACATCGGGCAACCGCTTCCTGCTCGACCAGGCACTCAGTGGCATCGTGCCACAGCGCCAGAGCATCTGCGAAACCCGCCACGTGACCACCATGATCGGCCTGGTCGAAGCGGGCCTGGGGGTGGCCGCAGTGCCGTTGATGGCGATGCCGGCGGCGGATCATCCGATCCTTACGCGGGTGCCGTTGACCGACCCTGAGGTGATGCGCAGTGTCGGCTTGATCAAGCGCCGGGGTCGCACGCTGACCCCGGCGGCGTTGGCGCTGGAGCGCCTGGTGGTGCAGATGAAGGCCGACGTCAGCGCCTGACCGAATCCAGCCCGGTGGCTTGTACATCCTGCTGCGCGCCTGGTGCCGCCAGGTAGTCGAGCAATGCCTTGGCCTGGCGCGGGTGCTGGGCATTGACCGGGATGCCAGCGGCAAAGCGGGTCACCGACTGTACCGCTTCGGGCAGCTTGCCGACAAAACTCACGCCCGGCACCGGCAACAACTCGCTGACCTGTTGCAAGCCCAGCTGGTAGTCACCTTTGGCAATCACCGAAGCGACCGGAATTTTCGGCACCATAGTGGCCTTGGGCTTGAGCTGATCTTCGATGCCCAGCCGCTTGAACAACTGGTTTTCAACATATACGCCGCTGGCACTGTCCGAATAGGCCACCGAATTGGCGGCCAGCAGGGTCTGCTTGAGTGCCGCCACCGAGCCGATATCCGGCTTCGGCGCGCCAGCCCGCACCACCAGGCCGATCCGCGAATCGGCCAGCTCCACCCGTGAAGCCGGGTCGACCTTGCCCTGCTTGATCAACTCATCGAGCGCGTAGCCCACCATGATCACCACGTCGGCCTGTTCACCGCGGGCCAAGCGATTGGGGATGGCTTCGGGCGCCTTGCCCATCGAGGGGCCGAGGGTCGTATCCAGAGTGTTGCCGCTGGCAGCGGCGAATTTCGGGCCGAGCAGCTGGTAGGCGGCGGTGAAGCCGCCGGAGGTCATCACCTTGATTTGTTCAGCCTGGGCGACAGTGGCCAGGCCAGCACTGGCCAGCAGGGCAATGCTTTGCAGTAGTTTGCGCATGTTCATGTTCCTTCAGCCCAGGGCCGGTTGCAGGCGGCCGCTTGAGCGGCGATAGAGAAATAGCGTCGCGCACAGTGCGCAGAGCGCCGCGAAGCTCATCCAGTAACCCGGTGCGGCCTTGTCGGCGGTGTACTGGATAAGGAAGGTCGAGATCGCCGGGGTGAAACCACCGAACACCGCAGTGGCCAGGCTGTAGGCCAGCGAGAAGCCGGCAACGCGCACTTCGACTGGC
The DNA here is from genome assembly GCF_055584805.1 of Pseudomonas sp. NPDC090752. Classification (NCBI taxonomy): domain Bacteria; kingdom Pseudomonadati; phylum Pseudomonadota; class Gammaproteobacteria; order Pseudomonadales; family Pseudomonadaceae; genus Pseudomonas; species Pseudomonas sp. NPDC090752. Next base: position 239,531 of record NZ_JBVJLI010000006.1, on the reverse strand, counting down.
ATGATCTCGGTCAGCGCCGGGATCATCGCGCCGTTATACAGGCCGTAGATGAACGACAACCACAGCAGCACCAGCAGCATGTGCAGGAAGCTCGGCGCGTTGACCAGGTAATCCAGCGCCGGGTAGGCCGTGGCCAATGTCAGCAGGCTCATGGCGATCAGCACCGGGCGGCGACCGATACGGTCGGACAGCGCGCCACCTAGCGGCAGCCAGATGAAGTTCGACACGCCCACCAGCAAGGTCACCAGCAGTGCGTCGGACGTGCTCAGGTGCAGCACGGTCTTGCCGAAGGTGGGCGCGTACACGGTGATCAGGTAGAACGCCGTGGTGGTCAGCGCGACCATCAGCATCCCGGCGACCACCGTCGTCCAGTGTTGCACCAGGGTCCGCAACACTTCAGCCATCGACGGGCGATGCTTACGCGCAGCGTATTCCTCGGACTCCGCCAGGTTGCGGCGCAGCAGGAAGATGAACGGCACGATCAGGCAGCCGACGAAGAACGGGATGCGCCAGCCCCAATCGGCGATCATCGCCGGGGCCATCCACTGGTTCAGGGCAAAGCCCAACGCCGCCGCCACGATGATTGCCACTTGCTGGCTGGCAGATTGCCAACTGGTGAAGAAGCCTTTGTTGCCGGGCGTGGCGATTTCCGCCAGGTACACCGATACGCCGCCCAGTTCTGCACCTGCCGAGAAGCCTTGCAGCAGGCGGCCGACCAGCACCAACGCCGGCGCGAGCAGGCCGATGCTTTCATAGCCGGGCACCAGCACGATCAGGATGGTGCCGCTGGCCATGATCGACAGGGTGACGATCAGCCCTTTGCGCCGGCCCACCTCGTCGATGTAGGCACCCAATACCACCGCGCCCAGCGGGCGCATCAGAAACCCCGCGCCGAACACGGCGAAGGTCATCATCAAGGACGCGAATTCACTGCTGGCAGGGAAGAACACCGCCGCGATCTGCGTGGCGTAGAAACCGAAGAGGAAGAAGTCGAACTGTTCGAGAAAGTTGCCCGACGTGACCTTGAAGATCGCGCCGGCACGGGAACCGCCGGAGGAAGTTGCTACTGTCATTGCCTGTACTCCATACCGCTTTTATGACGTGCGCCGGCTGGAGACGGCGCACGGTTCTTATAGGCGGAGCATGGTGCGACAGGGGTATTGATATGAGAATTGCATTGTTCGCATGGATTGATGTGCGTTATGGATCAATCTGCCATCTGCAGGTCAGGCAGCTTCACCCGGAAGGCACGTGTCAGCCCGAGCAGGCAGATGAAGCCGGCGCCCATCCAGCACAGGCCGATGGTGAACGACATGCTCGACAAGCTGCTCCACAGCCACAGCGTGCTGAGAAAGCCCAGCGCCGGAATGGCGCCGTACAGCAGGTAGTTGCGCGTGCCGCTCAGCTTGGTGTCTACCAGGTAATGCTTGACCACCGCCAGGTTGACCGCCGAGAAGGCGAACAGCGCGCCAAAGCTGATCATGTTGGCGACGGTGTCGAGGGTGATGAACAGCGCGACCAGCGACCAGCATGATCGCCGTCGCCGGCACACGTTTCTTCGTCACCAGCTGCCCAAACACGCGGGGCAACGCACCGTCACGGCCCATGGCGAACAGCACCCGCGACACGCTGGCCTGGGACACCATCGCCGAGGCGAAGCAGCCGGCCACGTAGGTGGCGGTAAAGGCTGTGACCAGCAACTCGCCGCCGACCCGACGCATGACATCCACCGAAGCAGAATCCGGGTCAGCGAACGTTGACCACTCCGGAAAGACCATCTGCGCGAAATACGACACCAGCAGGAACAGCATCCCACCGATTACTGACACCGCCATGATCGCTTGGGGGATGCGCCGCTCGGGGTTAGTGGTTTCTTCGGCCATGGTCGAGACCGCGTCAAACCCCAGGAACGACAGGCACAGCACTGCCGCACCGGTCATGATCAGCGGCACGCTGAAGCCTTCGTGGTGGAACGGTGCCAGCAATGAGACCGGCGCGGCCTGATCGGACAGGTTGCGCACCGATAACGCGACGAAGACCACGATGAACACCAGTTGCGCCACCACCAGGATCCAGTTGACCCGGGTGATCGACTCGATGCCGATGAGGTTAAGGAAGGTGACCAGTGCGATGGAGCCCAGCACCCACACCCAGGCGTGTATCGCCGGGAAGTATTCGGCCATGTAGATACCGATCAGCAAGTAGCTGAGCAGCGGCAGGAAAATGTAGTCGAGCAGCAAGGTCCAGCCGGCGATGAAGCCGAAGTGGCTGCCAAATGCCTTGCGCGTGTAGGTGTAGACGGAGCCGGAGTAAGGGTGGGCCTGGACCATGCGGCCATAGCTGTAGGCGGTGAGCAGCATGGCGGCGAGGGTCAGCAGGTAGGCGGTGGGCAGGTGCCCCTTGGTCATCTGGGTGACCAGCCCGTAGGTGGTGAATACCGCGAGCGGGACCATGTAGGCGAGGCCGAACAGCACCAGCGAGGTCATGCCCATGGATTTTCTGAAGCGGCCAGCGTGAGTAACGGGGTGCGACGCAGGGTGGGGTGGATGGGCTGTAGTTGTTGTTGTATGCATTGCTGACTCCTGGTTTGGGATGCAGGACGCCGCACGATGCGAGCAGGCTCGATAGTGGCGATGGCGTTCGATCAGGGGCAGAGCTGGGGGTGGGACAGGGCCATGCTCCCACACTCGCGGTACGCCCGAAATCACCCTTTGGGGGGAGTAAACCCGCCACGCATCTGGGCCATGAGGCCAGCTCATACCCCCATGACTTTATGTGGTTGCAGCTGTGCGCTGCGGCGGTGTTAAAAAATCGCAAACACGGTTCCTCTAACAACAAAGAGTGTTTGCACAGATGAAAGAACTCGACCTGTACATTGGCGAAGGCTTCGAAGGCCCAGGCGTCAACGCCGCCCACATCAATATCCTCATCGGCCCGCGCAACGGCCCGGCCGGCCAGGCCTTCGCCACCAGCCTGGCGTCGCCCAGCCAGGGGCACTGCCCGTTCATGGTGATCGCCCAGCCCAACATCCCGGTCAAACCCATGACCCTCTACGTGAACAAGGCCGCCATCGTTGGCGATCTGCACGGTAACGCCACCTGGGGCGCGTCGCAGGCGGGTATCGCCAAGGCGGTTACCGAGGCGCTGCTAGACGGCACGCTGCCGGCCGAGGCCGAAGACGAGTGGGCCATCGTCACCGCCAACTGGGTCAACCCGGCCTGCGACGACCTGGATGCGGTGTACCTGAACAACTACAACGCCTGCCGCACGGCGATCCGCGCCGCGCTCACCGGCAAGCCCGAGCGTGCCCAGCTGGCCGATGTGGTCGGGCAGATCAGCAACCCGTTCTACACCCCCAAAGCCTGAGGTCGCCGCCATGCAATACATTCGTTTGGGCAACTCCGGCCTGGAAGTCTCGCGCCTGTGCCTGGGCACCATGAACATGGGTACCCCGGACTGGAAACCGTGGATCTTCGATGAAAAGCAGAGCGAGCCGATCGTGGCCCATGCCCTGGACAACGGGGTGAACTTCATCGACCTGGCCGACTTCTATTCGGCCGGTGTTGGCGAGGAGGTGGTGGGGCGCATCGTCAAGCGCCTGGCTCGCCGCGAAGACCTGGTGATCACCACCAAGGTCGGCTATGGCACGGGCGGCGGCATCAATGCCAGCGGCCACTCGCGCAAGCACATCATGGACAGCATCGATGCCTCGCTCAAACGCTTGGGGATGGATTATGTCGACCTGTACATGCTGCATTTCTTCGACGTGAACACTCCGGTCGAGGAAACCATGGGTGCACTCAACGACATCGTCAAAGCGGGCAAGGCACGTTATATCGGCGTGTCGACGATGCTGACCGGGCAGCTGGCGAAGATCCTCATGTGCTGCGAGCGCAATGGCTGGGTCAAACCGATCAACATGCAGCTGCAGCTCAATTGCGCCTACCGCGAAGAAGAGCGCGAGATGATCCCGTTCTGCCGTGACCAGGGCTTGGGCGTCTCGGTGTTCAGCCCGCTGGCCCGGGGTTTGTTGACCGGCGACGTGCAGTCGACCCGTAACCAGACCGACTTTTTCACCCAGCAAATGTACAGCGACGAGGCCTCGTTCGAGATCGCCCATTCGGTGCAGCGTGTGGCCAGGGCGCGTGGCGTATCCAATGCCCAGGTGGCCCAGGCGTGGGTGCTCAACCACCCTGGCGTCGACTGCATGCTGGTGGGCGCCGACACCACGGCGCAGTTCGACAGTGCGCTGGCGGCCCTGGAAACCCGGCTGGATGGCGAAGAGCTGCATGAACTCGAGCGCAACTACACGCCGTGCGACCTGATCAACGACTACACCTCGGGTAAACGCATCCTGCGCAGCGCGCGGCCCGGTATCGAGCGGTTCGCGCTGAACGGGGTGGCGGCATGAGTGGGTTGCTGCGCAACGGGCATTTCACCGATGGCCAGTGGTCGTCCGGCGGCCCAACCTATGCGGTGCTCGACCCGGCCACCGGCGAACTGATCACCCAGGTGCAGAAAGCCGGCGCTGAGGAAACCGAGCTGGCCATCGGCGCTGCAGAACGTGCCTTGCCGGCTTGGCGAGCGCTGACGGCCAAAGACCGCAGTCAGCGCCTGAAGCGTTGGGCCGAGCTGATGCTGGTCAACCAACGTGACTTGGCCACGCTGATGTGCCGTGAACAGGGCAAGCCCTTCGCCGAAGCCATGGGTGAGGTGGTGTATGCGGCGAGCTTTCTGGAATGGTTCGCCGAGGAAGCCAAGCGCGCCTACGGCGATGTGATTCCCAGCCACAAGGCCGATGCGCGGATCGTCGTGATCAAGGAGGCCATTGGTGTGGTCGCGGCAATCACGCCGTGGAACTTCCCGCTGGCCATGGTCACGCGCAAGGTCGGCCCGGCGCTAGCGGCGGGTTGCACCATGGTGCTCAAGCCGTCGGAAGAAACGCCGCTGTCGGCCTTCGCCCTGGCCGTGCTGGCCGAGCAGGCCGGGATTCCGGCCGGTGTGTTCAACATCGTCTCCGGCGATGCAGTAGCCATCGGCGGCGCGCTGCAGGCTTCCAGCGTGGTGCGCAAGCTGTCGTTCACTGGCTCCACCCGTACCGGCAAGCTGCTGATGCGCCAGGCTGCAGATACGTTGAAAAAGGTGTCGCTGGAGCTGGGCGGCAATGCGCCGTTCATTGTCTTCGACGACGCCGACCTGGACGCCGCCGTGAAGGGCGCCATGGCCTCGAAATTCCGCAATACCGGGCAAACCTGTGTATGCGTGAACCGCTTCTTCATCCAGGACGGCGTGTACGACGCCTTCGTGGCGAAGCTGGCCGAGGCGGTCCAGGCGATGCGCGTAGGCGTAGCGCTCGAGGGCGAGACCGAGCAAGGCCCGCTGATCAATGCGGCTGCGCTGGCGAAGGTCGAAGCCCATGTCAGCGATGCACTGGAGAAGGGCGCGAAATTGGTCTGCGGTGGCCGTCGCCACGCGCTGGGCGGCACCTTCTATGAACCGACGGTATTGGCCGACGCCAGCCGCGACATGCTGATCGCCAGCGACGAGACCTTCGGCCCGGTGGCCGCCTGCTTCCGCTTCAAGGACGAGGCCGAAGCGCTGCGCCAGGCCAACGACACGCCGTATGGCCTGTCGGCCTACTTCTACAGCCGCGACATCGGCCGTGTGTGGCGCATGGCCGAGGGCCTGGAGGCCGGCATGGTAGGCATCAACGAAGGGGTGATTTCCACCGAACTCGCGCCATTTGGCGGCATCAAGGAGTCCGGCCTGGGCCGCGAAGGATCGAAGTACGGACTCGACGAATACCTGGAGATCAAATACCTGCTGATGGGCGGGCTCTGACACCGGGCAACGCCGCCGGCGCGCATGCTGGCGGCACATTGGCTTCATCTCTAGTTCAAGAACAATAAACGGAGACGAACATGTCTGTTAAACCCGTCAAGATCGACGACCTGCCGATTGGCCGGTTTCACCTGAAAATCGCGGGCCTGACCTTTGGCGCGCACTTCACCGATGGCTACATCCTTGGCCTGATCGGCATTGCTTTCACCCTGCTGAGCCCGCAAATGCAGCTGGATGCCTTCTGGCAGGGGTTGATCGGCGCTTCCGCGTTGATCGGCCTGTTTCTCGGCAGCCTGTTTTTCGGCTGGATTTCCGACCACCTGGGGCGGCAGAAGATCTTCCTGATCAGCTTCGTGCTGATCACCCTGGCGTCGGTCATGCAGTTCTATGTCGAAAGCGCCATGGCGCTGTTGTTCTGCAGAATACTCATCGGCATCGGCCTGGGCGGCGACTTCAGCGTGGGCCACGCCATGCTCGCCGAATTCGCCCCGCGCAAGCACCGCGGTGTGCTGCTGGGCTCGTTCAGCGTGATCTGGACCTTTGGCTATGTGGCGGCCACCTTTGTCGGCACGGCGATGCTCAGCCTGGGCGATGACGCCTGGCGCTACATGCTGGCCTCGTCGGCGATCCCGGCGGGGTTGATTTTGCTGGCGCGCATCGGCACCCCGGAATCACCACGCTGGCTGCTCAATCGTGGCCGCGCCGAAGAAGCACGGGCCATCGTGCGCAAGCACCTGGGCGCGCACGTGGTGCTGGATGAAGAACCGGCCCACGGGCACGGTTCGGGCTATGCGGCGTTGTTCAGCCGTGAGTACCGCAAGCGCACGGCGTTCAACTGCCTGTTCTTCGTCTGCATCGTGATGCCGTACTTCGCCATCTATACCTTCCTGCCGACGATTCTGGCGAAGATGGGCCTTGCCGAGGGCTTCGGCACCGAGCTGATGCTCAACCTGATGCTGATCCTCGGCGCGGTGGCGGGTATCTGGTGCACGGTGAAGTTCTCGCGGCGCGGGTTCCTGATCGGCTCGTTCGTGGTGCTGGCGGCGGCGTTGTTGCTGCTGGCGGTATTGCCGGGCAGTGCGGCGTGGCTGATGGTGTTGGTATTCGGGGTGTTCACCCTGGTGCTGTCGGCGGTGAGCAACCTGGTGGGAGTGTTCCCGGCCGAGAGCTTCCCGACTCCGGTGCGGGCTAGCGGGATTGGCCTGGCGACGGCGGTTAGCCGGTTGGGATCGGCGGTGAGTACCTTCCTGCTGCCGGTGAGTGTGGCGGGGATTGGCTTGAGCCCGACCATGGGGATTCTGGCTGGGGTGTTGGCGTTTGGCGCGCTGATTTCCTGGGCCTGGGCGCCGGAGACCAAGGCATTAACCTTGAGCCAGGCGTGTTTGGTGCCCAAGGAGGAGGTTGAAGGGGCTGTGGTTTCGGTGGCTTAGACTCATGGCCTCTTCGCGGGGCAAGCCCGCTCCCACAGGTACTTAACAGCCCTTGAGAACTGTGGGGCGCCTGTGGGAGCGGGCTTGCCCCGCGAAGAGGCCAGCACATTCAACAACTATTTTTTGATTCTGCCCAACCATTCAGTAAACAACCGCACCTTCGACAACCCCTGTTTTTCACCCGCCACATCCAGCCAGTACCCATACGGCCCGATCACCTCCAGCGGCGCAATCGGCACCAAACTCCCATCGTGCAGTTCACGTTCAATCATCTGCCGGTCAATCACTGCCAACCCACCACCTGCCACAGCGGTGTGGATCACCTGATCCAGGGTACTGAATTCCAGCCCGAGCCCGGCATCCACATCCTCACGCCCCATGGCCGCCAGCCAGTTCTCCCACACCTGCAGCCGCTTGCCGTCATGCAGGATGTGCAGCAGCGGATGTCGATGCAGGTCGGGTGGCTCGCCGTTGCTGAACAGCTCGGCACTGGCCACGGCGATATGCCGTTCCATTACCAGCAATTCACTGTGCCAATGCTCGGCCGGCGCCAGTCCGAAACGAATCCGGCAATCGACTTGCGCCAGGCTCTGCTGGCTGCCCTGGTTGCTGATACTCAGGCTGATGTCGGGATACTGCTGGCAGAAGCTGCGCAGGTGCGGCGATAACCAACGCGTGGCCCAGGTTGGCGGTGCCAGCACCCGCAGGCGCTGGCGCAGGTTGGGTACTTTGACCGACTGCAAGGCGCGCTCGATCTGGTCGAAGGCACCGGCCAGCTGTGGCGATAGCGCCACGCCGAACTCGGTCAGGGTAAGGCCCTGGGGCGTGCGCACGAACAGGGCGACCCCCAGGTAATCTTCAAGCTGCTTGATCTGCCGGCTGACCGCGCCCTGGGTGACATTCAACCCGAGGGCGGCCTGGCTGAAACTGCGATGCCGCGCGACTTCTTCGAAGACGCGCAGCATGGTGAGGGGCGGGAGTTGGCGCATGGAGCGGGCGCTTCAGAAGTAGTAACCGATGTTTACGTACAGCTGGTTTTCCCACTGATCGCTGCCGCCAGCACCCAGGCTCTGGGTATAGCTGCTGCCACCGATGTAGGGGTCGTTCTTGCCAAACAGCCATTCGGTGGCTATCCACAATTTGCTCAGCGAGAACGACGAACCGAGGATGACTCGCTCGGAGGTGTCGAAGCCCGAGGCCGACTTGTCGAAGGCGCTGTAGTTGGCGTACAGCTTGATGCCGCTCAGTTGGTTGAACAGGTACTTGCCGTCGACGTCGTAGCTCAGGTCGGCGACGTAGAAGTTGCCGCGGCTGGCAACGTTGAACGTACCGTCGTAGCCACCGAAGGTCACCACTTCGTCGGTGCCGGCGTTGCGTGGCGACATTTGTTGACGCGCCGCCATCAGTTGCACGCCCCACGGGCCGTTCTTGCCCAGGTAGTGCACGGCCACGGCATTGCGTCGGCCGTCGTCGCCGGTGTCGTTGTTCTTCAGGGTGGAGGTCATGGCAGACACCCCGGCTTCCGATTTCCAATCCCCCAACTCCAGCGCCTTGGCCACGCGCACCACGGCAGTGTTGCGCTCGCGGTTGTCGCTGCCATCTTCGACGTAGCTGTCGGCCGACGACACCACGGAGGAATAGGTGCGGCCATTGCTGGTGCCCTTGCCTTGCCAGGCCGGGCGCAGGTAATAGCCGGCCTGCAGGTTCCAGTCACCGGCCTGCTGGATGTACTTGGCGCCGATCTGCTCGACATCTTCCAGGCCGACCACGTTGCCGAGGGTCTCGAAGAAGGTGCTGCCGAAGTAGGGCTGCAGGCCAAACGGGATCTGGTTCAGACCCACCTGTACCTGCTGATCGGGGTTGAACTTGTACCCGACCCACGCCGTTTCGGCGAAGGCAACATCGCCCACGTTGTTGGTGTACTTGTAGGGGTAGGCGCGGCCATAGAAACGGTACTTCGCGGCACCGATCCAGGTGTCGGAGCTGTATTTGGCGGTGAGGAATACGGTGTCGAAGTTGAACTTCTGGATGTCGCGGTCCGGGTCGTAGTCCCAGCGCGCGCGCACGGCGCCACCCAGGTCGAGGTTGTCGGTGACCTGAACGGCGAGGGCGGGTACGGACATCAGCGAAAGGGTGGCCAGGCAGGCAGACTGCAGGCGCAGGGAAGCGGGCAAGGGCATGGGGCAGCTCTCGGTTATTGTTATGTGAGATGCGCGCAGTGTTGCCAGCGGGGGCGGGGGAGACAAACGATTAAATGGCGGGGAAAACCTTCGCTAAATGCACGTTACCGGTTTAATGGTGGTCTCGTTGGCTAGGAATTGTCCTACAAAGCATGGGAAGCTAGGCACCTAGTCGAATGCCTTCCCGAGTGCCCTCCATGAAACGAAAAATGCCCGGCCTCAATGCCCTCAAAGCTTTCGAGGTGGCCGGCAGCACCGGCAGCTTCACACGCGCCGCCGAGTTGCTCAACGTGACCCAGAGTGCGGTCAGCCGCCAGGTCCGCCAGTTGGAGGAGCAATTGGGCGAAGACCTGCTGCAACGGCGCCACCATCACCTGGAGCTGACCAACGCCGGGCGCGTGCTGCTGCGCGCACTGCATCAGTCGTTCGACAAGATCGAGATGACCGTACGCAGCATCCAGCAGAAGACCCACGCCAACCGCCTGCACCTCAATGCGCCGCCCACCTTCACCAGCCGCTGGCTGATGCCACGCCTGGGGCGCTTGCGCGAAGCCCACCCGGAACTTGAACTGAGCATCGGCACGCGCCTGCAGGACAGCCTGGCCGAGGCCGCGACGCTGGATTGCGCGATCCGTTTCGGCAATGGCGAATGGGATGGGCTGGACAGTTCGCTGTTGTTCCAGGAGCGGCATGTCGCTGTGTGTGCGCCGTCGTTGTACGGCCGTGAACAGCAAGCGCAGGGCATCGACCTCAATCACATGACTCTGCTGCACGTGCTGGCGCGTGAAGACCAGCGCTACCTGACCTGGAAGCACTGGCTGGACGCCGCGCGCATCACCGGCGTGGATACCCAGGGCGGTTACGAATTCGACCTGCTCGACCTGGCCATTCGCGCCGCAGTCGATGGCCTGGGCATCACCATCGCCGACTGGCACATGGTCGCCCCGGAGCTGGCCGGCGGGCAGTTGACCCAGGTGCTCAACGTGCACGTGGACGGCCACCAGTCATACTGGCTGGTGACCCGGCCGGAGCAGCGCGACCTGCCGCAGCTGCAGGCCTTCAGCCAATGGCTGCAGGCAGAAATCTGGCTGTCGCAGCGCCAGCTGGAGCCGTCCACCCCGGCTGTTTGAGCCCTGGGTTGCCTAACGTGCGTTTTTCGAATGTTTGCCTGCGCAATTAATCGTTTGTCCATCCGTGGCCGGATGACAACACTGCCGGGACATAACAACGTTAAAACGATGGGCAACCGCCATGCGATTCGAGCGAAATTTTGTTGACGGCTCCTTTGTCGAGCCTGCCACCACGGCCCTCATCGCCGTACAAGACCCAGCCACCGAAAATCGGGTCGGCCAGGTCTCGGCCGCCACGGCCGCTGAAGCGATTGCCGCTGTCGAGGCCGCCGCCAAGGCGCAGAAAACCTGGGGCACGCTCACCAGCATCGAGCGTGGCGAGCACTTGCGCGCCTTTGCCGATGCCCTGGAAGCGCGCGCCGAGCAGGTCGGCGAGGCGCTGGCCTGCGAGTCTGGCAAAAGCCTGAGCGACGCCAGCAACGAAGCCCGCTACGCGGCGCAGATCACCCGCTACCACGCCGAATGGGCACGGCGCATCGAAGGCGAGATCATCCCCAGCGACACCCCGGACGAAAAGCTCTTCTTGCACCGCGAACCGATTGGCGTGGTGGCCTGCCTGATCCCGTTCAACTACCCGGTCTACACCCTGCTGCGCAAGGTCGCTCCGGCGCTGATTGCTGGCAACACCGTGGTGGTACGGCCGAGCAACAACACTCCGCTGTCGGCCTTCGAGATCGCCCGCGCCGCGCAACAGGCCGGCTTGCCGGCGGGCGTGCTGAACATCCTCACCATGGACCATGCCACCGCCGCCAGCCTGTGCACGCACCCCGCCGTCGGCTTGATCACCCTGACCGGCAGCGTCAACGCCGGGCGCATCGTGCTCGACTACTGCAAGGCCAACATCGCCAAGCCGTCGCTGGAGCTTGGCGGTAAGACTCCGGTCATCGTCGAGGCCGACGCCGACCTTGAGCAGGCAGCAAGCGCCATTGTCGGCTCCAAGACCACCCACTGCGGCCAGCTGTGCACGGCAGTTGAACGGGTGTACGCCCACGAAAGCGTGCACGACCGCCTGCTGGCATTGCTCAAGGCCAAGTTCGAAGCGGTGCGCTTCGGCAACCGCGCCCTGGACCCGCAACTGATGGGGCCGCTGGTCAACGCCGCTGCGCGCCGCAACATCCACGCCATGGTCGAGCGCGCCTTGGCCCAAGGCGCCGTGCTGGAAACCGGCGGCGTGCTGCCAGATGGCCCAGGTCATTTCTACCCGGCGACCCTGCTCAGCCACTGCCGCCAGGACATGGAAATCGTCCAGGAAGAAACCTTCGGCCCAGTGCTGGCGCTGCTCAGCTACCGCGACATCGACCATGCCCTGGCCATGGCCAACGATCACCAGTTCGGCCTGTCCTCGGTGCTCTACAGCGAGAACTACCGCACCGCCATGAAAGTGGCGGGCGCCATCGAAGCGGGCGAGCTGTACGTCAACCGCACCCCGGCCGACCCCTACCAGGGCTTCCACGCCGGCTGGAAGCGCTCGGGCCTGGGCGGCGACGACGGCAAGCACGGGATGCTCGAATTCACCCAGACCCGACTGGTGGTCATGAAGTACTGAGCGGCACGTAGCAAGCTGTACGCACGCGTGCAGCCGTTTCACCCCCAATAAAAACAATCAACAGGCAGGCCCGTAGTGCGGGCTGCCCGAGGCCTCATCCATGTCCAAGCATGCTGCCAATGCTGCCGCTGTTCAGGGTTCTGCCGCCCTTGCCCAGGGCAACAGCGACAAGGGAAGTCGCTATTTCCAACTCCTGCTGCTGGTGCTCGCCGCTGGCGCCATCTACCCGATCCTCTACCTGCGCCAGGTCTATCAGACCACCATGCTGGAGGTGTTCCAGATCAACCACAGCGAGCTGGGCTACCTGTATTCCATGCTCGGTACGATCTTCCTGCTCAGCTACCTGCCCAGCGGCTGGCTGGCCGACCGCATTGCGCCACGCTTTCTGATCTTCTTCTCGCTGGTGGCCACTGGTGCCCTGGGGCTGTGGTATTCCACCGCGCCGGGCATGTCGTCGCTGCTGGTGATCTTCGGTTGCTGGGGCCTGACCACAGGCCTGACGTTCTGGGCCTCGGTGCTCAAGCGGGTGAAGATGATCGCCCGGCATTCCGAGCAGGGCCGCTTCTTCGGTATCCTCGACGGTGGCCGTGGCCTGGTTGAAGCGTTGCTGGCGACCGTGGCGCTGGCCCTGTTCGCGCTGGCGACCGAGACGCGTGGGGAATCGGCGGCCGAGGGCTTCCGTCAGGTGGTCTATCTGTACTCCTTCACCTGTATGGCCATTGGTTCCGTGTTGGTGCTGCTCAAGGACCCCAAGTCCATGGAAGCGACCGAGCCGGTTGAGAAGGGCAGGTTCAACCTGCTGGCCGACCTGGCGACCCTGGTGAGAATCCCCGAACTCTGGCTGGTGACCGCCATCGTGTTCTGCGGCTACCACATCTTCTGGGCCACCTACAGCTTCTCCGATTACCTGCAAGGCAGCGGCATGACCGCCGTAATGGCCGGCACCATCACCACCATCAAGCTGTGGATGCGGCCTATTGGCGGGATCGGTGGCGGCTGGCTGGGCGACAAGTTCAGCAATGTCTCGGTGTTGATCGTCGCCATGCTGCTGGCGTCCCTCGGGGTGTTCGGGCTGATCCTGTTCCCGGCGCTGAACAGCCTGGGTCTGCTGATCGCCACGGTGATCTTCATCGGCCTGATGACCTACGCCATCCGTGGCCTGTACTGGGCGATCCTGGATACCTGCGACATCCCGCTGCGCATCACCGGCCTTGCCATCGGCATCGTCTCGGTGATCGGCTACTTGCCCGATGCCTTCATTCCGTTGATCAACGGCTACCTCACCGAACATTTCCCAGGCGCCCTCGGCTACAAGCTCTATTTCGGCTACGTCGGCAGCGTGGGGCTGATTGGCACCCTGGCGGCAGTGGCACTGCGCGCCCGGGTAAACCGCAAAGCATCCCTTCAGAACACAGGTGCCTGAGATGAAAATCGTCGCCCTTGAAACCCATATCGTCGCCGTCCCGCCACCGCACATTGGTGGCATGTACTGGCTGTTCGTCAAGCTGCGTACCGACTGCGGCATCGAAGGCGTCGGCGAGATCTACGCCGCAACCTTCGGCCCCAAGGCCATGCTGCCGATCATCGAGGACGTGTTCGAGCGTTACCTGCTCGACCAGGACCCGCACCACATCGAGCGTTTCTTCCGCCAGGCCTACTCCAGTGGCTTCACCCAGCGCCCGGACCTGACCATGATGGGTGTGGTCAGCGGCCTGGAGATGGCCTGCTGGGACATCATCGGCAAGGCGGCGAACAAGCCGGTCTACGAGTTGCTGGGCGGCAAGGTGCATGAGCGCCTGCGCTCCTACACCTACCTGTACCCGGTCAACAGCCAGGGCGAGTACGACTACGACGACCCGGACCTGGCCGCCGAGTGCGCCGTGCAGAACATGAACAAGGGCTTTACCGCCGTGAAATTCGACCCGGCCGGGCCGTATACCGCTTACTCGGGGCACCAGATCTCGCTGGAGGTGCTGGAGCGCTGTGAAACCTTCTGCCGCAAGATCCGCGAAGCAGTCGGCGACAAGTGCGACCTGCTGTTCGGCACCCATGGGCAAATGGTGCCGTCCTCGGCCATCCGCCTGGCCAAGCGCCTGGAAAAGTACGACCCGCTATGGTTCGAGGAGCCCATCCCGCCAGGGCAGGAAGACGCCATGGCCCAGGTCGCCGGCAAGACCAGCATCCCCATCGCCACCGGCGAGCGGCTGACCACCAAATATGAGTTCTTCAAGCTGCTGCAGGCCGGCGGCGCCTCGATTCTGCAGATGAACGTGGCGCGCTGCGGCGGACTGCTGGAGGCGAAGAAGATCGCCAGCCTGGCCGAGGTGTACTACGCGCAGATCGCCCCGCACCTGTACAACGGCCCGATCGGCGCAGCGGCCAGCTTCCAGCTGGCGGCCTGCACGCCGAACTTCCTGATCCAGGAAAGCATCGAGACCTGGGGCGGCTTCCACGCTCAGGTGCTGAACAAACCGCTGCAGTGGGAAGACGGCTACATCATCCCGTCCAGCGAGCCTGGCCTGGGCGTGGAGCTGAACATGGACGTGGTGCGCGAGCACACCCCGTACACCGGCCAGCGCCTGCACCTGCAGATGGCCCCGACCCCAGCCGACGTGCGCGACATCTCGCCGGCCAAAGGCTGACCCGATGCCGCCCGGCATCGGGCGGCGTTCAACCCGACTTACGCGGTAACCTGCATGACATACGACTACATCATCGCCGGCGCGGGTGCTGCCGGTTGCATCCTGGCCAACCGCCTGTCCGCTTCGGGCAAGCATTCCGTGTTGCTGCTGGAGGCGGGCGGCAAGGACGATTCGTTCTGGTTCAAGATCCCGGTCGGCTTCGCCAAGATGTACTACAACCCGACCTACAACTGGATGTACTACAGCCAGCCGCAGCAGCAGCTTGGCGGGCGCGCATTGTATGCACCGCGCGGCAAGGTGCAGGGCGGCTCGGGCTCGATCAATGCGATGATCTATGTGCGCGGCCAGGCCCACGACTTCGATGACTGGGCCGCCAAGGGCAACCCGGGTTGGGGCTTCAAGGACGTGTTGCCGTACTTTCGCAAGCTGGAGAACCACCCGCTGGGCGACAGCGAGTACCACGGCGGCACCGGCCCGATCAGCATCACCCCGATGAAGGGCCAGACGCACCCGATCTGCGACGTGTTTCTCAAGGGCTGCGAAGAGCTGGGCTACCCGCGCAGCGACGACTTCAACGGGCCGACGTTCGAAGGGGCGGGCATCTATGACGTCAACACCCGTAATGGCCAGCGCTGCTCCAGCAGTTTTGCGCACCTGCACCCGGCGTTGCAGCGGCCGAACCTGACCGTCGAGCATCATGCGCTGGTAGACCGTGTAGTGTTCGAGGGGCAGCGGGCCACCGGTGTGCTGGTCAGCCAGAAGGGGGTTTCGCGCACCTTCACGGCGCGCAGGGAAGTGATTCTGTGTGCGGGCGCGGTGGATACGCCGAAAATCCTGCAACTGTCCGGCGTCGGCGACCGGGCATTGCTCGACCGTCATGGCATCACCCAGGTCAAGCAATTGCCGGCCGTGGGGCGCAACCTGCAGGATCACCTGTGCGTCAGCTATTACTACAAGGCCAATATCCCGACCCTGAACGACCAGCTCAGCTCGCTGCTCGGGCAAATGAAGCTCGGCCTGCAATACCTGCTGACGCGCAAAGGCGCGCTGGCCATGAGCGTCAACCAGGCGGGCGGTTTCTTCCGGGGTGCCGAAGGTGAGCAGAACCCCAACCTGCAGCTGTACTTCAACCCGCTGTCGTACCAGATCCCGAAGAACAACAAGGCCAGCCTCAAGCCGGAACCTTACTCAGGCTTCCTGCTGTGCTTCAACCCCTGCCGCCCGACCAGCCGTGGCCATGTCGAGATCGCCTCGGCCAACCCGCGCGATGCCGCGCTGATCGACCCGAACTACCTGACCACGCAAAAGGATATCGACGAGGTGATCCAGGGCAGCCAGCTGATGCGCAAGATCATGCAGGCGCCGGCGCTCAAGGGCATCACCGTGGAAGAGGTGCTGCCTGGGCCGGCCGTACAGAGCGAGGAGCAGATGCTGGCGTACTTCCGCGAGAACTGCGGTTCCATCTACCACCTGTGCGGCTCGTGCGCGATGGGGCCGGACGAGCAGACCTCGGTGGTGGACACGCGGCTCAAGGTGCATGGTTTGGAAGGGTTGCGCATCGTCGATGCGTCGATCTTCCCCAACGTCACCTCGGGCAATACCCATGCTGCGGTGTTGATGGTGGCGGAGAAGGGCGCTGATCTGATCTTGCAGGGCCAGGCGTTGTAAGAGCCCTGCGCGACGCCTGTGCTCAAAATTCAAAAGCTCGCGCGGTCCCGGTGGGAGCAACTGTCTTGCTCAAAATTTAAAGAGTTGCGCAATTCCTGTGGGAGCGGGCTTGTCCCGCGAACACGGGCGAAGCCCGTGCCATCCAGCGCGGTGTCTGCTTCGCGGGAAAAGCCCGCTCCCACAATGCCCTGCTATACCGCTGAGAAATAGGTCGCAGAGCGCACTAGGCAAGCAGCTTTTCCAGGTTGGACAGGATCGAGACAGCATCATAGGGCTTGCGCACCACCGGCACATGCTTCAAATGGCCGGGGATGCTGATGCTGTCGCCATAGCCGGTGGCGAACAGGAACGGGATGTCTAGCCGGGTGAGTTCTTCGGCCACGGCAATGGATGTGCCGGTACCGAGGTTGATGTCCAGCACTACTACATCCGGTTTACGCTCAAGCAGCAGCTTCATCGTTTCTGCCTCGGAGCTTGCCGTCAGGACATCCTCTACATGCGCATCGGCCAGAATCTGCTCAAGGCCGACCGCAATCACCAGTTGGTCTTCGAGTATCAGCACACAAGCATCGACCAGGCGCGTGTAGTCCACTTGCGGTAGCGTTTGCGCCACCGGCGCTGCGTCGGCAACAGCGTCTTCCACCAAGGTCAGGTGTTTGGCAGGAATCCTGAACAGCCCAAACACGCCCTCGGGCCTGTATTCAAGGTTGCTGCTACCGCCGAGATCGAACGGAATGCTGCGTTCGATCAGTACCGAGCCGAAGCCGCTGCGCGTTGGCGGGCGCACCGTTGGCCCACCGCTCTCGCACCAGGTGATTTCGCAAGCGCCCCCCGCATCGACCACCCAGGTCACCGACAGCTTGCCGCCGGCCCGCGACAGCGCACCATACTTGGCGGCGTTGGTCGCCAATTCGTGCAGCACCAGCGCCAGCACGGAAAAGGCACGGGCATCGAGGAGCAGGTTGGGGCCCCACAGTTCGAGTGCATCGGCCGAGGTGCGGTAAGGCGATAGCTCAGCTTCCAGCAGCGCGGAGAAACGTCCGCCACCGTCACCTCGCACGACCTGGTCGTGGGCCAGAGACAACGCCTGGATACGTCCCTTCAGGGTTGCCACGTAGCCGTTGAGGGTCTGGTTCTCCGAAGTCGGGTGGGCGACCAAGGCACCGATCAGCGAGAGAATGTTCTTGACTCGGTGGTTGAGCTCTTCATTGAGCATCCGCTGGCGCACGTCCGATCGGGAACGCTCATCGGCCAGCAGCTCGCTGTTGTGCAGGGCAACCTCGACGATCGCGGCGCGGATAGCTTCGCCGAACTGGCGGTCTTGTTCGCTCCAGGGCAGGCAATGCTGGTGCACGGCCTGTTTCCACACGGCAAAGCTCTTGCGAGGGGTCAGGCGTTCACCCAGCGGGCCGCTTTCATAGGTCTTGTTGGGGTCGCCGGCCCAGTCCAGGGTCTCGACCACAGTTGGTCAAGTCGACGTGGGATTGCAAAGTCATGGGCACCTGCCGGTATGGCGAATACCGGCTGCCTGCGTGACTGCCGAATATTTCAGGTAAACGAAGTGATTACGGTCATATTCAAGCTCGGAGTCTAGCGTGCGGATTTAGCTTAGTCATCTGGATGCCGGGTGATCAGGCGCGCGTCTGCACCTCAGGCAAGCCCTGTGCCCCCGGGTTGAGGGCAAATACGCCACCGGCCAGTGGTTGGTCGCTCAGGTCGATGCCCTGGGGGCGGATCGAGGTCACGAACAAGGTGTCCAGCCTGGGGCCGCCGAATGCGCACATGGTCGGTTTCTTCACCGGAACGTCAAGCGCGCGGTCCAGTTGGCCTTGCGGCGTGAAGCGCAGCACCTGGCCGGCATCGATCGCGCAGATCCAGTAGCAGCCATCGGCGTCGACCGTTGCACCATCGGGGCGCCCGGGATGCTGGTTCATGTCGACGAACACCCGGCGGTTGTGCGGCGTGCCGCTGTCGATGTCGTAATCGAAGGCCCATATCAGCTGCACGCTGGGGTGCGAGTCGGACAGATACATTGTTTTGCCATCGGGGCTGAACGCCAGGCCGTTGGGCACGTTCAGGCCCTGCAACTGGGCGTGCAAGGCCTGCACCGGTCCATCTGGCTTTGGGTCATAGCGGTACAGTGCGCCGGCCTGGTCGGCAGCCAGGCTGCTTTGCAGGGTGCCCGCCCAGAAGCGGCCCTGGCGGTCGCAGCGACCGTCGTTGAAACGCATGCCGGGCCTTGCGTGTTCGACGCTGGCGCAGGGTTCGGCATGCAGGCGGCCGTCGGCCTGGGGCGTGAGGCGGAACAACCCGCTTTGTTGCGCGCCCAGCCAGTGCCCCTGCGGGGTGCGGGCAATGCAAGCGAGCACCTGGTCGGCCCGCCAGGACTGGGTCTGGCCGTCCAGTTGCCAGCGGTGCAGACGACCGGCGGGGATGTCCACCCAGTAGAGGGCGTTTTCCTGTGCTTGCCAGACCGGGCTTTCGCCCGTGGCATTGCGTGCGTCGATGATCAGTTCGGCAATCATGGGCAGGTTCCGGATTCAGTCGCCAAAAGGGCCAGCGGTAGTGAACGCGCCACCTTGCAACTGGGCGCTGGGATCATCGGTCGCGGGCTTGGGCATTTGCTCCATGCGGGCACGAAAACGCTCGGAGCTGTCTTGCGGGTCGAAGCCCAGGTGGGCGGCGTAGCGGTTGTCCCACCAGAGGTCACGGTTGGCTGAGACGCCATAGACCACGGTGTGGCCGACGTTCTCGGCAAGCAGGGCGCGCTCCAGCAGGTGAACCAGATCGGGGTAGCTCAGCCAGGTCGACAGCATGCGCAGGTTGCGCGGCTCGGGGAACGACGAGCCGATGCGCAGGCTCACGGTTTCGATGCCGTAGCGGTGGTAGTAGAAGGTCGCGAGGTCTTCACCGTACGACTTGGACAACCCGTAATAGCAATCCGGGCGGCGTGGGGCGTGCGCATCCAGTTGCTGGTCCTGCGGATAGAAGCCGGTCACATGGTTGGAGCTGGCGAACACCACTCGCTTGATCCCGTGCTTGCGCGCTGCTTCATAGATATGAAAGGTGCCGCGGATGTTGGCGTCGAGAATGGCTTCGAATGCCCGTTCGGTCGAGATTCCGCCCATGTGCACGATGGCATCCACGCCCTCGGCCAGCGCCAGAACGGCGGCCTTGTCGGCCAGGTTGCAGCTGAACACTTCCTCATGCACGCCAGCTGCTGGCGCCATCGCGCTGATGTCCGAGGCGCGCACGACCTGTGCGTGCGCCTGCAGCGCATCGCGCAGGATCTGCCCCAGCCCGCCGGCGGCGCCGGTCAGCAGGATGCGATTGAAGGGTTTACTCAAGGGTGTGGTCATGACGAACGCCTTTTTTATTGGGAGCGTGGTTTACAGGAAGTTGTACTGGACCCCGACACGCCAGCGGGCCTGACGGTCGTCGGTGTACGAATTGACCTTGATGTCACCGATTTCCATGAACGGCGCCCACTGCTTGTCGAGCTTGTACTTGATGATCATGTTCTGCTCGTAGTCGCTTTTCTTGTTGTCGTAGCGGATGTAGTCGGTCTGGAAATGGATGTACTGGTACTCGAACGCCCAAGGGCCTTTGGGCGTATAGCCGAGCCAGCCTTCCAGGCGTGTGGTGTTCTGGTTGTCCTTGGCGCGGTCGGCCCAGGAATGATCGACCTGGTCGCGGTCGAGGCTGCGCGCATCCTGGCGCACGCGGCCCGCGGCGTACCAGGTGTCGGAGAGCTTGTAGCTGTACTTGAGGCCGAACTTGTAGGTGGTGGAGTCCTTGGAGCTGTCCATCTGGAACGCGGGCGTCAGCGTCGAGCGTGGGCTGAGCTTGTAGTTGTAGTCCACGGTGAACTCATGGCCGTTGTTGACCATGTTGTCGTAGGCGACGTCTTCACGATCGCCCGCAGTCTTGTATTTGATCTCGGCGGCGAAACCCAGGCCGCTGTCCTTCCTGTAACTGAGCTTGATCCGGTCGGAGTGGATGCTGTCGTCTTCGGTGTAACCGTGGCGGTAGTTGATGCTGGCCGAGTCCGCGCAGGCATGGAACGACAGGCCGAGGGTACTGACAGCAACGAGCAGGCGGAGTGTGGTGTTCATGCGATCTTCTTTTTTTGTTTTTGTTGAGGTCGTTATGAGGTGCAGCGTCAGCGTCGGGTCGGTAGGGGTGGGTAGGGCTCCTGGGCGAACTTTTTCGTAAGTTATCGTACGACATGGTGGTTGTCTACGATTTTATGTGATGTTGTCGGATGACGTGACATGACGCCTCTAAGAAGCTGCTTACAAGCTTATCTTGCTAGGTGTGTTGGTTTCGAGTGGGCAAGAAAAGGCGAAACTGTGAGCTAATCAGACAGTTTTTGAAAGATTACAAGGGGTGCTTTTCAAAAGTTGTATGATGACGTAGGATCACTGCCAGAGCGTGACTCACCCGCCACAAATCCAATAAGAAGGCTCAGACGTCCATGATCATCACCGCCGTAAACGTCCAGGTTTTTTCCTACCCCACACGCCGCGCCGTCGACAGCGCGGGCCATGCCCACCCGGGCGATGTGACCCAGGCCCAGATGGCGTTGCTGCGCATCCGCACCGAGTGCGGCAACGAAGGGTATGCGTTGGGCGCCCCTGAACTGATCCGCCCGTATGTGCTCGACGGCTTCGTGCGCAAGGTGCTGGTTGGCGCCAACGCCTTCGACCGGGAAAAGATCTGGCACGATCTCGCGCACTGGCAGCGCGGCAGTGCCAGCCAGTTGACCGACCGTGCTCTGGCGCTGGTCGAGCAGGCGCTGTGGGACTGGGCCGGGCGCAAGCTGAACCTGCCGGTGCACAAGCTGATTGGCGGCTACCGCGACAAGGTGCCTGCCTACGGCTCGACCATGTGTGGCGATGAACTCGAAGGTGGCTTGTCGACCCCGGACGAGTACGGCCGCTTTGCCGAGACCCTGGTCAAGCGCGGCTACAAGGCGATCAAGCTGCACACCTGGATGCCACCGGTGTCGTTTGCGCCCAGCGTGAGCATGGACATCAAGGCCTGCGCCGCCGTGCGCGAGGCCGTCGGCCCGGACATCGCGCTGATGATCGATGGCTATCACTGGTACAGCCGCACCGAAGCCCTGACCATCGGCCGGGCCCTGGAAAAACTCGACTTCACCTGGTTCGAAGAACCGATGATGGAGGACTCTGCCGAATCCTATGCCTGGCTGGCCGGGCAGCTGGACATTCCGGTGCTGGGGCCGGAGAGCCTGGGCGGCAAGCACCTGAGCCGGGCCAGCTGGGTGAAGAACGATGTCTGTGACATCCTGCGCGCGGGGGTCGCCGGTGTGGGAGGCATCTCACCGTGCCTGAAGGTGGCGCACATGGCCGAGTCGTTCGGCATGAACTGCGAGATCCATGGCAACGGCGCGGCCAACCTGGCGGTGGTCGGCGCGATCAAGAACTGCACCTGGTACGAGCGCGGCCTGCTGCACCCGTTCCTTAACTATGACGAGGTGCCGGCGTACCTCAAGCGCCTGGTCGACCCGATGGATGAAGACGGCTTCGTGCACCTGTCCGATCTACCTGGCCTGGGCGAGGAGATCGACTTCGACTACGTCGAGACCAACACGCTGCACAGCTTCTGATTCGTGCATGGCGGCCCGCCTGACAGCGGGCCGCCCGAGAGTCCAATAACTATAAAAAGGCAATCTCACATGAGCGTACTCCCCACATTCTGGGCGGGGGTCCTGGCTGCGTCGCTGGCGATGACCTCGGTACCTGCTGCTTTCGCAAAAACCCCGGCCGACCAGCTGATCGTCGGCATGAGCATGATCAACCTGCTGTCGCTGGACCCCGCTGCTGCCACGGGGCTGGATGTCTCGGAGGTCAATGCCAACCTCTACGACATGCTGCTGGTTCAGGATGCCAGCAACCCGGACCAGCTGCTGCCGGCACTGGCCGAGCGCTGGCAGGTCAGCGATGACCGCAAGACCCTCACGTTCAACCTGCGCCAGGGCGTCAAGTTCCAGTCCGGCAATACGCTGAGTGCCGAAGACGTCGCCTGGTCGCTGCAGCGCGTGCTCAAGCTCAACCTGGCGCTGGCCTCGACCTGGAAGGCTTACGGCTTCACCGCCGGCAACGTCGACCAGTACCTGCGCGCCGTGGATGAACACACCTTCGTGGTCGAGCTGCCGCGCCCGACCGACCCGCTGTTGCTGCTCAATACCCTGGCCACTTCGCCCAGCGCATTCATTCTCGACCGCAAGATCGTCCAGCAGCACCAGAAGGGCAACGACATGGGGGGCGCCTGGCTGACCACCCATGCGGCCGGCAGTGGCCCGTTCATCCTCAATGACTGGCGCGCCAACGATGTGATCCTGATGAGCCGTTTCGACGGGTATTGGGGTGGCCCGGCCAAGCTCAAGCGCGTAGTCATGCGCAACATGACCGAGTCGCAGTCGTTGCGCCTGATGGTCGAGCGTGGCGACCTGGACCTGGCCAAGGGCATGTCGGCACCGGACATCGAGGCACTGGAAACATCCGACCAGGTGCGTACCCAGACCGTGCAGCGCGGCACCCTCTACTACGTGGCGCTGAGCGTCAAGAACAAGCCTTACGACGACGCCCGCGTGCGCCAGGCCGTGCGTGCGCTGATCGACTACCAGGGCATCAACCAGACGGTCATGCCGCACTATGGGCAGCTCAACCAGCGCCCGCTGCCGCTGGGATTGCCGGCACGCCTGGATGATCCGGGCTACACGCTGAACGTGGAGCAGGCGAAAAAGCTCCTGGCCGAGGCGGGTTACCCCAACGGCTTCAAGACCACCATTCGTGTACTGACCGAGCCGCCGTTCATCAACATCGCCTCCAGCCTGCAGGCGACCCTGGCCCAGGCCGGCATCCAAGCAACCATCGTCACCGGCACCGGCAACCAGATCTACGGCGCCATGCGCGAGCGCAGCTTCGACATCCTGGTCGGCCGCGGCGGCGGCGGGGCCGAGCGGCATCCGCATTCAAGCCTGCGCACCCTGGTGTACAACCCCGACAACCGCGACGAAGCCAAGCTCAGCAACTTCCAGGGCTGGCGCACGTCGTTCTACAGCCCTGAGTTGAACAGCCTGATCGAGCAGGCCGAAGTCGAGCCCGACAAGGCCCGGCAGCAGGCCCAGTACCAGCAGATCCAACAAAGCCTGGACGCGCAGGTGGGGGCGATTCTGCCGATCTCGCAGATGACCGACACCGTGGTGCTGTACCACGATGTACAGAACTATCAGGCCCACAGCGCGGCCACCACCCGTTATAAAGACGTCTACAAGTCGCGATGAGCGGTGCGCGCCTCGGTGTTTGCTGAACGTTTTTTCAGGAGCTTGTTATGTTGCTTTCGACTGCCTCTGTGATGGGCCCGCGTGTCTCTGCCGCGGCGCGCCGTGCCAGCACGGTGCTGGTGACCTTGCTTGGCCTGCTGGCGCTGACCTTTTTCATCGGCCGGGTGATGCCGCTGGACCCGGTGCTGGCCGTGGTCGGGCCGGATGCCGATAGCTCAACCTACGACCAGGTGTACCGGGCCATGGGCCTGGACAAACCGATCTGGACCCAGTTCGGGCTGTACCTGAACGACCTGCTGCACGGTGATTTCGGCAATGCGCTGCTCACCGGCCACCCGGTGCTCGATGACATCAGGCGGGTGTTCCCGGCGACCATTGAGCTGGCCACCCTGGCGATCCTGTTCGGCATCCTTATCGGCCTGCCGCTGGGCGTGGTCGCGGCCAGCAACCAGGGACGAGTCGGCGACCATGTGGCGCGGGTCATCACCCTGTTCGGCTATTCCACGCCGATCTTCTGGGTCGGCATGATGGGCCTGCTGGTGTTCTACGCCTGGCTCGGCTGGGCTGGCGGGGCAGGGCGGATCGACCTGGCCTATGACGGCATGGTGCCGGACGTCACCGGCCTGCTGCTGATCGACACGGCGCTTGCCGGCGACTGGGAAGCCTTCAGCAGCGCTGTGCGGCACATCGTCCTGCCTGGGCTGATCCTTGGCCTGAACTCGGTGGCCTACATCAGCCGCATGACCCGCAGTTTCATGCTCGAGCAGTTGTCCCAGGAATACATCATCACCGCACGGGTCAAGGGCCTGTCGCGGCGCCAGGTGGTGTGGAACCACGCCTTTCGCAACATCCTGGTGCAACTGCTGACGGTGGTGGCCCTGGCCTACGGCTCACTGCTCGAAGGTGCGGTATTGATCGAGACGGTGTTCGCCTGGCCCGGCTTTGGCCAGTACCTCACCAGCAGCTTGCTGCTGGGGGACATGAACGCGGTGATGGGCTGCGTGCTGGTGATCGGCCTGATCTTCGTCGCCCTCAACCTGATCAGTGATGCCCTGTACAAGGTGTTCGATCCAAGGACCCGCTGAGCCCTGCGGGGTCAGCGTGAACAATTATAAAAAGAAGGACGCTCAATGAAGACTTTACGTTCCCCCCTGCACATGAGCCTGCTGGGCATGGCGTTGGTACTGGCGCCCATGGCTGCGGTACAGGCCAAGACCCCTGCGGACCAGTTGATCATCGGCATGAGCATGGTCAACCTGTTTTCCATCGACCCGGCCAACGCTCCCGGCCTGGACGCCTCGGGCGTCAATGCCAATCTCTATGACACGCTGGTCAAGCGCGACCAGGGCAATCCGGAACAGCACCTGCCGCAGCTGGCCGAACGCTGGGAGATCAGCGAAGACGGCCAGCAGATTACCTTCCACCTGCGCAGCGACGTCACGTTTCACTCCGGCAACCCGCTGACGGCCGAAGACGTGGCCTGGTCGCTGTACCGCGTGATGAAACTCAACTATGGCCTAGCCACCACCTGGAAGGCCTATGGCTACAGCGCCGACAACATCCAGGGGCTGATCCGCGCCAGCGACGCTCACACCCTGGTGGTCAACCTGCCTCAGCCGGCGGCCCCGCTGCTGCTGATCGATTCGTTGGCGACGTCACCCAGCGCGGTGGTCGTCGACCGCCTGGCTGTGCTCAAGCACGAAAAGAATGGCGATCTCGGCGCGGCCTGGCTGGTGACCAACGAGGCCGGCAGCGGCCCGTTCACGCTGAGCAAGTGGAGCGCCAACGACGCACTGGTGATGACCCGCTTCGACGGCTACTGGGCGGGCCCGGCCAAGATGAAGCGGGTGCTGGTGCGGCACATGACCGAGTCGCAATCGCTGCGCCTGATGCTCGAACGTGGCGACCTCGACCTGGCGTACGGCATGGCCGCGCCCGACATCAAGGCCATCGAGAGCGCTGCCAGGCTGCAGGTGCAGCCGCTGCAACGCGGCACGATGTACTACGTGGCGATGAGCATGAAGCAACCCGAGTTCGCCAACCGCAAGGTCCGCGAAGCGGTGCGCAATTTGATCGACTACCAGGGCATCGACCAGCAGGTGATGCCGCATTACGGCACGCTCAACCAGCAGCCGATGCAGCTGGGCCTGCAAGCCCGCCTGCCCGATCCTGGCTACACGCTCGACGTGGCCAAGGCCAAGGCGCTGCTGAGCGAAGCCGGCTACCCGCAAGGGTTCACCACCACCATTCGCACCTTGTCCGAGCCGCCCTTCATCGACATTGCCGCGCGCATGCAGGCGACCCTGGCCGAGGGCGGTATCACCGCCAACATCGTCACCGGCACCGGCAACCAGGTGTATGGCGCCATGCGTGCGCGCAATTTCGAGATGATCGTGGCCCGCGGTGCCGAGCGCTATCCGCATCCGTATTTCAGCCTGCGCACCTTCGCTTACAACCCGGACAACAGCGACAGCGCCGGCCTGCCCAACTTCCAGGGTTGGCGGGCGTCGTTCTTCGATCAACAGCTCAATACGCTGATCGACCGGGCCGGGGTCGAACGCGATGCAGACAAGCGCCTGAACCTGTACCACCAGGCGCAGCAGCGTTACGACGAACAGGCCGGGCCGATCATGATGATCTCGCAGATGACCGACACCGCCGTGAGTGCGCTGGACATCAAGGGCTTTACCGGCGATGACGCCGAAGCGACCCGCTACCTGGGCGTCTACAAGCAACGTTGAGAGCATGCCGATGATTGCCAATATTTCTGATACCGGAACAAGCGCCAAGCCACAGGCTGACCATTCGCCGGCTTCGAGCTTCGACGCGTTGTACAAGAGCAGCCTGCGGGTGCTGCGCCACCTGCTGCGCAACCCGATGACCCTGGCCGGCCTGCTGGTTGCCTTGCTGTTGGTGGTGGTGGCCGCCTTCGCGCCGTGGATCGCCACCCACGACCCGGTGGTGCAGAACCTCGCCAATGCCTTGCAGGCACCGGGCGCCGCACACTGGTTCGGCACCGACGAATACGGCCGCGACATTTTCAGCCGGCTGGTCTACGGCTCACGCATCACCCTCTACATCATTACCCTGGTGACCGTCATCGTCGGCCCGATCGGGCTGTTCATCGGCACCGTGTCGGGCTACTTCGGTGGCATCGTCGACACGGTGTTCATGCGTATCACCGACATCTTCATTTCGTTCCCCAGCTTGGTGCTGGCGCTGGCCTTCATTGCCGCCCTTGGCCCTGGCCTTGAGCATGCGGTGGTCGCCATCGCCCTGACCTCGTGGCCACCGATCGCACGCCTGGCGCGGGCCGAGACCCTGTCGCTGCGCAAGGCCGACTTCGTGGTCGCGGTGGAACTGCAGGGGGCCTCGTCGACGCGGATCATCCTGCGCCACATCGTGCCGATGTGCCTGTCATCGGTGATCATCCGCCTGACCATGAACATGGCCGGGATCATCCTCACCGCTGCGGCCCTGGGATTCCTCGGCCTGGGTGCGCAGGCACCGCTGCCGGAGTGGGGCGCGATGATCTCCACCGGCCGGCGCTACATGCTCGAATGCTGGTGGCTGGTCGCGGTACCTGGCGCGGCAATCATGCTGGTGAGCCTGGCGTTCAACCTGTTGGGCGATGGCCTGCGGGACATTCTCGATCCACGTAGCGAATAACGGGAGGTTTCATGTCGACGCTCAAACTCAATGTCGATTCGCTCAACGTGCGTTTCGTCAATGGCAAGAAAGAAATGCACGCGGTACGCGATGTGTCGTTCACCTTGGGCCGCGAGAAGCTTGCCATTGTCGGTGAGTCCGGTTCGGGCAAGTCCACGGTCGGGCGCAGCCTGCTCAAACTGCACCCGGCCAGCACGCAGATTACTGCCAAGGCCCTGCAGTTCGGCGATGTCGACCTGCTCGGTGCCAGCGAAAAGGCCATGCAGAAGATCCGCGGCCAGCGCATTTCGATGATCATGCAAGACCCCAAGTACTCGCTCAACCCGGTGGTCAAGGTCGGCGAGCAGATCGCCGAGGCTTATCTTGCGCACCACAAGGCCAGCCGCAGCGAGGCCCGCGAGCGGGTGCTGCTGATGCTGGAGAAGGTGCATATCCGCGACCCGCAGCGGGTCTACAACCTGTACCCGCATGAAGTCAGCGGCGGCATGGGCCAGCGCATCATGATCGCCATGATGGTGATCACCAACCCGGAGGTGATCATCGCCGACGAGCCGACTTCAGCGCTCGACGTGTCGGTGCGCCAGCAGGTGCTCAACGTGCTCGAAGAGCTGGTGGTCGAGCAGCAGATGGGGCTGATCTTCGTCAGTCACGACCTCAACCTGGTGCGCAATTACTGCGATCGGGTGCTGGTGATGTATGCCGGGCGGGTGGTCGAATCGCTTGCCGCCTGCGACCTGCACTACGCCGAACACCCTTACACCCGTGGCCTGCTGGCAGCCTTGCCGAGCATGGACAACCGCCGCCCGCGCTTGCCGGTGTTGCAGCGCGACCCCCACTGGCTGACTTGCTGAGGTACTGACGATGTCCATGATCCAAGCACAATCGCTGAACCTGAGCTTTGGCGTCGGCGCGGCGCTCAACCAGGTGCTGCACGACGTCGACTTGAGGGTCGAAGACGGTGAGTCGTTCGGCCTGGTGGGGGAGTCGGGGTCTGGCAAGACCACCGTGTTGCGCTGCCTGGCCGGGCAGTACCGGCATTGGAGTGGGGCGCTGAGCATTGCCGGCGTGGCGCTGCAGCACAAGCTGCCCAAGGAGCACTTTCGCAAGGTGCAGATGGTCTTCCAGGACCCGTATGGCTCGTTGCACCCGCGCCATACCCTCGACACCGCCTTGCGCGAGCCGCTGACCATCCACGCCATGGGCGATCGGGATGACCGCATCAACGACATTCTGCTCAAGGTCGGCCTCAACGAGAGCTTTCGCTACCGCTACCCGCACCAGCTGTCTGGCGGCCAGCGCCAGCGCGTGGCGATTGCCCGGGCGCTGATCCTCGAACCGCGCGTGCTGTTGCTGGATGAACCCACCTCGGCGCTCGACGTCTCGGTGCAGGCTGAGATTCTCAACCTGCTGGCGGACCTGCGTCAGCGAGAGAAGCTCACCTACCTGATGGTGACCCACGACCTGGGCGTGGTCAGCCACCTGTGCGACAAGGTTGCGGTGATGCAGCAGGGGCGGATCGTAGAGCGCCTGGACAGCCAGGCCTTGAGCCAGGACTTGGCCAGCCACGACTACACCCGCATGCTCGTGCAGGCCAGCCGAGACTTCAGTGCCGAGTCGCAAGGACGATAAAATATGCCGATTGTCTTTTCATTTGCCCGAGCTTCGCTGGCCACCCTGGCCATGGGCTGCAGCCTGCCACTATGGGCACTCGAAGCCCCCACAAAAGTCCTGGTCCCGACCCTGGCCTACGACGATCAACAGATCATCCTGGTTTGGGAAAAGCCCGCCAAGCACGCAGACATTGCCGACTATCACGTCTACGCCAATGGCCGGCTGCTGGGCGCCAGCAATGACAACAACGCCCAGGTATCTCCAGCCAAACCTTACATCGACCGGTTCTACCAGCAGGACACGCGCAACTTCCATCACCGTATCGCCATCCACAGCTTCACTGCCCAAGGCCTCAAGCCCGATAGCCAGTACCGCTTCACCGTGCGTTCGGTAGACCGGCACGGCAAAGAGTCGGCCGACAGCCCTGTAGTCGTTCAGCGCACCACCGCCGTGGCGGCGCTGTTCGATGTCAGGCATTACGGCGCAAAGGGTGATGGTACAACGGTGGATACCGCTGCGATCCAGCGCGCCATCGATGCGTGTACGGCGGGCTGCAAGGTGCTGCTGCCCAAGGGCACTTACAAGAGCGGCGCGCTCTACCTGAAGAGCGACATGACCCTGGAGATTGCCGAAGGCGCAACTTTGCTGGGCTCGGAACGCGCCGAAGACTACCCGCGCGACGGCTATATCCAGTACCCGTACTCCACCACCGTGCGCCCGGCGTCGCTGATCAACGCCTTGCCGCGCGACCCGCGCAAGCACCAGGCTTTCGAGAACATTCGCATCGTCGGCAAGGGCACGATCGACGGCAATGGCTGGAAACGTAACGCCGACCTGTCCTACCGAGCCAGCGACAACACCCGTTATATGCACGACGGCGTGCTGGCCAAGGCCCAGGTCGAGCGCGCGGTGGCCGAGGGCATGAACGTCAAGGACGCCTACGGCCAGATGCGCTCGTCGCTGATTACCCTGCGCGAGGTGAAGAACGTCTTCTACGGTGGCATTACCGTGCTCAACCCGGCTTACCACGGCATCATGAACCTGGAAACCGAGAACGTGGTGCTGGCCAACACCACGCACACGACCTTTGATGCCAATAACGGTGATGGCATCGAGTTCGCCAACAGCCGTGGCGCAATGGTGTTCAACAATTTCTTCGATACCGGCGATGACTGCGTCAATTTCGCCGCCGGTACCGGGGCGCAGGCCGTGGGGCAGAAACCTCAGGAAGACGCCTGGATCTTCAACAATTACTTCCACAACGGGCACGGCATGGTGGTCGCGGGCAGCCATACCGGGGCCTGGATCCAGAACATCCTGGCCGAGGACAATGTGTCCTACGGCACCGATGCCGGCCTGCGCATGAAAAGCACCAACTTCATGGGTGGCGGGGCGCGCAATGTGATCTTCCGCGATTCCGCGCTGCGCAATACCGCTAAACAGGCCTTCATTTTTACCCTGGATTACAACGACCCCAACGCCAAGCTGGATTACCAGCGCTCGACCGTCCCGGGGCAGTTCCGTGATGTGCAGGTCAGCGACGTGACGGTGGAGAACGCTCAACTGGCCGCCATCGAGGTCAAGGGCGACAGCCAGCATGGTGCCTATCACCAGCAGCTGGCGTTTGAACGAGTGCGTTTCAGTGGGCCAGCCAAGGCACGCATCGATGGCCTGAAGGATTCGAGGTTCGACGCTGTCCAGTTCAGTGAGACCGATGGCAGCAACCCCTGGAAGGTCAAGGACAGTGCCGGCCTGGCATTCCACGACGTGGTGCCGGCACCCCAGGCTGAGTAAGCGGAGTCACTCGCTATAGAAGGCCTGGCGTAGCTGCGCTTCGCGCAGACGCATGCGGCTATTGCTCAGGTGCAGGAACATGGCCGCGCGCGCTGCATCGACCTGCTTGCTGACGATTGCGTCGAAAATCTGCTGATGTTCGGCGTTGATCCCTGCCAGGTAGGTACTGCGATGGCTCTGCCCGGTGTAGGCGGAGTTCATCCGGGTCCGCGGGATCAGCTTGGTACCCAGGTGCTTCATGATATCGATCAGGTAGGGGTTGCCAGCGGCCTTGGCGATTTTCAGGTGGAATTGAAAGTCCGCATTGATGGTGCTGCCGGACTTTTCCGGGCCTTCCAGCAGCGCCTGCAGGGCGTGTTCGAGTTCTTCGATCGCCTGCGGCGTGGCCCGTTCGGCAGCCATGCCCGCCGCCTGTACTTCCAGGCTCAGGCGAAAATCCAGCAGGTCGAGCACATCGGACAGCTGGGCGATCGTCGCCGGCCCCACGTTGAAGCCCTCAGGCGCCGGCATGTCGAGAACGAAGGTACCGACACCGTGCTGGGTATCGACCAGGCCTGCCGCCTGCATCCGCGACATGGCTTCGCGAACGACTGCCCGGCTGACGCTTTCGGCGGCCATGATCTGCACTTCGGTGGGGAGTTTGTCGCCGCGTTTGAGGGTGCCTTCGCGGATGCGTTGGGCAAAGCGCTCGACCAGCGCTTCGGCGAGGCGGCGTGGTTTGACGGAGGCAGTAGAGGTAACGTCGGACATCGTCTTGCTCTAATGTGATCAGCCGGCATTATAGTGCGTTCGCGCGCAAGTCTGCGGGTATAATCGCGCATCGTTTGTTTGAAGGGATCATTTGAATGGAACGGGACACCCCTGACCGGCGCCTCAGCCTGGCCCAGCAACTGGTGCTCGACCTGTCGCGCCAAAT
Organism: Pseudomonas sp. NPDC090752; assembly: GCF_055584805.1. Taxonomy (NCBI): domain Bacteria; kingdom Pseudomonadati; phylum Pseudomonadota; class Gammaproteobacteria; order Pseudomonadales; family Pseudomonadaceae; genus Pseudomonas; species Pseudomonas sp. NPDC090752. Next base: position 207,792 of record NZ_JBVJLI010000006.1, on the reverse strand, counting down.
TCTGGCTGGCGAGCTACCTGCCGGCAGCAAGCTGCCCACCGAACAAGCGTTCACCGAACAACGCGGCGTCAGCCGTACCGTGGTGCGCGAAGCCATGTCGCGGCTGCAGGCAGAGGGGCTGGTAGAGACGCGCCGGGGCATCGGCACCTTCGTCGTGGACACCACCCGGCCAGGTGACTTTCACGAGCGCAAGGGCGAAAAGGGCACCGCCCACGATGCGGTGGCCCGCATCGAGCTGCGCCTGAGCCTGGAAGTCGAAGGTGCCGCGCTGGCTGCGCAACGCGCTACTCCAAACCAGCTGCTGACCCTGCGCAAAGCGCTGGATGAGGCCAACGCCGTCGGGCCGTTGCACAAGGACAGCAGCCGCATCGAATTCGAGTTCCATCTGCAGATCGCCCTGTGCACCGGTAACAGCTTCTTCATCGATGCCATGACCCATGTGGGCAATACCTTGATCAATGACCTGCAACCCACCGTCGACAAGCAACAGCGCCAGCTGCAGGCGCGTGAGCGCGAGCAGATCTATGCCGCGCTGGAGCGGGGCGACGCCGAGGTGGCACGTGCGGCGATGCGCCTGCACCTGACCAATTGCCTGCACCGCGCACGAAGCGCGGCGCAGGCAACGGCCAACTGACACACGCGGAAGATCAGAACCCTTCCAGAACAACCTTGCCGCGGGCCTTGCCACTTTCGATCAGGGCATGGGCGCGCTTGAGGTTGACTGCGCTGATCACCCCGAAGTGCTCGCCCACCGTGGTCTTGATCACGCCCTCGTCGACCAGCGCCGACACCCGCTCCAGCAACTGATGCTGCTTGATCATGTCGTCGGTCTTGTACAGCGAGCGGGTGAACATCAGCTCCCAGTGCAGGGACAGCGACTTGCGCTTGAGCGGCATGACATCCAGCTGCGCCGGGTCGTCGATCAGTGCCAGCTTGCCTTGCGGGCGCAGCACTTCCACCAGTTGCGCCAGGTAGCTGTCGGTGTGGGTCAGGCTGATCACGTAGTCCACCGGGTCCTGCTGCAGCTCTGCCAGTTGCAGCGGGATCGAAAGCGAATGGTCGATCACGTGGTGGGCACCCAGTTCGCTGACCCACTGCCGGGTTTCAGGCCGCGAGGCGGTGCCGATCACCGTCAGCTGGGTGAGTTGCCGGGCCAGTTGCACGAGTATCGAGCCTACGCCGCCACCGGCGCCGATGATCAGCAAGCGTTCGCCCGCGCCGCCGTTCTGCTCGACGCCCAGCCGGTCGAACAACAGCTCCCAGGCAGTAATGGATGTCAATGGCAAGGCAGCGGCGCTGGCGTTGTCCAGGCTGCGCGGCTTGTGGCCAACGATGCGTTCATCGACCAGGTGAAACTCGCTGTAGCTGCCGGGGCGGTCGATGGCGCCGGCATAGAACACCTCGTCGCCCGGCTGGAACAGCGACACTTCGCTGCCGACCTTGCGCACGACGCCAACCGCGTCCCAGCCCAGAACCTGCGGCTGGCCGGTGTTGCGGCTGGCGCGCACTTTGGTATCGACTGGGTTGACGGCGATGGCCTTGACCTCGACCAGGAGGTCTCGGGGGCCTGGAGTTGGTTGGGGCAGGTCTGTTTCGAACAGGGACTGCGGGTCCTGAATAGGCAAACCGGCTTGGGTGTAGACAACGGCCTTCATTGGCATGACCTCGATAAAGTGGAAGTGGTGTCAGGCTATCCGTATTGGCTTGCTACAAAAACCGGCGAGGCGAGGTAAGACTTTCACTGCTGCGATGAAAATCCGGAGGATTACCTGCGCCTGCCGTTGTAAACGCGATCAGGCGTTGTAGCGTGGCGCCAGACGGTTGTTTGAAAGCTGACCGAGCAGCGTTTGTCGGTTGGCTTCAAAGGTTTCGTACGGTGTCAGGTCATGCATCGACGGGATCGAGATCAGCACACCTTTGTCGAAGTCTTGAAGGGCACCCTCTACCAGGTCGGTAGCCGACATGACGATACCTGGGTCGAGATTCTCCACGGGCAGGCCGCCGATCTGCCAGAAGTCGGTCGCCGTCGCGCCCGGCAATACCGCTTGAACCTTGATGCCATCGCCGGCCAGCTCCTTGTGCAGCGACTGGGTGAACGCGGTGACATAGGCTTTGCTGGCGCCATACACGCCGTTGAGCAGCTCCGGCGCCAGGCTGACGATAGACGAGATATTAATCAGTGCACCGTGCTTGCGCTCAACAAAGCCTGGCACGGCGGCATAGCTCAGGCGGGTGAGGGCGGTGACGTTGAGGCTGATCATCTCGGCCATGCGCTCGACATCGCTTTCCAGCAGGCTGGTGTGGGTACCGATGCCGGCGTTGTTGACCAGCAGGCTGATGCTGGCGTCTTCGCGCAGTTTACGTTCGACTCGCGCCAGGTCGGCGGCGTTGCCCAGGTCTGCCGGAAACACTTCGACGCTTTGCTGGGTTTCGCCGCTGATACGGCTGGCAAGTGCATCGAGTCGCTCCCGGTTGCGCGCTACCAGCACCAGGTCATAACCGCGGCGCGCCAGGCGCTCTGCGAAGATTGAGCCGATACCGGTGGATGCGCCGGTGATCAGTGCAGTGCCTTTGAATTGCTGTGTCATGGCTGAGCTCCGTTGGTTGGGGATGCCGCCATGATGCGCAACGTTGCGAATGTCTTAAATGACGTATAGGGTAGTGTTTCAGGACACCCAGTAACGGAACAACGCCATGCACCGCGTCGGCTACCTGCTTACCGAAGGCTTCCAGGTCATGTCCCTGGCGACACAAACCGTGTTCGAGTTCGCCAATCTGGTGGCGGGCAAGGAGGTCTACAGGATCCAAAACTTCTCCATGGGCGGGGGAACTGTCCGCTCTTCGCTCGGCATGCATGTCGATACCCTGCCGCTGGGGGCGCCCGGATTGGCAGACACCTGGATGGTGACTGGCACGCTGACGCCGCAGAGCCCGCCTGGCGATAAGGTATTGCACAGCGTGCGCGGTTTCGTCGAAGCGGCGCGGCGCACGGCCGGCCTGTGCACCGGATCGTTCGTGCTGGCCCAGTCCGGGGTGCTCGACGGTCGGCGCGCAACGACCCACTGGTACTACGCCGAGGCGATGAAGCGCATGCACCCCGAGGTCAAGGTCGAAGAGGACCGGATCTTCATCGTCGATGGCCCGGTCTGGACGTCGGCGGGGATGACCGCCGCCCTGGACATGGCGCTGGCGATGGTGGAGAAGGACCTGGGTGCCGCGCTCGCCCGCTCCATCGCGCACAAGATGGTCATGCACCAGCGCCGCTCCGGCGGGCAATCGCAGCACTCGGAACTGCTGGCGCTCGCGCCCAAGTCTGATCGTATCCAGAGCACCCTCGCTTATGCACGGCAGCACCTCAACCGCCCGCTGGGCGTGGAAGAGCTGGCGGAGGTAGCTCATCTGAGCCCACGGCAGTTCACTCGGGTGTTTACCGCTGAAACTGGGCAATCACCCGCCAAGGCGGTGGAGAGCCTGCGCTTGGAGGCGGCCCGTTTGATGATTGAACAAAGCCGCCACAGCCTGGATACGGTGGCCAAGGAAACCGGCTTCAGGGATCGGCGGCACATGCGCGAGGTGTTCATGCGGGGCTATGGCGTGCCACCACAGGCGGTACGCCGTGATGCTCGACGGGTAGAGTGAAGTACGGATTATACGGGTGGAGTACAAGTGTACTCCTGGCGTGTTGGCTCACTAAGGCAGCTTTGAAGCATGTTCATTTCGTTCGATGGACCCAAGGGAACGGGTAAAACGACATTGCTGGAGTCGGTTACCAGAGCGTTGCGGGCTGATAGGCACAAAGTGGTCCGGCTGTGCGAGCGAAACAACGATCCCGGCCGGGCGGACACGATGGCCCTGGTCAACACATTCGTCAGGAACCCCAGCCAAGCTCTGGAGCTGGAGGTGTGTGAGCGGCTGGCCGATAGCCGCGCTTGGATTTCCCAGCATGTGCTGCCTAAGCAACCTGCGGACAGCATCATTTTGATTGATCGCTGGTACCCGTCTGATGCGGCGTTTCGCCGGCTCGTGCCGTTTGCCCAGGTGCTGGCGTTGAACATCGACCGAAATGTACGGGTACCAGACCTGCATGTGGGGGTTGTCACCGAGCCTGAAGTTTCATGGGCGAGGGCGGCCGCACGCTCGGCAGGGCTGCGCAGCACCGTGCTGTTCAACCTCCAGGAGCAAGTCGCCTGTACCAAGGCGTTCGAGCAGGTGGCCACCGACAACGGCTGGTTCCTGTGTCGCAATGAGCGCACGGTCGAGGAGGCGACGGAGCAGGTGGTGACTGAGATCGAACGAGTGCGGGTGCAACTAGGCAATAAAATCTGAAGGCGAAGGGCAATCAGCCTGTTTGTCCTGCTGGATGCTGCTGTAAATAGCCGCACCACATACAACCACCAGGCCGACACTGGCTAGCACGATGTCGCCCAACAACATGCCCGCCACCAATACCAGCACACTAATGCGAAAAAGGGTTGTCATGACTGCCTCCGATGCAGATGGGGGTCCTACCTGAGGCCCCACCATAACGCCCTGATTGCAGTTGCGCAGCCTACTTGCGCCAAAGTGGCAGTGTTTGTCTGCGAAATGGCAGAACGGCCCGGGTCGGCGCTATGCTGAACAGATGATCCCTTGGGACATTCATCATGTGCAGGTTGATGCTGTTACTCGCAATCACGCTGGTGGCGGGTTGTCAGGCGCCCATGCCCGCCGCCAATCCGCAAATGGCCTGGGTCGATTTCTCGATGCCATTTCCCAATGACCGAGTACTGCTGGCCGAGCGGCTGGACAAGCAACGCCTGAAGGACGGCCGGTTTTTTCAAGTGAGCCCCGGCAGCCATGAGCTGATGGTTCGCTTCGATTATGAAGTCGGTGGCGGTGGGGGCATGAGCATGATGGGTGGCACCACCGTGCGCGAATGTTACCTGACCATTCCTTACGCGCATTTCAAGGCGGGCGAACGTTATGTCCTGGAGGCGCGGTCGATGGCGCTGACGCCCGAGGCGCGCTTGTACGATGGTAAGGGCGCAGTGGTGGCGCAGGTCAGCGAGTTCTATTGCCTGATGTGAGCGTCAGGGCGTCGCCCATGGCGCTTCAGCGCTGAGCTTTTCGCTGCTGCGAGCGTTGGTAGCGCGTCACTGCGATCTGGACCGCGGCAGCCACCAGGCACAGCAAACCGATTTTCCAACTGCCGTCCATGGCGTAGTGCTCAGCGATTTTTCCAGCGATTAGCACGCTAAAGAAGATGGCGATGGGCAGGATCAATTTATTCATGGGCAGTAGGCATTCCGAAGCGGTTGTAGGGCGCGGGGCAGGGTACAGGACTGCGAGCTTCTCTGAACAGCCGCTTGCGTCAGAAGACGTGAGCTGCGGGAGGTGTTAAGTGAACAAACTTTCAATCGTAGGTGCTGGGATAGTTGGCGAGGCGGCGGCTCAGATCATCGCTCGGGAAGAGTATTGCCGTGAATTGATGCTGATCGATGTGCAAGGTGGCCTGGCCCAAGGTAAGGCGCTGGACGTTTGGCAGGCGGCAGTCGAGTCGGGTTCTGATACCCGGGTCTTAGGCGGGTCCAAGGCCGAACTGTTGCAGGATTCGGACCTGGTGGTGATCACGGCGGGCGTTCCCCGTAAGCCAGGCCAGTCGCGTCAGGATGTATTGAGTATCAATATGCCTATTCTCGACGGCATCATGCAGGACATTAAACGTTATGCGCCGTCAGCAACGGTCCTGGTGGTATCGAACCCAGTCGACGTGCTGACGTACAGGGCTTGGAAGCTCAGTGGGCTGGGACGCAATAAGGTGTTTGGACAGGCGGGTGTATTGGATACCGCACGCATGAAGTGTTTCATTGCTGAAGAAACAGGGTTTTCTGCTCGGGATATCACGGCGCTGGTGCTGGGTGGGCATGGCGACAGCATGGTCCCGTTAATGCGTTACTGCGCGGTCGGTTCGGTGCCGTTGACACAATTTTTGTCCAGTCAGCAAATAGATCGCATTGTAGAGCGCACACGCCAGGGCGGCGGTGAAATTCTAGGCTTGAAGAAAGTAGGCAGCGCTTGCGATGCACCAGGCGTGGCCATTGCCCAGATGGTGGACGCCATTGCCAACGGGCGAAACCGTATTTTACCGACGGTCGCGATTCTTGAGGGTGAGTATGGGCGTAAAGGTATTGCGATGGGTGTTCCTTGTGTGTTGGCAAGCGGTGGGATTGAGCGGGTGATCGAGATGACGTTGGATGCCCAGGAGCAGGCGATGTTTGATCGGTCGGCTGATCAGGTAGCCCTCGATATTGCAGAAATGGATGCGCTGTGAAATAGGGGGCGGCCAGCGGCCCTGATGACACGCAAATGAACATTTCAGTTGCGATAACCCTCCAAGCGTCATTACCTGGAGGATTTCGTATGCAGCAGAAAACCGAAGGACTTGAAGAGCAAGGCCCCAGCGGCGTGCCCTACATCAACGATCCTGAGAAGCCCACCTCACCGCCCTTGAATGATGCCGACGCCACGGATGCCGCCGAGGCGGAGGAGGATCTCCAGGACGACGTAGAGTCGATATAGGCCGCAGGAGCAGCGCTATCAAAGATCCAGTCACAGCTGCCGATCTCGGAATCGAGTTCAGAGATCCGGAAGGCCAGGGTTTATTCAGGTGGCTGCTCGCGAGCTTTTTGATCGGGAAGAGAATTCGATCTTCTGTCGCCGTTGAGGCCTATCGGAACCTGGTTGATCAGCAGGGCCTGGATACGCCCGAGAAGTTGGCCCGTTGCCCGCATCGCGATTTAGTCAGGTTCCTTGGTCAAGCGGGATATGCCCGGTACGATGAGTCTACGGCGAGACGGCTACAGGCACTGGGCGTTCGGTTTTTTGACGAACTGGATGTTCAGTTGAACACGTTGAGGAGGAGCGGGAGGGACGTATTACCCTTCCAATCTTGGCTCTTGAGTTTCGAAGGTATCGGCCCGAAAACCCTGCAGATTTTTATGCGTGAGGCATCAGCAGTGCTCGAAGATCGGTGATAGGCGTCCACTGACGCTGCTCTGCTGAACCTCTGAGAGATTCGACGACTCAACCGGGCATCGACGTGTGAGGCATCCATATGCGAACGATTGAGAAAGACCTCTCTGCAGCTCAACTGCGAAAGCTTGATTGCTTGGCCGCGTGGTTCCGGGTGCTGGAGGACAGAGCATTGCGTATGGATTCGCCAGACGACTATCACGAAGAACTGCTTCGTCAGGCCGATGAGATGGATCGTCAAGGAATCATCTCTTGGCAGGAATGGCGTGATCTACGTCTGGAGGCTGATTCTTTTTATCTCAGAGCAATAGCAGGGGACGATTATCGGTGACCACGCTACCGTTCATTACTCTGCTGCCACAGAAGTATTTACCACAAGGAATTACGCCACCCTTATCCCATCGAGATTGAGCAGCGCAGCGTTAGCTTGCCTCACGAGGTGAGCCCATTCCTTAGGGCTGATGGTCCCGGAAAACGCCAGGTCTTCAGCGCTACGGCACGCACTCTCGTATTCCTCCTCATCGATCGCATCGGTACTCAAAAAGCGGTGACGCCAAGCCAATATTGCGGCAGCGCCAATGTTGCAGCATTCCACGTTTTACTACTCCACAAATTCGGTCAATGAAGGTTGGGTGCAAAAGCGGCGGGAGATTACACCATCCAACGCGGGTGAAAATTGGAAAGCGATAATCGGTGATAGCTATCAAAATGACATTGCCCCGTGGTTGCTGAAACACCTTGTTAGCATTGTTCACGCCTCTATGCGGCTATTGCGTCCATCGATCCGCTGCTTGATGAGCCCAAGCGGCATAAGCTGCCATGAGAGGCTGAGGCAGGTGAGGCAAGTCGGGCTTTGATCCCTTCTTCAGCCATTCGCTCAGCCAAGCGATGACCAAGGGGCGAGTGACGGGACTGGGTCCGACCTGCTTTTCCAGCTCGGCAGCAATCTGACCCAGGAAAGCGATCTCATCGTCCAGTAGAGCTATCTGATCAGTCATCGTGTTCTCCGCTTAATACCGCGTCTCCCGGAGAACAGGCTAGCCTGTTCGGTTTGCCGCGAGACAGCTAACGGTTTCTGAGTGTGTCCAGCGCTGGAGACCAAACGCCATGGCCACAGCGCTCGCATACGATCAAGTCGTGTGCCTCATGGTAGGTCGAAAAACCACACCCCACGCAGCAATACAAACCAGCATGGGGAGCAGAGGCGTATTCCAGGCGATGCTCGAACGGAAGCACTGATAGGCCCGCCTTCGTGTCTTCTGGCGCATAAAAATACAAGCTGAGTTCGCCATCTGTTTCCAGCAAGCCCAACCGCACCTGCCCCAAGTGCTCCACCCCTCTTTGGCGTAGCTCCATAAAGAGTTCATTCGAGGAAATGTTCATATTACGCAGCGAATGAATCTCGTACATGCCGTCCTTGACCACCGTGATCGGCACCCCATCAATCCAGGCCTCACACGTCCTGCTCTGCGTCATCAGGTAGACAGTACCTCGATACAGCAGCAGGAGTGTCAGGAATACCAGCGCCACCGGCAGGAGCGGGACATCCTCGTAGAAAGTTACATCCCCGGCAGCAGAGCCGAGGGTCAGGATCACCACTAGCTCGAAGCGGGAGAGCTGTTTGATGCCGCGACGACCACTGAACTTGAGAAAAAAGAAAACTGCTGCGAAAGCCGCTAGCACCCGAAGGGCGACTTCCAGGAGAAATGTCAGGGGCAGTTCGCCCAACAGCATGCGTTGTAGATCGAAGGACTCCATTGTTTCCCTTCCCGGAGACGATGAGGGGGGGCGGGCGGATCATACCCAGTGGTACTCACCGGCCCATATACGGTTAGGACAGCGGCCATCTACGATGGTATCCCTGGTGATCTGGCATTCTCGAAGGTTGAGTTAATACTTAGATCCCAACCGTCTCAACTAGGGTCGCGTGGTAGGAAACCGTTGCGCTTGGGTCGAACTCTCTGTACACGTTCATTCTCAACCTCGTCCGTGAATCGCGGGACGATGTAACCCATCGTCTTACGGCGCAAGCGAAACCCTCCGCCTTCAACGCTATTTTTTGTAGGCAGCGACAGAGGTGATTTATGAACAATGATGGGACACCGCAATCTTGCCCACCACAGTCGGAAGATTTTCGGTCTGCAAGAGAGGGGGCAACGGACGCGTCTTCGGAAAAACTTCGCCTGGTTCTGGAAGCCGCAGCGGTGGTGGGCACCTGGGTTTGGGATATCCCGAGTGACCGAGTGACGGCAGATGAGCGCTTTTCCAGGTCTTTTGGGATTCCGGCTCAGAAATGCGAAGCGGGTATTCCGATAGCCGAAGCGTTCACATCAATTTATCCAGAAGATCGTGAGCGCGTTTTACGGGATATCGAAGAAGCGATGGCACGAGGCGGCACGTTTCGCTGCGAGTATAGGGTGCGCAACGATGACGGTCGCTATCACTGGATCGAGGCCAATGGGCACGCCGAACTTGATGCTCAAGGGCAGGCGATACGTTTTCCCGGCGTGCTCATGGACATCGAAGCTCGAAGGGCTGCCGAGGCCGAGCGAGACCGCGTCTCGGCGTTGTTGCGCACCTTCACAGCTGCGGTGCCCGGTGTTGTCTATGCGAAAGACCTGGAGGGGAGAGTCCTCATTGCAAACCATGGGGCGACACAACTGATCGGCAAACCCCCAGAGTTTTATCTGGGTAAAACTGATCTGGAGTTCCTGGAAGATAAGGCCCAGGCACGCCAGGTGATGCAGACCGATCAGGAGGTCATGCGTGGCGGCAAGGCTGTTCAGATCGAAGAGCGGATCGACATGCCCGACAACTCTGCGACCACCTGGCTCTCGGTTAAAGCACCTTTACTCGATGAGGCTGGAGAGGTCATAGGGCTCATTGGTTCTTCTATTGATGTCTCCGCTCGAAAAGAGGCCGAGGCCGCGCTCTTGAACCTGAATCGGACCCTGGAGGAGCGTGTCAGCGAAGCCGTTGCCCAGCGCGAGGCCGCACAGGATGCGCTGCGCCAAGCGCAAAAAATGGAAGCGATAGGGCAGCTCACCGGAGGCATCGCACATGACTTCAACAATCTGCTGGCAGGTATCACCGGCAGCCTGGATTTGGCCAGACTGCGGGGAAAGGAAGGGCGGTCGGCGGATGTAGAGCGCTACCTTGAAGTTGCACACGGGGCAGCCCAAAAGGCGGCTGCCCTCACGCATCGATTGTTGGCGTTTTCACGCCGTCAACCTTTGCAACCTTCTCGCACAGACATCAATGGGCTGATCGCCGGGCTAACGGATCTCATACGACGTACCGTCGGCCCGTCTATTCAACTTCATGTCGATTTGCGGGCAGAGCCTTTCACCTGCTTGGTCGATCCGGTCCAGGTCGAAAACTCACTGTTGAACCTTTGCATCAACTCGCGGGATGCCATTGGCAAGAAAGCTGGCAAGATCACCATCACGACAACCAACGTAACACTTGAGGAAGGCCCCGATTTGGATTCGGAGCTGAAGTCAGGTTCGTACCTGACAATCTGCGTGACCGACAACGGGGTGGGCATGTCTCCCGAAACGCTGCTTAAAGCTTGCGAACCGTTCTTCACTACCAAGTCTTTGGGTGAAGGCACGGGCTTGGGGTTGTCGATGGTGTATGGCTTTGCCAAACAGTCAGGAGGGCAGGTCAGAATTATTTCTGAGGAAAAGATTGGGACATGCGTTCACCTTTCGCTGCCAACCGCTCTGGGTCAGCCAGAGCCCATTGGCCGAACTGAAATGCCTCATGATTTATCACTTCGATGGTCAGACCGCACTGTATTGGTTGTCGATGACGAGCCCTCAGTGCGTTTGTTTGTCAGTGACGTTCTGAGTGGTTTGGGTTGCACGGTTATCGAGGCAACAGACAGCCAGGCGGGGCTACAATTGCTGGCCTCAGATACACGCATCGATCTGCTGGTAACGGATATAGGTCTGCCGGGTGGTATCGATGGGCAGGAGATGGCGACGCTTGGACGCCAAACCCGTGAAGGTTTGCCCGTCATTTTCATGACCGGTTACGCTAATCCCTCGGTGTTTGACGATGAGGTATTGCGAGATTCATCGGCAGTATTGATCAAGCCCTTTGCGATGGATGACTTGATTGCCAACGTCCATGCGATGCTAGGCGTGCCCCTCCTGCCCAGTCGATCCTAGCGAAGTGAGCGGGTGAAAAGTCCGCATTGACGTGTCAGTCTGGCCATTTTTCCAGAACGCGTTCACGCACGTCCTGGGGATATCCCTGCGCGAACGAGGCATGCACATGACGCTGGCTCTGCAAGGCGTCGAACACCACCTTGGGGCCTTTACCGGCAACGTATTCGTGCTCTTCGTAGCACTGCGGCAGGCGGACCACGCGCTGATCGGCGAATACCGCGCGACGCCCCAGCGGGTGAACCCGGGTCGATAGCACCCAGGCCACCTGGCGCAGGTCGGTGGGATCGAAGTCGTCGTCGACAACATAGACTTTCGGAATGAACACCATGGCATCGGTCTTGAACAGCACTTCGCCGATGCGCTGTGCCAGCGCCTGGCTGTCCACACCCGGCAGCCGCTCACGCCAATCCTCGGGCATGACCACGAGCAGCCAATGCACCGTAGAGTCTTCCGGAATCCAGGTGGTCTTCACCGGTAGCCCGGCTTCGCGCAAGTGAGTCAGCGCATCCGCGGCCAGCCCCATGGCCCAGAGGGTATGGGACTCGTCGGCCGGCCGGCCGGTCACCGACATCGGCCAGATCGGGTCATGCCGGTGGGTGATGGTTTCGACGTGGAAGGTGGGTTGCGCAGATGAGCCTTCGCCCAAGTAGCCACCGTATTCACCATAGGGACCTTCCTGGCAGTCGCGGGCGATGGACACATGCCCTTCGATGACGATTTCGGCAGTGGCGGGTACATCCAGGTCCACGCTGATGGCTTTGACCACTGTAACCGGCGCTCCAGCCAGCGTTCCGACGTAGTCCGCTTCATCGGCCTGAGCTGGAATGGGTATGCCGGAAACACATGAAATCGCGGGGGCCGGCCCCTGCACCAGCGCATAGGGCATCGGCTCGCCACGCTGTACCCACTGGGTCCAGATCTGGCCAATGTGCTGGCTCGGCACGACCAGCCCGACCATGCGCTTGCCGTCCACCTTCATTACCCGGGCAATGGACCAGTTTGTCCACTGGCCATCAGGCGTCTTGACGATGAGCGTGCCCCAGGTGTTGGCGTACCGGCCGCCATCCTTATCGTGGGCGTAGGGAATTGGAAAACGATCCAGGTCGGCATCGTCGCCACGCAAGATGTTTTCATGGCACGGCGCGTCGTCGCTGGCGACTCGAACTGGCGCGATCCCCGGCTGCTGCCGCGCCGCCGAGAGTGCCTCGATGATCTCGGGTCCTGTGGATTGCGCAGCCAGACCCAGTGACAAGGCCACCCGTGCGTAGGGCATGTGCTTGCACGAGGACAACGAGGCCGGCGCACCGAAAAGTCGAAAGCCTGGCCTTACACCGGCCACCCGATGAAAAAGCGGCGCAGGCGACTGGATCTCGTAGCTGCGCCGCGTGATTGCGCTGGGTTCGAAATCGCAATCGACCTCCCGGTGCACGTGCATGATATCGCCCAGATCATCCAAGGCCGCGATATAGCTTCTCAGGTCGTCGTAATACTTCAGGGGATTCTCCTCAGGCTTTGGCGGTACAAGTCCGTGGCATGGTCGCTGACGGGTCATGTTCGCTGTAGGTTTTGTAAGCGAGCGCAGCGACCTCCGTTACACTTCACGCCGATCACTGGATTCGTGGGGTAGTGCCCTTGTCATTTGTTTTAGTTCGAACTGTTCGTAGTCAAACTTAATTTCATTCGTCAACGGAGTCAAGATGTTCACGGACCTACGCGCCGTAATTGTTGCAGCGCCTTTGTGGCCCCACGGGGAATGTTCACTGATGCACCTGGTGCGCCGGGCCGGCCAGCATTCCACTGCCTGCTGGACGCAGTGCGTGGATACGGGCCTGTCTGCTGTGCAGTACGCGATCCTGGTGGTGCTGGCCGAGGAGTGCACCTGCGACCAACAAACCCTGGGGCAGCGGGCCGGCTTCGATAAAGCCACGGGCACCTATGTGATCGACCGCATGAGCAAGAGTGGCTTGTTGACTGTCGAGACCGATGAGGCCAACCGCCGCCGCAAGCTGGTGTCAATGACGCCACGGGGAGAGGACATGCTGGCTTCGATGATCGATCAGGCAAAGCAGGCCGAGCAATTGATCGCTGCTCGCTTGGATGCTCAGGATATTGCTGATCTCAAGCGGCTTCTGAGCAAACTAGGTGGGCTGCAGGGATCATGACGAGGAGGGTTCGATGGCTTGGTCACAAATTCATGATGGTTCTCTAGCGCTCAGCAAGTTCGCCTTGACGTGCTTCTGAGCTTACGAGACCTGCGCTATGTATCCTAAGACACCCGATGGCCGCTATTTCGTCGTAAAGGGGCAGCTGTGGCGATGCAGTAATCCGTTGCTACACGATGAAGAGCGTCAGCGCCTGGTGGTACAGCTCATGGAGGCACGGCGAGCCGTGAAAAGCGCGAAGACCTCTGGTAATGCAGAGCAGCTTAAAGCTGCTCGATTGCAGGTAGCTGCTGCCAAGGTGGCTTTAGGAGAAAGAGGCCCAGTATGGTGGAGTGATGGGAGCCCGGACTATAGCCGCTACAAGGTAACCAACACGCCTTACGCTGATTGGTACCAATCCTTAGTAGAAACGGGAGGAATTAGATGAGCACAGCATCACGCTGAGAAACGCAGTATGGGAGACAGTAAGTGTGAGCGTCGAGCAAAAATTGGAAAATCCCAATAGACTGATTTAAGTGAGATTTTCAGTATCCACTTGATGGAAAGTGGAAAAGTTTTAGGGGTTTCCACTCCCGCATCAAAATACAGCTGATTTTCCAGCTCAATTCCGACAGCGTACGGTCGCGAAAAAAGGGTGTTAGGAATGGGACTGTTACGGAGGCTCTTGGAAAGGCTATTTACACGGTCAGAACGGCCGTAGCCGGTCAATTGATAGAACGAAGAAGACTACTATAAGTACGCCGTTGCAGGAGGGGTTATACGGCTCAGTTTCCTCTCGCATGCAAGCATTGTTCTACTGCGGTATGGTCTTCGGTGTATTTCAGATTATCTCTTCTGAGGATGATGTTTTTGGTTATGCACCAATGGATCCTTTAGTTTTAGGTCGTCGAGTACGTCGAGACAAGCCTGAAATTGCTCTATGGCTGATTGCATATATGATGCGCCGCCAAACCATGCTACCTCCTGCGACCGGACAATTTTTGGAGGGTCTCAACCTAGCACCCGGACCAAATGATAGCCGGTTTAAATGGTAAACCCTTCACTGACCACCCGAACAAACTTATTTGGTGCGGCAGACATGGGGAAATAACCTCGATCTACGACAAGAAAAGTTGTAGGGTTATTTGCCCGTCACCGGTGTAAGGGCATGGTCGTTGTCCGGTTCGTCGGAAATGGACATCAATTGGGAGGCGCGGCTACTTAACAGTGATCCTGCTTGGAAATAGCCCATAACAGTACTAACGTTGCGGTGCTCCGTCATGGCCATTACCTCACCCAGAGATACCCCCTGTCTTCCGGCCTCAGTGACAAACCCCGAGCGAAGGCTGTGCGCGGCCCAATCGCCGTCGAGCTTGGCCAGTTGGGCGCGGCGTTTGACAATGCGCGCAACCTGGTCGCCAGAGAGGCCCGCCGTAGCGACTCGTCCACCTTTGTACAAGCGTCGGAACAGCGGTCCGCTGAGCGCTGGGGCGGTGGCTAACCAGGCATCCAGGGCCTGCGCTGCGGGCCCACGCAAAGGCTTCTCGCGACGGACACACCCTGTGTCGGTCTTTGTTGTTCCCAGTGAATACAGCTAGGTGTCGGCATCCAAACGCCGCAGATCCTCCACTTGCAGAGCAATCACCTCCGAACGTCGTCTGCCGCCACCGTTCCAGGCGAGCAAGAGCAGGGCTCGGTCGCGGATGCCGCGCACGCCGTCGGTGCAGGTGGCGAGCATCGCCTGCAGAGGTTCCAACACCACGGCGGTTTTCTTGCGAACCGATACACCGTGGCGAGCCTGGGCCTTACGGGCCTCACGTAACAGGGTTTTCACGACCTGACTCTCTGCCGGGTTTTCCCACTGCTGCAAGCGGTGCCACTTGGCCAGGACGGCCAGGCGGTGGCTGACTGTGCTGAATGCCAACGGGCCTGGTTTTCCCTTGACGCCGGCGGCGACCAGCGCGGCATCGAGGTTCGCTGGCAGCAGGTGGCTCCAGCCGCCTGCACCGTCGGGTCGGGCAAGGTGGTCGACAATGAACTGCACCGCCACCTCCGGGGGCAGGGCGCCATCACCGAGTGCGCGCCGGTAGCGCAGTTGCAGCCAGGCGGAGCAATAGGCGAGGGCGCTCTGATAACTGCGTACGGTGTTTGCCGCGGTTCCCGCTGCGATGAACGCGTCTGCGGCGGCACGGGTGCTGGCGGCCAGTTCCGCCAGTACCAACGGCGAGGAGGAGGGCATCGGTATCGGCTCTGTCAATGTCTTCTCGTTCAACGCTGCGATAGGTAGGGATAACCTGTGGCTTATCAGACCTAATATATCGCTAAGCAACCCTAGAGGATGCTCATTTTCCATTTTCCTTGAATCGCGCTCCCTTGGAAGCTTCAGCCTCAACGACCGTATGCTCCCATCGCATCAGCCGCTTCTTTTTTCCTATCGAGGGTTGCCCCGATGATCTCGCGCTTCTGGCTCGTCGCCTGCGAAAGCGGATAACCCCAAGCCGAGTTCATTGACCGAGATATTGACCACTCGCACAGGCGTTTCGTCACTGATGTAGTGATCTAGACCCTCCAGCAACAATGTGACGTGCATCCAATCCTCACCTTAGATGAGCCGGTGCATGATTGCCCGCACCCCCTGATCTCGACGATGAGAAGGCTAGACAATCATAGGTGGATTTGCCTAGAGGTTTTGATTTTTATTGGAAGTCCTTAAGAGCTAAAACACTGACGTCAAATGGCAATTCAGTGAATCCAGATGCCCTCGACACTGGTAGCAAGTAACTACCTTTCACCGGCGTTTCACGCCTGGAGCACGCAATGCGTCTGTTCACTTCCCTGCTAGTCGCCATTGGCACCCTGCTTTCATCTATGACCTATGCCGCCAACAAGCCTAATATCCTGGTGATCTTCGGCGACGACATCGGCATCACCAACGTCAGCCGCTACAGTCACGGCATGATGGGATACCACACCCCCAACATCGACCGATTGGGTGAGGAAGGCGCGATGTTCACGGACTACTACGGCGAACAGAGTTGCACGGCCGGGCGCGCGGCCTTCATCACCGGGCAGCACCCGGTGCGCACGGGGCTCACCAAGGTCGGTATTCCCGGTTCGCCGGTCGGCATCCAGAAGCAGGACCCGACCCTGGCGCAGCTACTCAAGCCTCTGGGTTACGCCACTGGCCAATTCGGCAAGAACCATTTGGGCGACCGTGACGAATTCTTGCCAACTCAACACGGTTTCGACGAGTTCTTTGGCAACCTCTATCACCTCAATGCCGAAGAGGGGCCTGAAGATCCAGACTGGACCAAAGATCCAACCATCGACAAGATGATCCATCCACGCGGGGTGATCCACAGTTTCGCCGACGGCAAGGTCCAAGACGTTGGTGCACTGAACAGCAAGCGAATGGAGACCATTGACGAGGAATTCCTGCAAGCTTCCAAAGGCTTCATCGACAAAGCGGTGAAGGCGGACAAGCCGTTCTTTGTCTGGTTCAACTCCAGCCGCATGCACTACTACACCCACATCAGCGACAAGGTGGCAGGCAAATCCGGGCAGGGTTTCTACAACGACGGCATGCTTGAACACGACGGCCACGTCGGGCAATTGCTGAAGCAACTCGATGACCTGGGTATCGCCGACAATACCATCGTGATCTATACCACCGACAACGGCGTGCACTTCAACCAATGGCCGGACGCCGGTATCACGCCTTTCCGCGGCGAGAAGAACACCAACTGGGAAGGCGGATTCCGCGTACCGGCGCTGGTGCGCTGGCCTGGGCATATCAAGGCTGGCGGTATTTCCAACGAGATCATGTCGGCCCAGGACTGGCTGCCGACGCTGATGGCCGCTGCCGGCGTAGGCGACATCAAGGAGCGGCTGCTTAACGGCTATCAGGTAGGAGGCGAACAGTTCAAGGTGCACTTGGATGGCTACAATTTCCTGCCTTATCTCACGGGCGCCCAGAAGAAAGGTCCGCGCTCCGATTACTACTACTTCAGCGACGACGGGAAACTGCTGGGCATGCGTGATGGCGATTGGAAGGTAGTATTTGCCGAGCAGCGTGCGCAACGCTTCGACGTATGGCGCGACCCTTTCGTTGAACTGCGTATACCCAAGGTCTTCAACCTGCGCCGCGATCCATTCGAGCGGGCCGACACCGAGTCGAACAGTTACAACGTGTGGTGGGACAAAAAGGTCGCCGTGGTGGCGCTCCCCGCGATGATCCGCGTGCAGCAGTTCCTGCATACCTTCAAGGACTACCCACCGCGCCAGCGACCAGCGACGTTCACGGTAGACCAGATGGTGGAGAAGTTCATGCAGTACCCGACGCACTGAGCACTCGCTTGACGCGCAGTGCCATTGGCCCGGCAGCCCAGCTGACCGGGCCTTGTGCATCATGGGGCGGGCAGGATCTGACGCCATATGCCAAACGTGCGGCATGAGATGGCAAGTCCTCAATCATGCAAGCGACGCACTATGTGGGTAGGGGCCACTGCCTGACCCTATCAATGCCCGCATGAGGACAACAACAATGCCAATGCCCACTCCGGTGTTCGAACACACTGAATTGCTGACGCTCAATACCAATGAATTGCCGGTCTACAAGGACGCCCTGGCGCCGTACTTTCCCGGTGTCGACGTGCAGCCCTTGTACCTCGACCCGAATCTGGGCATCTGGACCCTGCGGGTGATCTTTCAGCCTGGGGTTCGCCTGCCGTGCCACTACCACACAGGCCCCGTGCACCTGTTTACCCTGTCGGGCAAGTGGCACTACGTCGAGTACCCGGATCAGCCGCAAACCGCAGGCTCCTACTTGTACGAGCCCGGTGGCTCGATCCACACCTTCAGCGTGCCGGCGGACAACACTGGGCCAACCGATACGTTCATGGTGGTCTATGGCGCCAACATCAATTTCGACCAGGACGGCAATTTCGTCAACGTGATGGACGCCACCGACATCATGCAGATCATTGATCGACTGGTGAAGGAGCGCGGCCTGGAGCGTGCCCGCTATATCCGTCCCGGTCATGCCGGTTACACCCTCGGCTGAACCTGCCTCGCGGGCGCCATCGCGCCCGTTTCCATCCCCGTTGCTGGAGAGTGCTCGATGAGCCATCCCACCATGCCGGTCGGTGCGCAGGGACAGACCCCTGACGTGCCTCGGTCAGTTTTCATTACCGGCGCCAACGGCTTCATAGGCCAGGCCTTGGCGCGACGCTATCGTGCGCTGGGCGCCGAGGTGCGAGGCATGGACCTGTGCGCCAACCTGCCCCTCAACGTCGTCGCTGGCGACCTGACGCGGCCTGAGCAGTGGGCCGAGCACGCCCGTGGCTGTGAGCTGTTCATCAATACGGCAGCAGTGGTTTCCCTCGCCGCGTCGTGGAAACTCTACCGCGATGTGTCGGTGCGCGGGGTGCGTAACTGCCTGGACGTGGCTATCGCCAGCGGCTGCAAACGCTTCGTGCAGTTTTCCTCGATCGCCGCGCTAGGTTGGAACTACCCGGAAGCAGCCGACGAGCGCTGCGACGTGGTAATCGGTGACCACTACCGCTACGGCGTGGCCAAGGGTGCCAGCGAGCACCTGGTGCTGGCAGCCCACGCCGCCGGTGAAATCGACTGTACCGTGGTGCGGCCGGGTGATGTCTACGGCCCGGGCTCGCGCGCCTGGCTGAGCGAACCGCTGAAAATGGCCAAGGCCGGTGCCCTTATCTTGCCCAATGGGGGCAAAGGGCGTTGGACGCCAGTCTACATCGACGATTTGCTGGACGGGGTGATGCTTGCCGCCGGTCTGCCACAGGCCAGCGGGCAGATCTTCCATATCAGCGCCACTGAGTCGGTGACTTGCCGCGAGTTTTTCGGCCACCACTGGCGCTGGGCCGGGCGAGGTGGCGCGCCGCGCAGCCTGCCATTGCCAGTCGCCGTGGCGCTGACCCGCATCGTGTGGGGGATCAATCGGGTGCTCAAGCGTCCAGGTGAAGTGGCGCCTGACACCATGTACATGTTCGCTCGCACAGGTGGCATCTCCATCGAAAAGGCGCGCCGGTTGCTCGGTTACGCACCCCGCGTGAGCCTGGCTCAAGGGCTGCAGCGCTCCGAACAATGGCTACGCGATAGCGGCCAGCTCAAATGATTGCAGCGCCGCCGAACGGGGCGCCTGGAACTGCGGAGGATCTTCATGAAAGCTGTCGTCATGCGTGACCAACAACTGCGGGTCGAGACCCTCGCCAACCCTGAACCGGGACAGGGCGAATTGCTGGTCAAAACCCTTGCTTGCGGTATCTGCGGGTCAGATCTGCACATGTTTCACCATTGCCAGCACGTACTGGCCAACTTCAAGCGCGGTAATATCCCGATTGCCTTCGATGAGCGTCAGGGCGTCGTGTTCGGCCATGAGTATTGTGCAGAGATCCTTGATCACGGCCCCGGCAGTGAAAAGAAATTCAAAGTGGGGACCCGGGTATGTTCATTGCCGTTCGTGATCACGCCGCGGCAGTTCCACCACATTGGGTTCTCCAACCACTACCCGGGTGGCTACGGCGAGCAGATGGTGCTGCCCGAGCAGATGGTGCTGCCGGTGCCCGGCGATCTGCCGGCCGAGATCGCTGCGCTTACCGAGCCGTTGACCGTCGCCGCCCACGCGGTGAACCGCGCAGGGCTGGATGGCCGTGAAGTGCCAGTGGTGATCGGCTGTGGCCCGATCGGCCTGGCGATGATCGCCATCCTCAAGTCGCGGGGCATCGGCCCGGTGGTGGCCGCGGATTTCTCCGCCGGGCGGCGGGCGTTGGCGGAAAAGATGGGTGCCGACTGCGTGGTCAACCCGGCCGAACAGTCGCCTTATCAATCCTGGCTGGAGCTCGCCGCGCCTGAAGGCTACGACATCAACGGGCCCATGGCCCTGCTGGGGCTGGGCCCGCAACCGCGGCCGTGCGTGGTATTCGAATGTGTGGGTGTACCGGGGATGATCCAGCAGGTGATTCAGCACGCACCCCCGCGCTCGCGCCTGGTGGTGGTCGGTGTTTGCATGGAGAGCGACCGCATCGAACCGCTCATCGGTATCGGCAAGGAAATGAACGTGCATTTTTCCTTCGGTTATACCGGCGAAGAGTTCGCCCAGGTGCTTCACGCCCTTGCCGACGGCAGCCTGGACGCTGCACCGATGATCACCGGGCGGGTGGACCTCGATGGTGTCGCCGATGCCTTCGCCGCACTGTCTCAGCCAGACCAGCACGCCAAGATCATGATCCGTTACGCGTGAGTCGGCATCGCCTTCACCAGCCGTAGTTGTGCGCGCCGCTCACGCGGCGGCGTGCCATACCAACGACGGCAAGCACGGTTGAACGAACTCTGCTCGGCATAGCCGAGCAAACCGGCGATCTGCGCCATGGGCATATCTGCCTCAGCAAGGTACAGGTCGGCGAGCTCCCGGCGCACATGTTCCACCATGTCCTCGAACACCAGGCCATGCTCGCCCAAACGCCGCTGCAGCGAACGTTCGCGAAGCCCCAGCTGGTCGGCGATCAGTGGCAGGGCACAGCGCTGGGTTGGCAGCAAGCGACGTATGGCATCGTCGACCTGGCTGCGGATCTGCATCGGCTGCGCCGCACCGAGGTTGCTCACGTAGTCCATCATGGTGTCGTGCAACTGGCGGTTATGCTGGTTGATTGGCTTTTCCAGATGCTCCGGCAGCAGTACCAGTGCGTTGTGCGCCTGGCCGAAATGGATGCGTGCGCCAAACATCCGTTGATAGCGGCTTTGCGGCATGCGCGCCTCGGTGCGGGACAGCACTGCGCAGGGTCGCCAGCCTGGGCCGTGGAGCATCTGCAGGGTCTTTAGCATCACGCCCAGGGACAGTTCGATGATTTGCCGCTGGCGTGGCACTTGGCGCAGGCGCAGTTCATAGATCAAGTGCGGGCGTCCCGGTTCATAGTCAAGGTCCAGGTGCACCATCACGCCAGGGCTGTAGATGTGAAGGAAATGGATGATTTCCTTCAGGCCCTCGCCGACGTTTCGCGCATTCTGAGCCACCACTGCCAGCGGGCCGAGGATCATGATGCTCTGGCGTTCCGCAAGGCGCAGGCCGAAATCCAGGCAGTGCAGATGTTCGGCACACAGCTCCAGCAAATTGATCAGCGAACGGTAGGGGAAAACCGCGGCGCCGCTCTCCAGCGACTTCGGCTCGATGCCTACCTGGCGTAGCAAGTGGTCGGGGTCGCCCCCCAGTTCGCGTACGAGCTGGGGGAAACCAGTCAGGGAAGTGGTCTTGATCAGGGCCGTCATGACAGTTCAGGGTCTTCTTATTAGGGGCGGCAAGGTCAATCCTCGTCGGTTTTGCTCACTCGCGATAGATGTGGCTGACGGTTGGCGGCAAAAGATAAATGGCTGACATCGAACGACAAATGTTTCTGCATGCTTCTGGGCATTCTTTGGCAAACCAACAAGAACGCTCGATTGCCTGGCGCACGACGCCCAGGCAGGCCAAGGGCGGTGCCGGAGACTTGCATGCACAATAACAAGAACGTCAACCATCGTCTGTTTCTCAAACCGCTGGCACTGGCCGTCTGCTTGTCGGCCGGCACTGTCCAGGCCTTGCCTTTCCAGCTGGAGAACGGCTGGGAAGGGGAGTGGAACACCACGTTGTCCGTCGGTTCGCAATGGCGTGCCGAAGGCCAGGACCATGATCTGTACAGTGCGTCCAACGGTGCGCTGCTCGGCAAGTCTGGCGGCACTGGGGGCTCAGTGGATGCTGGCAACCTGAACTACGACAAGGGCGACCGCTTCTCCTCGATTGCCAAGTTCGTCACCGACGTGTCGCTACGCAACGGCGACATGGGGGGATTGGTGCGGGTCAAAGGCTGGTATGACCAGGCACTGAAGGACGAGAGCGTCAACTTCGGCAGCGCCTCCAACGGGTACCGCAAGAAGCCGCTGAATGACGACGGTACTGCCGATCTGCAGAAGTTCAGCGGTGTCTACCTGCTCGATGCCTACCTCTACAACACTTGGTATATCAATGACTCCCCGGTGCAGGTGCGCCTTGGCCGGCAAGTCGTGAACTGGGGCGAGAGCGCGTTCATCCAGGGCATCAACCAGGTCAACCCACTCGACGTGCCGGCCTTGCGTCGCCCCGGTACCGAGCTCAAGGAAGCACTGATACCTGTGTGGATGGCCTACCTCAACATCGGCCTGCCAGCGGGCATGTCCATGGAGGCCTTTTATCAACTCAAATACGAAAGCACCGCCATTGAAGGTTGCGGCCACTATTGGTCGGTGACTGAAAGCGCCATCGGCCAGGACTTCGGCGATTGCCAGCTAGGCACGTTCCTGGGCGGCACCGACCCGTCGTCGCCCACCAAGATTGCCGCTGGCACTTACTTGCCGGAGGTCAAGGGCAAAGATCCTCACGACAGCGGTCAATGGGGCGTGGCATTGCGTATCCCCGTCGATGCCCTGGACGCCGAGGCCGGCCTGTATTACCTGAACTACCACTCGCGCACCCCGTACCTGGGGATGCGCAGCACAGCGTCCGCGGCGCTGTCCGAATTCCCCGGCGCCAATCCACCGGGCGCCATTGGGCGCAATGCCGCCGGGCAGTTCGTTGGCCCAAGCTGGGAGTACCCAGAAAACATTCGTCTGTTCGGCCTGAGCTTTACCACCACGATGGCCGGCTGGTCGATCGGCTCGGAGCTGAGCTACTCGCCCAACCAGCCAGTGCAGATCAACGGTGCCGACCTGCTCAACGGTGCCCTGGCCGGCGTAGGTCCGGCGGCGGACCTGTTGCAACAGGTCAAGCTTGCCAGTGCACCGTTCACCGCCGGTTGGGACCGCTACGAGAAAACCCAGCTGCAGATCAATGGGGTCAATGTATTCCCCAACGTGCTCAAGGCCGACAACCTCACCATCATCGCTGAAGTCGGTGCGCAGTGGAACAACGTGCCCCAGGACGATGACAGCCGCCGTTATGGTCGCGGCTTCATCTACGGCCTGGGGTCGGCGCAGTCGGTGCCGGCCGGCGGCAACACCTGCAGCAATCCCGTGCCCAGCCTGGTCAACGCAAGCCCTGCCGGCTGCAAGAACGACGGCTATGTCACTGACTTCGCCTGGGGTTATCGCCTGCGCGGGCAGCTCGATTACAACAATTTCCTCGGCAGCCGTTTCACCGCCTCGCCCTACGCCTTCATCGGCCAGGACGTCGATGGGGTGTCCATGGACGGCCAGTTCAACGAAGGGCGGATCACGTCGGCCCTGGGTATCACGTTCGATTACAACAAGCAGCACAAGCTCGACTTCAGCTACGTGAGTTTCGACAACAGCGCCGAATACGACCCGCTTCACGACCGCGACTTCTATGCCGCCAGCTACAGCTACAGCTTCTGACTAGAACAACAAGAGGTAGTCTTCGATGAAACCGACTCTGCACACTGCCCATCTGGCCGCAGCGCTGCTGCTTGCGCTCAGCGGCCCGGTACTGGCCCAGACCACGGCTGAACAGGCTGCCCGCCTGGGCAAGGACCTTACGCCGCTGGGAGGTGAAATGGCGGGCAATGCCGATGGCTCGATCCCCGCGTATACCGGTGGGCTGACTCAGCCGCCGGCCGGCTGGAACGCGGCCCAAGGCTACATCGACCCATTCGCCAGCGAGAAACCACTGTTCACCATCACCGCAGCTAACCTCGCCCAGTACAAGGACAAGGTCACGCCCGGCATGCAGGCGCTGCTCGCCAAATACCCAAACTTCAAGATGCCGGTGTACCCGACCCACCGCACCGCCAGCGTGCCTTCGCAGATCGCCGCCAAGGTCAGGCAGGAGGCACCAAACGTCCAGCTGAACGGCTTCGGCGTCAGCAATCTCAACGGCACCACTACACCGTTCCCGGTTCCGTCCAGCGGCCTGGAGGCGATCTGGAATCACAACCTGCGCTACCTGGGCGGTGGTCTGCAACGTACCTACGCTTCTTTCCCGGTGCGCGGCAGCGGCGACTATTACAACCTGCGTATCCAGGAAAATCGGGTGTTCGACATGAATATGGACAAGCAGTCGGACAACCGATTGCTCAACTATTCAGCGCGCTTCATCTCTCCGGCGACCCTGGCCGGCACCGTGCAGTTGGTGCACGAACCCATCGATCAGGTCAGGGAAGTGCGTTCGGCGTGGATCTACAACGTGGGCCAGCGCCGCGTGCGGCGTGCCCCTGACCTGGCCTACGACAATGTCAATGATGGCACCGAAGGCTTGCGTGTAACCGATGACTTCGACGGCTACAACGGCGCTCCGGACCGCTTCGACTGGAAGCTGCTCGGCAAGCAGGAGATGTATGTTCCGTACAACGATTACAAACTAGGCGCCAAGGACACGCCGTACAAAGACATCCTTACCGCCAACACCCCGAACGCTGATTTCATGCGTTACGAGCTGCACCGGGTGTGGGTTGTGGAGGCCTCCCTGCGCAAGGACGCCAAGCACGTGTACGGCAAACGCGTGATGTACCTGGATGAAGACTCCTGGACTGTGCTGGCCAGCGACGCGTACGACACCCGCGGCACCCTGTGGCGGGTCGGTGTGCACCCGCTGGTACAGTTCTACGATGCACAGGTGCCGTGGTACCGCGCCAACATTTGGCATGACCTGAGCAACGGTAGCTACTACCTCGCCGGTCTGGCTAACGAGGAAACCCAGCCCTGGACGTTCGGCACCAAGGGGCGCTTCGTCGACTTCCAGCCCGACGCCCTGCGTCGAATGGGCAAGTAAACCGAACCCCGTCCAGTTGAGTGCGCTGCGCAGCGACCCTGCGCAGCCCGCCGGAGTATCCCATGTCGCGAACCTGTCTGCCGCTGCTGGTAGGCCTGTGCCTGCTCGCCGGTCAAGCCTTGGCCGAACCTGCCTTTCCTGACGCCTCGGTCCGTTCGAACCGAGCGCTGCTGCTCAACATTACCGCCACCGCCAACGGCCTGGTGGCGGTCGGCGAGCGTGGCGTGGTGATGCGCGCCGGCCTGCACGGCGATCACTGGTCCACGGTCCGCACGGCGACCACGCGCACGTTGGTCGGTGTGGCCTTTGCCGACGCCGCTACCGGGGTAGCGGTCGGCCATGGCGGCACCTTGCTGCGCACTACCGACGGTGGTGCCCACTGGGCTACCGTTGAGGCCGAGACCAACGGCGACGCGCTGCTGGGCGTTGCGTCGCTGGGTGATGGTCGGATGGCTGCCTGGGGGGCGTTCGGCTTATACCTGCTGTCCACCGACAACGGGGCCAGCTGGCAACGCTTGCCGGTGCTCGACGCTGATTTCGATCGGCATATCTCGCAGGTCATCGACCTGGCCGACGGTGGCTTGCTGATGGTGGGGGAGAGCGGCACCTTGGCACGCTCCGACGACCGTGGGCAAACCTGGCAAGCCCGACAGATCCCCTATGCCGGCAGCCTCTTCGGCGCCTTGCAGTTGCAGGACGGCGGTCTGCTGGTCTACGGCATGCGCGGCAACCTCTGGTATTCCGCCGACGCCGGGCGCACCTGGCACCAACGCGCGACCGGTACCACTTTCGCCTTCAATGGCGCACTGCAACAGCGCACGGGCCGCATCCTGCTGCTGGGCAACAGCGGCCAGCTGATGGCCAGCGATGACAACGGGCTGACCTTCAAGGCGCTGCCGTCCACCCACGCCAGCCTGGCCCGTGCTCTTGAACTCGGCGATGGGCAACTGCTGGCCGTTGGGGACCGTGGCGTGACCCACCTCGACGCCGTGGAGGAGTAACCCATGAGTACCCAGGAACAATTCTTGAAAGATACCGTGCACCTGCAGCGTCAGGACTTCTCCCGGGGCCTGGTCGGAAAGCTGTCGTACTGGATTTTCCACCAGCGGCGGCCGCTACTGGCGCTGTTCATCCTCCTTACCCTGGCGCTGGGCTACAGCGCCACTCGGCTGAAAGTGGAGGCGGGTTTCTTCAAGATGATCCCGCTCCACCACGGATACATGCAGACCTTCCTCAATTACCAGAAGGACTTTGGCGGCGCCAACAAGGTGCTAGTGGCGGTGAAGAATCACCAGGGCGAGGTATTCACGCCCGAGGCCATGGCAGTACTGCGCAAGGTGTCTGACGAGGTGTTCTTCATCAACGGCGTGGAGCGCAGCTCGGTAAACTCGCTGTTCACCTCCAACGTGCGATACACCGAGGTGGTCGAGGACGGTTTCACCGGGGGAAACCTGGTCGACTCCAGCTATTCGGGTACTGCCGAGCAGATTGCCCAAGTGCGAGAGCGCACGCTGAAGTCCGATTGGGTCGGGCGCATCGTTTCCAGCGACCTGCACTCTGCCATGGTGGTCGCCAACCTGCAGGAAACCGATCCGGTTACGGGCCAGCGCCTGGATCTGCAGGAGGTGGCGAAAAAGCTCGAACAGATCCGTCAGGCTAACCAACGCCCTGATATCAGCATCCATATCATCGGTTTCGCCAAGTCCATCGGCGACATCGCCGAGGGTGCATCCGGCGTGTTGGTGTTCTTCATCGTCGCATTGCTAATCACCGCCGTGCTGCTGTACTGGTACTCAGGCTCGCTGATGCTGACTGGCTGGGCGTTGATTTGCGCAGTGGTACCGGTGGTGTGGCTGCTTGGCCTGTTGCCACTGCTGGATCTGACTCTGGACCCGATGTCGATTCTGGTACCGTTCCTGATCTTCTCCATTGGTGTGTCCCATGCGGTGCAGATGACCAATGCCTGGAAGCTTGAGACCCTGCAGGGCGCCGATGGCGTCACGGCCTCACGCAACTGCTTCCAGAAGCTGTTCATCCCTGGCGCCGTTGCTTTGCTGGCCAATGCCTTGGGCTTCATGGTGATCGCCCTGGTGGACATCGAAATGGTCCGTGAGCTGGCCATCACCGCGACCCTGGGCGTGTCGGTGATGATCGTCACCAACAAGATGCTGCTGCCGATCCTGCTCTCGTTCATGCGGCTGTCGGCGGCCGATGCCCAGAGCTTGCGCGGCAAGGAAGGCCTCGGTGCTGCGCTGTGGCAGCGGCTTGGGGTGCTCGCCACCCGCCGCGGCGCAGCTTGGGCGCTGGGTTGCGCGGTGGTGCTGCTGGGATTGGGGCTGCTGCAGGCGCGTCATCTGCACGTCGGGGATATCGGCGCTGGGGTACCGGAATTGCGCGCCGACTCGCGCTACAACCAGGACGTGGCGGTGATCACCCGTGATTTCGCCATCGGCGTCGACCTGCTACAGGTGATCGCCCAGGCGCGGGGTGACGAGGAAACGCCTTGCGTGAAACGCGAGGTGCTCGACCCGATCGCCGAGCTAGAGCTGTTCCTGCGCCAGGACGATGGCGTGTCGTCGGTGCGCAGCCTGGCCGGGTTCGTTGCCAACATCACCCAGGCTTACGCCGAGACCGACCTGAAATGGCGGGTGATTCCCGAGTCCACGGCGCAGATTGCTCAAGGTGTGGGCTTTGCTACACGGGTGGGTACCGAGTACATGAACAGCGCATGCAACGCGATTCCAGTCTCGATCTACACCCGCGACCATCAGGCCGACACCATTTCCGCACTGATGACCAGGATCAAGGCCTTCAAGGCGGCCAACGACAGTGAGCAGGTGACCTTCCAGCTGGCCTCGGGCAACGTCGGGGTAATGGCGGCGACCAATGAGGTAGTGCATGCCGGTGATCGGCTGGTCAACAGCGCGCTGTTCGCCTCGGTGGCGCTACTGTGCCTGTGGATGTTCCGCAGCCTGCGTATCACCCTGTGCGTGATCCTGCCGCTGGCGCTGGTTACGGTGTTGTGCAATGCACTGATGGCGCTGCTGGGCATCGGCGTCAAGGTCAATACCCTGCCGGTGGTGGCACTGGGGGTTGGGGTAGGGGTGGACTACGGCATCTATCTGTTCGAGCGGATCAAGCACGAGATGCACGAACGCGGTTTGGAACTGCGCGAGGCCTTCGTCGAGGCGCTCAAGCAACGTGGCACAGCGTCGGTGTTCACCGCTGTGACCATGACCTTGTCGATTGCCACGTGGGCATTTTCCTCGCTCAAGTTCCAGGCCGACATGGGGATCCTGCTGGCCTTCATGTTTCTGGTCAACCTGCTCGGCGCGATTCTCCTGCTGCCGGCGCTGGCGGCCTGGCTGCTGCGCCCGTCGGCACTGCAAAAGCATTAAAGGTGCAGGCGAAGCGAGCACTCTATCGGGTCATCGACCTGTCGGCGGTCTAGCCGAGCACCTGGCCCGCTGCTTGGGCCAGGTTTTTTTTGCCTTGCAAGTCGACCGTGGCCATCTAGCCTTCCTGACTGGGCCAGCGCGATTAGCCGAGAGTGGCTTCGCCCACCGCTTTCCATGGGCATGAGCGCTCGCGCAGCGAGCAGCGCAATCTGAAGGGGAAGGAGCTATGAGGCAGAAACAGCGTGACGGCTTGACACGCCGGCACTTTATCCAAAGCTGCGCTGCTGCCAGCACCCTCGGATCCTTCGGTCTTCACCGGCTCAGTTGGGCCGCCGGCAGCGATGATTGGGATTCAGGGCAGTTGCAACACTTGATCCCCACCGCGAGCCACGAGCGCTTCCTAATCAAGGCTTCCTTCAAACAGCCGCTGCAGTTCCAACCACGACTGATGGTCGATGGCCGTCCCGTAGACGGTGTGCAAACCGATTTGGCTGGACGCTTCTGGCGCTTTGATGTGTCACCGCTCCAGCCAGACACCCGATATGAGTTGCAAATCTTCGACCCTTCCGGTCTGGCTCTCTGCGCGCCTTGGCCGCTGAAGACATTCCCGAACCCTGACGCAGGGTCTGAGCATCTGCGCATTCTCTCCTACACCTGTGGTGGCGGCTACGATGGTGCGCTGCTCGATGGCAAGACGACATTTCTCGATATGGCAGTACGCCGGCGTTTACTGGCGCGAGGCATGTCGCACGCACCGGATATCGTCATCGCTAACGGCGACCACATTTATTGGGACCTGACTACCACGTTCGTCAAGGTCGCGCCCGATTATGTAAAAAAGGAGATGTGGGGCAAGTTTGGCGAGTTGGACATCAGTGTTCCGATGATGCATCCCAGGAATGCGCCAGTATTCACGAGTATCTGCGACTACCAGATTGCCGGCCTTTACGGGACCACTTTACGCTCGACACCCGCTTTTTTTCCCACTGACGATCACGATTTATTCGAAAACGACGATTACGACTCGATCAACGTGACGCTGCCAACGGATACCTACGGCTTGCTCGGCGCTGAGCAGACACAGCACCTCTACTACCCTGAGTACCTGCCAGACCGCAATCGGCCGTTGTGGTTGCCGGGGGGCGATAGAGCGGGTTTGCCGAAAGATTGCAACATGACCTTCGGTACGCTGCGTTATGGATCACTGCTTGAGGCGGTGATGTACGATTGCCGTCGTTATGTAAATTACAAAGGGGATTATGCCCAGGTTATCCCACAATGGGTCGAAGACTGGCTGATCAAGCGTACGGTCACTGAAGACACCTCGCATTTCTTGCACGTACCGTCGCTACCCTTTGCCTACTCTTCGGGTAAGCTGGGCGACTGGTATCCGGATTTGCTCGATGCAAAGGCCGGAAACCTTGTGCTGTACAAGGAAAAACCTGGTTGGCAACGCGGCTGGTTCGCCCAGCATCAGCGTTTGATCAGTGCCATCGCCGCTCAGAAAAAGCGTACTCCCGCCATCATTCAGGGGGATTTTCATGCCTCAGCTGCCGGGCGCGTCCATCGTAGTGGCGAGCTGAGTTTGCCGCGTCCGGTCGACGTTATCCTTACCGGTACGCTCGGTACCGGCGACCTTGTGTTTCCCTCATCATTCCGCGCTATCGAATCCAAGCCCTCTCAACTGATCGGCATGCAGGAGGCTTTGAAAATCACCGAGAAAAACGGCTTTAGCATCATCGATATCACGCCTGAAAAAATGACCTTCAGGATGTTCATGTATCGACCTCCGCAAGATCCATTGGAGATCGACAGCATGCCGCCCGCTTTCGTCTACGAAGTCACGCGCAATACCTGATGAGGGAAATCAACTCATTCTGCTGTCTTTCAGACTCGGTTACTTGACCTCTGCCAGTAGATTTTCCCGTGTCTGCTGCTCAACCGTATTCTGAATCTCTCTTGCCAGGGTCTTCACGTCATGCTGTCTGATCTCTTTGGGCATAACCTGGAAACCGATCGAGTTGTACAGCCGTCCCCAAGCTGCCTGTGCATCGGAGTAGGCGGCTTCTCGTTGGTAGCGCGACAGCAGCAGGCGGCCTTCGGCGCGGATCAGTTCAAGTTCGCTGCCCAGCGCCGCGTTGCGCGACGATTGGGCGTAGCTGAGCAGGCTCTGGTCCACGCGCAGGCTTTCGTCGGCGAACTCCACCTCCTGGCGCGCCAGCTGGTAGCGCAGCAGGCCGACGCGGACCTGGGTGAGGATCGCCATCGACAGCGCGGTGCGGCGCATGTCGTCGGTTTTCTCCTGGCTTTTTTCTGCTGCGGCGATGTCCGGGTACTGCAACAGGCGCAGCAGGTTCATCGAGACATTGATGCCGGTCTGGTTCCAGTCGCTGTTGTACAAGTACTTGTTGGAGTCGTACTCATAGCCGTAGTTGAAGCTCACGTTCGGCCACAACTGGGCCTTGGCGATTTTCAGGTCGTTCATGCTCACGCGTTTGCGGTACCACTCTTCCATGATTTCCGGACGCCGCTCCAGTGACAGGCGCTCCAGTTGCTCGACGTTGCTGGTCAACAGCGGCAGCGGCTGTTCAGTGACGTCGGCCAGCACCATTCGGGTATTGGGCGGCAGCGACATCAACGCGGCCAGTTCGGCGCGGGCGAATTCCAGGTCCTGGCGGCGCACGGTGAGCATGTACACCGAGTCAAGCAGGGCACGCTGGTAGGCGAGGATATCCTGGCGCGGCAGCAGACCTTTGCCTTCGGCCTCACGAGCGGCAGTCAGGGCGCGGTGGGTGCGCATCAGCAGGCCGTCCACTTCGGGCAGCAGGCGCTGGGCACCGAGCGCGCGCCAGTAGGCGTTGCGTACGTCTTGCAGAACATTCTGCGCGACCTTCTCGCGGCGCTCCTCGGCCATCAGCATCTGGTCGTTCTTTTGCTGCGTGCGGAAGTAAGCGACCCCGAAGTCCAGCAGGCTCCACGACAGCCCCAGGCTGTAGAGGGTGCGGTAACGTTCTTCGGAGGTAGACGGGCGCAAGCTGACCTGGCGGTCCTCGATCCCGATCGAGGTGCCGCCGGAATCGTTGTTGCGCCCGGCATAACCGGCCGAGGCCACCAGGCGCGGCAGCATCTCGTGACTGGAGACATCGCGCAGGTCCGAGGCCAGCGCACTCTCCAGCAACTTGAGGCGGTAATCGAGGTTGTACTTCAGGGCCCGCGCCGAAGCTTCGTAGAAGGTGATCGGCCCGTTGACCGGTTCCTGTTCCTTGTACATTCGCGCCTGGTCTTCGACCACCCGCTGGCGCATTTCGTCCTCGGTGAATGGTTTGGGCTGGAACGCCGAGCACGCGCTGAGCAGGACGCTGACAGCGGTGAAGGTGCTGAGGGTCTTAAAGGTCGATACTGACATAGGCAGTCCTTGGTCCGTCGGCGAATGTATCGGCTTCATGGGGCGTTACTGCCGCGGCGCTGGGCGGCCTCACGCAATTGCGCACGGAAGCCGCGCGCAGCTTGTGGCGGTTGCTCCGCTGGCGCGACCATGTCGGTGTGTACAGATGCCCACAGCGAAGGGTCCGGCAGCAGGCCGTCGGCGGTCAGGCTGATGACGCCGTGGCGGCCGTCGATCCAGTATTGATCCTCCAGGCTGGCGCGCCGGCTCTCGGCCACCGCGCTGGCAACGAACTGGCCCGGGACCAGGCCAAGCCCGTTGCCAAGCGACTGGCTTTCGATTTCGGGCGTGGCAAACAGGCGCACATCGCTGCCATCGGCGTTCCAGGCAGACAAGGTCAGGGCCTGGTTGATTCGCTCGACCACCGGTGCGACGAAGACTGCCGGGCTCACGTCGGGCAGCGGCAGGTTGTACAGACGGTTCTGGCTGTCGCGGTCGAAATACGGGCCGGGTGGAATGTACGGGGTGGAGATATCCAGGGTGATGATCAGTTGGGCCTGATCGGTGCCGCCGGCCAGGTCGCTGAGGGTGTAGGTGAAGTAGTCCTTGAGCACTTGGCCAAGGCCTGCGGCTGCCAGCACATCCGGGTTGCTCAGGTCGATGGTGTAGGTGTAGCTGCCGTCGGCGTTGAGCACCAGAATGCCGTATTGGCCGGCAATCGGCTGGCCGATAACCCCTGCGTTGCCGGTGCCAACTTCCTGGCCGCTGCGGATGCCGGTCACGGTCAGCCCGTCACCGGCATCCACATCGCTGTCGTTTGGCAGTACGTTGCCGCTGGTGTGTGGCGCCGGTACCTGGTCGCTGGCGGTGTTGCTGTCGTCGCGGGCCACCGGGTTGTCGTTGGCGCCCTGGATCGTGACGGTGAGGCGGGCATCGACGGTGATGTCGGCAGTGTCGCGCATGCGGTAGGTGAAGACTTCCCGGAGCGATTCACCGGCGCTGCGCATGGCCTGCACGGTAGGGTTGCTGTTGTCGACGACATACTGGTAGCTGCCGTCGGCGCTGATCAGCAGCGTCCCGTAAAGGCCCTGCAGCACCTGGCCGGCGCTGGCGGTCTGGCCATTTTCGCCGGTGTACTGCAGCACCGTCTTGCTCTCGCCGTACTGCACGCCGTCGACGTCGGTGTCGTTGTCCAGCACGTTACCCTGCGGGTCCACGCCGGGGGTGCCATTGTTCACGCCGCCGGCTTCGACGGCGTTGGCGATGTCGTCATTGGCCACGGGGTAGTCGTTGCGGCCGTCAATGGTGATGGTCAGCAAGCCGTTGGCGGTGCCGCCCCATATGTCCGAAAGCAGGTAGGTAAAGTTGTCGACCAAGGTCTGGCCACTGGTGCGCAGTTGCTGCACAGCCTGCAGGCTGTTGTCCAGCACATAGCTCCAGCTGCCGTCGGCATTGACGGTAAGGTCGCCGTACTGGCCGCGCAAGGTCTGCCCGACCAGGCTGGCATCGTTGGGCAGCGGGCCGTCACCGCTCCAGAAGGCCAGCACCTCCAGGGTTTCCGGGAACAGGATGTTAATGGTGTCCGGGTCGCTGTCGTTGTCCATCACATTGCCGCTGGGGTCGCTGCCCGGGATGCTGTTGTCGAAGCCGCCGGCCTCGACGGCCAGGCCCTGGTCGGGGCCGGCAATCGGTGGCTGGTTTTCGCCGCGGATGAAAATGGTCAGGGTCGCGGTATCGTTCAGCCCACCGCCGTCGGTGACCTGGTAGGTGTAGCGCTGGATGACGAAGCCCAGCGGGCCCAGGGCGATGATGCTGGGGTCGTTGGAGTTGACCACGAACTGATAGCTGCCGTCGGCGTTGAGTGTGAGGGTGCCGAAGTTGGTGGTCACGGTCGCGCTGCCGGTCAGTGGGTCGAGGGCCGGGTTGCTGCTCTCGGCACCCACGCCCACGGCGGTGACGGCCTTGGTGTCGTTGGCATCGACGTCGGTGTCGTTGTTCAGCACGTTACCGGTGGGGTTACGTCCGCCTGTACCGTCGTCATCCACGGCCACTGCGTAGGCAAAATCGTCATTGGCCACCGGGGTGTCGTAACGGCCCTCGATAGTTATGTTGATCTGCGCCTGGGCGCTGGCGCCGTCAGTGTCGTGCATGCGGTAGCTGAAGGTCTCGCGCAGCTGCTCGCCGGCCTTGAGCGCCTGTACGGCGGCCAGGCTGTCGTTGACGGTGTAGACATAGTTGCCGTTGGCGTCGATGCTCAGCGTGCCGTAGGTACCGGCCACCACGGTCGCGCCGGCATTCACCTGGATGAACGTGCCGCCAGCGGCGAGGGTGCCGAGGTAGATGCCGTCGAGTGTCTTGCTGTCACCGGCATCGACGTCAGTGTCGTTGCCCAGCGCGTTGCCGCTGCCTGGCTGGCCGGGCGTGCCGTTGTTGACACCGCCGGCCTCGATGGCGATGGCGCTGTCATCGGTGGCGATGGGCGTGTCGTTGCGGCCACGGATGACCACCGTGAAGGTGGCGGTGACGACCTTGCCGTTGCCATCGCTGACGCTGTACTGGAACACCTCGGTAAGCTGGTCGGCATCGGTGCGCAAGGCTTGCACCGCGCTGTTGCTGTTGTCGACCACGTAGCTGAAGTTGCCCTGGGCATCGAGCACCAGGCTGCCGTAGTTGCCGGCCAGGGCTTGGCCAGGCGTGCCGCTGATACCGTTCGGGCTGACCACGCCGCTGATGGTCAGGGTATCGCCATCCGGGTCGCTATACGCCGCGCGTATGCTGCCAGCAGGGTCGAGGCCGGGTTGTGCATTGTTCAGCCCACCCGCCTCGATGGCGTCGATGCTGACCGGATTGACCACGGGCGGGTCATTGACCCCCGTCACTGTGATAACCAACTGCGCCTGGTCGATCAGGCCGCCGCTGTCGTGGATCTGGTAGGTGAAGATCACCTGCAGGCTCTGCCCGGCGCTCAGCGCGCGGATCGCCGGGTCGGCGCTGTTGACCGCGAAGCTGTAGGTGCCGTCTTCGTTGAGAGTCAGTTGACCGAAGTTGCCACTGATCAGGCTGCTGTCAGCCAGCCGCGCTACCGTGCCGGTAATGGTCGCAGGTGCGCCGTTGGCCACCGGGCTGAGGGCGCCACCGGCGCTTTCCAGGCCGCTGCGCACGCCGTCGACCTTCAATTGCGTGGCGGTCGGCTGATCGAGGTTGTCGACGTCGGTGTCGGTGCCCACACCGGCGTTGCCGGTAATCACGTTACCGCTGGCATTGACCGGCGTCGGGCTGCCATCGCTGGCGCCGGCACTGGCGCTGCTTACGTCGTCCACGGCCGCCGGCGCATCGTTGGCGCCCTGCACGGTGATAACGAGGATGTTCAGCGAACTCAGGCCACCCGTGTCGGCCATCTGGTAGGTGAACACCTCGGTCAGCGTCTGGCCGGGGGAGAGTGCCTGCACGGCGGGGTTGCTGTTGTCGATGACGTAGCGGTAGCTGCCATCGGCATTGATGGTCAGGGTGCCGAAGTTCACCTGCACGCTGGTTGCCTGGCCGCTGGCAACGGGGATGATCCGACCGCCCCCGGGGCCGTCGTAGCGTACGGCGGTGACCTGCTTGGTTTCACCCAAGGCCACCGAATCAACGTCGGTGTCGTTGGTCAGCACATTGCCGGTGGCGTCCTGGCCGGGGGTGGCGTTATTGGTGCCGCCGGCCTCGATGGCGGTGGCGGCGTCACTGATGGCCACCGGAGTATCGTTGGCGCCGTGGATATTCACCTGCAGTATCGCGCTGCTGGTCAGGCCGCCGCTGTCGACGATGTCGTAGCCGAAGAAATCGCTGATGAAATTGCCCGCCGTGCGCAGCGCCTGCACCTCAGGATTGGCATTGTCGACGTTGTACTGGAAGCCACCACCCGCGGTGATCAGCAACGTGCCGTAGCGCCCCTGTATGGCCGTGACGCCGGTGCCCGGCACCGCCACACCTCCCGGCACGATATTGCTGGCGATGCGGGTCACGGTGAGCACGTCGTTGTTGGTCTGGATGTCGACATCGGTGTCGTTGGCCAGCAGGTTGCCGGTCGGGTTGACGCCTGGGTCGCCGTTGTTGAAGCCACCGGCTTCCACGGCAATGGCCAGGTCGTCATGGGCGATCGGCGCGTCGTTGACCGGGTCGATGACGATGTTCATCACGTCGGTGTCACTCAGCGCGTCGGCTGGATTCTGCCCGGGGATGCCGTCGCCATTGAGCGGTGCGTCGCCGAAGTTGCCCTGGTCGTTGGTGACCATGGTCAGGGTTTCCGTATCGCGGAAGGTGTTGAAGTCCTGGTCGCCTTTGTAATACAGCTGGCTCAGCAGCACGTTCAGTTCGTTCAGCGTGCCGGTAAGCACCAGGCTGCGGCCGGCACCGGCGGGCGGCGTGGCTGTGGGGGCTGGCGGGGTAGCGGTCTGCCAGATGACGCCATGCACCACGGTCAGAGTGATGGTCATGATGCCGTCTGTGTTCCCGGCGTTGACGTCGATGTCGCTGATGGCCAGGCCGCCGATGTGCAGCACGGTGTCTTCCTGGCCCTGCTGGTCGGCCACGGTGTTGATCGGTGCCTCGTTGATGTGCACGTAGCCTGCGTCGGCGATGCCGGTACTGCCTTCGCCCAGCGCCACATTGACCCGGCCCAGGCCTCCCAAGGCCGCGCCGGTGTCTGTATCGATACGCACCCGGAAGTTGTTGTTGGTGCTGGCCTGGTGGTCCTGGGCCACGGCGATCAGGTAGCTGCCCGAGGGCAGCAGGGCGAATTGGTAGAGGCCGCCATTGCTGGTGATGGTGCTGAAGGTGCGGTCGTCGGCGGTGCCGAACTGGCCATCGTCACCGGCCCAGGTCAGGCTGACGCCGATGCCGTCCAGGCCAGGCCCGTCAGGGCTGACGTTATCCGTGGCGCTGCGGGTGTCGTCCCACAGTGTGCCCTGGATCACGCCCATGCCGGCACCGTCGCTGAGGATGTAATTGTTCAGGCCAGCCGCGCCGTCCTGGCCCGTGCGTTCACCGGTGGCCCCGCCGGCAGTGACGGGCAGCGAACCGCCCCAGCCGGTGCTTTCGAAGTCGCTGGGCAGGCTGGTCCAGGTCAGCACGGCAGCGCTGGCGGCGTTGTCGGCGATGGTCTGGTTGGGCAGGGTCACGGTGTAGATCACCTGGACCGTGTCGTTGGGCGCCAGCCGGGCGAAGTCCACGGCAATGGCCGTGCCATCGGTGAAGCTGACGCCTGCAGGCAGGTTGCCCAGGTCCAGGGCCACGCCGTTGAGCAGGATGCTCTGCACCTGGTAGTTGCTGCCGTTGGGGAACTGGTCGGCCAGGTGCGTCTCGTAGGCCGGCACGCCGCCGTTCTGGGTGAAACTCACCGACACCGTGGCGTCGGTGGTGCCGGCCACGGCGCCCGGCGTCACGTCGATGACGGACTTGTCCATGCTGGTGAAGCTCGGCTCGACCACCCGCTCGAAAAGGGTATCGCTCTTGCCACGGTCCACGCCGCCGTTGTCGCCGACATGCTCGAACACGGTCATGCCCAACTGCGTGTTGGCCTGGTTGCCGACCACGTTGCTGACGCGCACGTTGAACTCGAGGATCACGCCTTCGATATCGCTGTCGTTGGCTTCGGTATTGGTCAGGTTGCCGAGGCTGAAGGTAATCGTCTGGCTACCGTCAGCGTTGGTGATGATCTGCAGCCGGCCGTTATTGCCATCGAAAACGCCGGAGGGCGCCACGCCACCCAGGTCGGTGTGGATAGGCAAGGCCACGTCGCTGTTCTGGTTGCCGGTCATGTACAGCGTGCCACCGCTGAGCAGGTTGGTGGCGTCGGTGGTCAGGCCATTGAGCTGGCTCGACACCATGGCAATCAGGATGTTGTTGAGGTCGGCCGGGATGAATTCCAGGCCTGCGGCCAGTTCGATGCGGATCTGGTAGCTGGGGTTGTCCCCAGTCGGTACCAGCACGGCCACCCGGTAGCGGACGATTTCGCCAACCGCCACGGTTTCCTGCAGGCCGCTGGTATCAGTGGCGCCGCTGCCATTGGTGGCGGGCGGCGTGTCGGACACCCCGCCGACGCGCGATACCTGGATCCCGTTGGTGACCGGGATCAGCAAAGCGCTCAATACCTGGTAATCGTTGAGCACGCCCGAATTGAGCAGCCCATCGTCACCGCTACGTTCGCCATTGACTGTATCGGTGCTGTTATTGGTGCCGTTCAGGCTGCTCCAGCGCACGTCGACGTTGTTGGGGATTGCGGCCTGGCCTGCGGCGGTGGCGTTGACCACGCCGCTGAGGGTGATGACGATACTGCCGCCGTTGGCGATGTCGATGTTGGCGCCGCTGGCGGTCACCAATTGCCCGTTGAGGATGACGAAATCGACGCCGCCGTTGTTGCTGGCACCGCCGTTGTATTGGATGGTGCCGCTGATCACCAGGTTGTCGATTTGCGTAGGCAGCACGTCCAGCAGGCTGATGTCGAAGGCGTCTGTGCCGGAATTGTTGGCCACGGTGATGGTGAAGGTGACGGTATCGCCCTCATCGAAGCCACCGAATGTCGGCGTCGAGGTCACCTGCTGGGTGACGCTGAGGGTGGGCTCGACAATGCTTACCCCAGGCTGTTGAGGGCTGACCAGGCTGCGATCAATCGGTGCGGTGCCGTTCGGGGTGTCGCCGTCGGGGTCGCTGTAGACCAGTTGCGCGCCGTTGTTCAGCGTGGTGCCTTGCTGGTTGCCGGGCACGTTGCTGGCCACCAGCACCAGGCGGATGACGAAGCTGTTGTTGCCGATGACGTTGTCGGCCGTGGCCCCGGCGCTGGAGAACACCAGCATCAGGTCGGCACCGTCGCTGCCATCCAGGGTCACCGGATTGACGTTGAGGACGCCATTGAAGTTCGCCGACAGGGCGCCGCTCCCCGCCGTGGTCGTGATGATTTCATAGCCCAGGTTACCGTTGAAACGCGGATCCAGGCGCAGGCCGGGCGGAATCAGGTCATTGATGCGCAGGCTGCCGGTGGCACCTTCCGGCAGGTTGACGACGATGTCGTAGGTGATGCTTTCGCCGATTACCAGGTTGCTGCCGGTGGTGTGGGTGGCGCTGGAGTCATCCTCGCTGAGGCTGCCATCCTTGTAGGTCTTGCTGATGGTGGGCGCGGCGACTTGCTGATTGGCGACTTCGACCAGGTCTGTGGGTGTGAAGTCCTGGCCGCCGTCGATGCTGGCGTAGTAGGTCAGTGCCGCCGTGCTTTGCAGGGTACTGGAGGCGAGAATGGCGTTGGCCACGCTGACGTCATAGGTGATCACTACCACGTTGGCACCGGACAGGTCATTGGCGGTGCCAGCGCGACCGGCCAGCAGGCTGGCCTGGCCGTTGGCGTCGAGGAAAGTGATGGTGTTGCCGCTGACGCTGTAGTCGCTGCCCAGCACCAAAAGGGTGCCATCACCCCGGTAGATCTGCAGGTTGGCGGCTGCCAGGCTGCCGCCGGCAAACGACAGCCCGGCGGGGAGGGTGATGCTGGTGCTGACATCGAACGCGCCGCCGCCACCGCTGTTCTTCAGGGCTGTGGCCAGGCGCAGGGTGTCGGCGCCATCGATGCCGCTGACATTGCCGTCCACCGCCGCCAGGCTGGTGACGCTGCCGCTGAACGGCACGCCGCTGCTTCCGGGGGCGGACCAGCTGCCGGTGGTGCCGGTGACCGTGCCGTTGCTGCTGGAAACCACGCCGTGGCGGATGTCCAGCACCGGCTCGGCGACCGATTCGATCACCGCCACATCCGATGAGGTGAGCACGGTCTTGTCGACCGTGGTGGTCTGGCTCGACTGCGCCAGCACGTCCAGCTCACGCTGGTCGGCGTAGGGCTGGTCGCCTACCACCATGGTGAAGCGCACCTGCACGGTGGCGCCGTTGATGCCGCCAGACACATAGTTGCCAAAGTCGAAGTTGATCGAGTTGCCGGGGCCGGTGGTCACGCTGTCGGGTACATCCAGCGTGGTATTGCCAAGGCCGAACGTCCATTGCCCGACCCCGGTGCCGAAGCTCCAGGCGATGCCCGTGGCGTCGAGCAGAGGCAGTGGCAGGTAGGCGATGAGCTTGAAATTTTCGTAGTCGGCCACCAGCAGGTCATAGCTGATGGTGAAGGTCACCACGTCGCCTGGGCGCAGTTCGCCGTTGACCGGCGGGTTGCCGCCATTGACCTGGGTGAGTTCGATGTCGACCGTGGAGGTGTCGATGGTGCTGGTGGTGCTGGAACCGTCGGTCTGGGTGCCGCCGAGGTTGACGGCGTCGCGCAGCACGGTGGCATTGACCGTGGCGTTGTTGCCGACGCTGTCGCCTTCGTTGAGCTGGTCGTGGGGCGGATGGTCGCTGGTGTAGGTGGCGTCGATGGTCGCGTCATAGACGATGCTCAGGCGCGTGGCGCCTTCCTGCACGGTGTCGTCGTACAGGTCACCGAACAGCGCTGCGATGCCGGGGCCGGCGATGGCCTGACGGATCGACTCGGCAATGTCGAAGACCAGCGTGGTGCTGCCGTCGGCATTCACCGTCTGGGTGTAGATCAGAGCGATGTTTTGCGCCACGCCATGTTGCTGGATCAGCAGGGTGGGCGGGTTGTTCGGGTCGAAGGTCTGGCCATCACTGAGCAGGTCGGTCAGGGTGAACTGCCCTTGCTCGAGAATGTTTTCGCCAAAGGCGAAGAAGTCGGAAATGGCCACGTCCATGGTGTAGCGCAGGGTGTCGCCGGGGGTGAGGCCGGTCGTGCCGACATCCGTCTGCAGGTTGACCTGCTTGAGCAGGGTGATCGACTTGGCGACGAAGGTCACGCCCTGGCCATTGCCGGTTTCGCTGAACGGGTAGCCGTCGGGGTCGGTGGGGCGGTCGCGCGGGTCCAGCGGGCTCCAGTCGCCGGTGACGCTGGCGGTGCCGAAGTTGATCTGCACCGGGTTGCCGGTGGCAGGGTCGATCACGGGCCGGCCATTGGCGTCGATTTCCGGCACATAGAAACTGACCTGGGTCGTGCTGGCGGCGCTGAGGGTGTCGTAGTGCACATCGTAGCTAGCGACGAAGGCGTTGGGGTTGGCCAGGGCCAGGGCGATCAGCGCCGGGTTGGAGAGTACGGTACCGTCGTGCAGCGTCACCGACGTCAGGGTGCCGCCCGGCCCTGGGGTGATGGCGCTGACATGCACCTGATCGGGCACGGTCTGGGTCACGGTGACATTGCTCAGGGTCTGCCCCGCGGCCGGGGTCACGGTGACGGTCTGGGTGCGGGTGAAGTTCGGCCCGGTGACGGTTTCGCCTTCGGGCATGTTGACCGTTTGCTCGACCTTCAGCAGGGTCGGCGTGACGATGAAGCTGTGCAGCGCGCTTTCCACCAGGCTCGGGTCCTGGACCGGGTTGTTCAGTGAATCGTTACCGTATTCGAAGCCGGCGCGGGTGTTGATGGTGAGGTTGGGCGCGCCGTCGGAGTAGGTGGTATCGGCCAGGTTGCTGAGCTGCGCGGTGATCTGGATGTCGATGCTGGGCTGGCCATTGGTGACGCTGGCGTAGGGCAGCTGCAGCACCACCATCTGGTCGCCGGGTTTCATCCCCACGCTGGCGGCATTGATCACCAGGGCGTTGCCGCTGGCGTCCTTGGCCAGCGGGTGGGTGGCATTGCCGTTGGCATCGAAGGTGATCACGTAGCTGTTGACCGTCTGGCCCAGGTAGGTGGCCGAGACGAAACTGGCGCCATCATCGCCGTCGCGACCGGTAGCCGGCATGAATACGTCGATGAACGGGGCGTAGCCTTCTTGGGTCGAGGGGTTGTTGAAGCTCACAGTAAAGGTGAACTGCTCGCCCAGTTGCACCTCGGCGCCGCCGCTGCTCAGACTGGCGGTGGGGCTGGCGTCGGCCAGCAGACCCTGGAAGCGGTCGAGCGTCGTGGCGGCCAGGGCGATGACCTTGTCGACATCGCCGCTGCTGACCTCCAGGCGCCAGTCACCGCCCGCCAGCGGGCTACCGGTGGCATTGCTGGAAGCGCCGACATCGGCACCGGTCCAGCGAGCCAGCTCGTTGACCAACGCCTGGCCGGCGCTGCCGGCACCGACATCGCAGCCGTACAGCTGTATGTCGGCACCGGTATTCAGCTCGCCGCGCCAAGCACTCAGCCGATCACCCAACTGCTCGACCGTCTGGCTGGTGAATACCTGGTTACCCAGGGTGAACTGGCCAGACGCACCATGTGAGAACACCTGGATCGAGTCGACTTTGCCCAGTTGCGCCAGGGCCGTGCTGATGGCGGCGATGGCATCTTGGCCGGGGTCCACCACCAGTGCGGTAGTGCCGGTAGGCAAGCTGGCGACCAGTTGCTCGCGGTTTTCCACGCGGGCATCGACCACCACCAGGTTGCGTGGGGCGGGCGCTGGGGCAGTGGTTTGCGCTTCGCTGGCAGTAGGCGCGGGGTGGCTGGTATCCGAGGTGTCGGTGGAGCTGGCGTCACTGTGGTGCTGCTGGTCGACAGCAGTTGCGGCGGCGCCGTCGAAGAGAATTCGCTGTTCCAGCGCCAGAGTCTGCGACCGTGGGCGTGAAGCTGTGGCAAAGCCGGCTCTGCTATTGATGTCCATTTCCGTACCCTGCTCAGAAGTTCGACGCCAGTTGCGAGGCTTAAGCAATCGTAGTCGGGTTTCATTTGCGCGGGAGAGCAGGCGCCGAAAGGCACTGTTCAGAACCCGCTTTCACGCAGCCCGACACCCAGCAGCCATTTGCCCATCTCGCCGAGCACACTGCGTTTTTCCCCTTCGATCTTCAGCTTGCCGCGGGTTTCGCGCACCGTGGTCAGCGGCTCATCGAGGGCAATCAGTACCTGGAACAAAGCGTTGCTGGGGACCAGAGGCTCATTGGTGGTCGGTACCGGGCCGCCAAAATGCGAGGAAAGCATGCGGTGGGCCAGCTGCCCGGCACGCGTGCTGCCGATGGCCAGCACTTTGCCGCGCAGTGCCGTGGCCTGGCCTTCAGGGTAGAACCTCACGGCATTGCCAACGGCCAGGTGATGGACCTGGTCCTGAGCGACATAGGCATCGACCTGCCAGTGGTCAGGGTCGATAAGGATACCCAGCGCTTGTTGGCGGTTCAGCCACTGGCCGGGACGCCAGTCTGGTTCAAGGTCCAACCAGACGCCCGCAAAAGGTGCCTGCAGGTTCAGCCGGGCGATTTCGCTGCGTGCGGCGCGGGCTTCCTCGTTCTGCACATTCAGGCGCTGTTGGGTGGCGGCATCTTCGGCCAACCCGGCAGGGTCGGCGAGCAGCCCGGACAAGCGCGCTTGATAGCTGCGGGCACTGGCTTCGCTGCTGCGCAGGCGCGAGTCCAGATCTGGCTCGTCGAGCACGGCGAGCACCTCGCCGGCCTTGATGGGCCCTGCCGGGTGCAGGCTTTGCAGCCGTGCAGGGTAGGGGGTGTAGACGCGCAGCTGGTGTTGCGCACGAGCTACGCCCACGGCATCGACCTGGCTGTGCCAAGGAAGCGCCAGGCCCAGCACGGCCAGCCCCAGGCAGGCATAGATCAACTGTTTGCGCCGCCCCGGAATGCGTGCACGCTGCTGCCACCAGTGGCTCAACTCACGCTTCACCGGCAATGCGATGAACCAGGCCAGTTCGACCATGAACAGCACGATCCCCAGCAGTTTGAAGAAGAACAGGTAGACCGCCACGGCGATGCCCAGGAACAGCACCAAACGGTACAACCACGTGGCAAAGGCGAAGGCGATCAACAGCCGGCGCTGCCCCACCGGGAACGGCTCGGGCCACGGGTCGTTGAGCCCCAGCAGGCTCCGCCGCAAGGCCGTGCGCGCCAGTGCCGAGGCGCGTTCGTGCAGGTTGGGAAAATCCAGCAGGTCGCTGAGGATGAAGTAGCCGTCGAAGCGCATGAACGGGCTGGCATTGAGCGCCAGCGACAGCACCCAGCTGGTGGTGGCCAGGTACAGCAGGGCGTTGCTCAGCGCACCATCGTCACACAAGGCCCAACCAAGCGTCGCCAGGCCCGCCAGGGACAGCTCCGTGACGATGCCCGCCGAAGCAATTGCCAGCCGTTGCCTGGCGTGTTTGAGCTTCCAACTTTCGCCGGTGTCGGTATACAGCATCGGCCACAGCACCAGGAATGCCACGCCCATGTGCCCGACGCGCAGGCCCTGGCGCGTGGCGACTAGCGCATGGCCGAGCTCGTGCAGGGTTTTTGCGACCACAAGTGCGAGGGCAAAGCTGAGCAAGCCTTCGGTGGAGAATGACTCCACCACGGCATGGGTGAAACTGTCCCACTGCTGCATCACCAGGATGATACCCAGCAGCGTCAGGCTCACCAC
Organism: Pseudomonas sp. NPDC090752; assembly: GCF_055584805.1. Classification (NCBI taxonomy): domain Bacteria; kingdom Pseudomonadati; phylum Pseudomonadota; class Gammaproteobacteria; order Pseudomonadales; family Pseudomonadaceae; genus Pseudomonas; species Pseudomonas sp. NPDC090752. Next base: position 163,596 of record NZ_JBVJLI010000006.1, on the reverse strand, counting down.
CAGCACCCCGGTCAGCGGATGGAACAGCCAGCCCAGGGCCGCCGCCAAGCGCTGCAAACCCGCTTGCGGGCGCAACAGTGGGACGCGGAAGAACAGGTAGTGGTGCAACCACCAGCGCCAGCTCGACCAGGTGCGCGCTTCACTCGCCGCCTGCAGCTTGGCCAGTTGTTCGGCGCCGGGGCGCAGCAGATGGTGGTGTTCGAGAAAGCCACGTAACGCCAGCACCTGCTCGACATCCGGTTTCAACGCACTGTCACGTGAGATCTGTTCGCTGATCTGTCGCGGTGTCTGGCCCCAGCGCAGCAGGCACTCGAACTCCAGCCAGCCGATGCGATAGAAGCGGTTGAGCACCGTGTCGTGGATCATCCACGCCGGTTCCCCTTCGCGACTGTCGGCGGCTTCGCACAGGCGTAGGTCCTCGCGCAGCGGCGGCAGTGGCAGGTCGGTAAGGTCTAGCATCACCAGCCACTCCAGGCGCGCAGCGAGGCGAGTGGGCGACGCAGCAGGTAGTACCCGAGCATCACCCGGCCGCCGTACAGCTTGGCCGTGCCGTGCAGGCCGAGGCGGGCATGCTCGGCCTGCTCGTCGATACTCGCCATCAGGCGGTAGGCGACCACACCGTCATCGCTGGGCTTGGCCTGGTAGCTGGTTTCAAGGATCTTGCCCTTGAGCGGGCTGAGCGGGTAGGCGGTGAGGAACAGCGTGACTTCGGCGCCCGGCTCCAGGGCGATGGCATCGGCCACCGCCAACTGGATCTGCATGGCCGGTTGCGCCGGGTCGGCCACGTGCATGATGCGTTCGCCGGTCGACACCGGTTTGCCGAGCCAGTCGTTGGGGTCGCTGAACACCGCCACCCCGGCGCGTGGCGCCACGACCTGGGTGCGCCGAAGCTGCGCTTGCACCGCCGCAAGTTCCGCCCGGCGTTGCTGGACACGGCCTTGCAGCAGGGTCAATTCGCTCTTGCTTTGCGGGTTGTCGAACGCTCGCTGGCTGGCCGCCAGCAACTCGGCATCGGCCACCGCGACTTCCTTGCCGAGCACTTCGGCGCGACTGCGCAAGGTGGTCTCATCGAGGGTGAGCAGCGGCGTGCCAGCGTCCACCGGCTGGTTGGGGCGCACCAGCACCTGGGCTATCACGCCATCAATTGGCGAGCTGACGATCTGCGCCTGGCGCGAAACGATCTGCGCCGGTGCCAGCGCCGTCTGCCTGACTGGCACTAGCAACAGTCCGGCGACTACCAGCAGCGTGATCAGCCACTGACGGCGGCTGGGGCGCCAGCGGCTGACTCGCCGGCGCCGGGTCAGCGCGCTCCAGCAGTAGGCCCAGGTGCGGACAAGGCCTTCGAGTTGCTGGTGCAGTACCGCGGGCGGGGCCTCCTCGAGCAGCAAGACCAGTACGCCGAGGCGTTGGCCAGCAGGGCCATGCACCGGTAGGCACCACAAGCCCGCGGGCCACCATTCGGCCCAGCCTTCGGCGATGTCTTCAGGGGGCGCGCAATTATCGTGGGTCAACCAGGCGGGCTGCACATCGACCAAGCGCCCGCCGAGCCAGCGGCTGGCCCGGCGCAGCCACACCAGGTAGGGCGAGTCCTCGGTGGGCCGCGCCAAGCCTGACACGCACAGCAGTTCCAGGCCACTGTTGCCTTGCTCGAACACCAGCGACTGGTGAAAGGGCAGCAGCGGGTAGAGGTCGTTGGCCATGCTGAATGCCAGCGCGTTCAGCGTCTGGGCGGCCATGGCCTTGTCGCGCAGGGCATCCAACTGCAGCAACAGCTGTGGGTGCGGCAGCGGCCTATTCACGGTCATGGTCGAACCGCGCCGTGCCGCTCATGCCGGCGATCAGCTCGGGGTAGCGCTGATCGAAGCGCGCTTCGAGCTCCACCGTCTGCGCCACGGCATCGACCCGGGAGTTGATCACGCTGACCTTGGCCGGGTAGGTCTTGCCGGTTTCATGCACGCTTACTTGAAGGGGCAGGCCGGGGCTGAGGTCTTTCAATTGGCTGGACGGTACATTGAGGCGCACCTTCAACGCGCCGTCACTGACCAGATCGAACAGCGGTGTGCCGGCGCTGACGGTCTGATAAGGCTTGACGTACACCTTGGCGACATGGCCCGAGAACGGCGCCATCACCTGGCAATAGCTCATCTGCGCTTCGCCCATGGCGCGCGTGCCGTCGGCTTTCTGTACTTCGGTATTGGCAGCCGCCACTTCGATATCGCCCACGGCGTCTAGCTTGCGCAGCTGCTTCTTGGCCTCCAGATTCTGCCGGGCCATGGCCAGTTCGGCCACCGCCACCTTGCCGCGCGCCTGGGCCTCGTTGCAGTTGAAACGAGCCAGGGTGGCGCCTTTGGTCACGTGCTCACCGAAGCGGGTCTTGAGCTCGCCCAGGGTGCCGCTCATCTGGCTGGACAGAGTAGTTTCCAGCTCTGCGGCCAGAAGCACTCGGACTAATTGGGGATCTTGGTTAATTGCCTCCTGTTCAGCGTGGGCGACGAGGCTGCCCAAGGCGAGACATAGAGGAAGGCAATAGTGAGCGGCGATGGGAAACGGCATTCTCTATTCCTTGGTCAGAGACGACCACGGCACCATTGGCAATGGCATGCCGAATTCATACTAGGAAGGAAAGAGCTATTTGCCAATTTCAACACCGGCATGATGCAGCCCATTGGGCTTGAACTGATCGCCGAGCGTCTATGCTGGTTGGGCGAATACTTCCGCCGACCGAACACACATCGTCGGCATTGCAGGTTCGCCCCGTGTCTTCAATTGAATCCGTTGAGGTGGGATATGCCCCTTTCCCCAAATCGTCCCCTATGGTATCAGCCCACCTTGCTGGGCGTCTGCGCTGTCATGTCCAGCACTGGCGCGCAAGCGGACAACGCACGGGATTGGCAAAACCTGCCAAAAGACCTGAATATGCTTTTCGGCTACTACAACAAGATCGATACCAATACGCCGATCGACACTGCGCTGCCACTGGATGGTTTATCGCTTGATGCCGACTTGTACCTGTTGCGCTATGCACGCACGATGGACATTGCTGGGCGCTCTTCGGGGTTTCAGGTGATACAGCCGTATGCGGATGTCGAGGCGTCTTTCGACAATGGCCGGTTCTTTGACGGAACCCGGCATAATGGCGGAATGGGCGATACCCAGATCGTTCTGGTTCACAACCTGTTTGGTGCGCCTGCGTTAAATCAACAAGAGTTCCAGCAATGGGTGCCCGAGACCTTTCTCTCCGGCGCCTTGTGGGTGACGGCGCCGACAGGGGATTACGACAAAAATCGCATCATCAACATTGGCTCCAACCGGTGGGTTATCAAACCCGAACTCGCCTTTGGCCACCCCATCGGCAACACATGGATCGAGTTGAATACTTGGGTTTCACTGTACGGCGACAACGACGATTATTTGGGCAACCAGAAGCTGGAACAGGACCCGCTCGGCGCCATTGAGGGACACTATAGCTATACCATCAACCGAGCGCTCTGGGTATCGTTGGATGCGACCTATAGCAAAGGTGGGGAAACCAAAATCAGCGGTGCCAAGCAGGACAACGAGCAGGAAAACACGGTGCTAGGCGCAAGCCTGGGGTTCATGCTGTCCCCGCAATTTGGCGGCCTGCTCGCCTACTCGGACACGGTTTCGCAGCAGACCGGTTCACCCGACATCAACACTTGGACGGTACGGTTTCAGTATGCCTGGTGAAACTGCGCGTCCCGCGCTCAGCGCGGAAATAGCAATGTCACAGCGAAGCGAAAACCCCAGCCTTGCGGCCCGTACTCCGGTGAATCCAGCCAATAGCGTGGTCCGGCTTGCAGGGTGAGGGGGTGGCCCTGAATCTTCAACAACTGAGTGACGGTAAGGTTGACAGGTACCGACCATTCTCGGGATTGCCAGTCGTAACTCGATTCACTGTTGATACCAAAAGTGGTCAGCGTGCTATTGGTGTACGAAAAGAACGGTTGCAAAAAGGTTTGATTGACCTTCTGCTTGCCATCCGCCGGGCTGCCTTCGAGGCCCCAGAGGTGGTTGGCGAGTATGCCGTGCGTCCAGCCGTTGGATTGTTTCAAGGCAACAGCGGTGGGGCCGAGTGCCCATTGCTCATTGCTCAGGACATCATCGCTACCGGTGGGAATCAGCAGCGCAGGCCCTGCGCCAAGTATCCAGCCACTTGCAGTGGGCTGCTTGGGCGAGAAAAAAAAGCTCTGGGTGATATCGCCCACACCAGATTTGTCGGCGCCACCTCCGAGGCCGTGCTGATCGATCACCGGCAGGATCGTGCGTGAAATCACGTTCCACTCTTCGTTGAGGTTGAACGGTAACACCGGCTGAATGTTCGTCAGGCTTCGAGTGCCGTCGCCGTTCGGTCCCATTTTCTGGTCCCAGTTATACTGCATCGGCAGGCTGTACATTGCGGCAACCGGATTGAGTGCCTTCTTGGCCAGTTCGGCTGAGTCATCGGCGTATGCGAGCCCGGTGTGCATCAGCAATGTAAATGCGAACAACGGATAGCCATTAACGTTCAACCTAATACCTCCAACATCAGCCTTCTTTATTGTGCTGGCCGAAGTTGGCCGATCGAGCGGAGCATAGTCGATATTTTTCTGAGGGTTACCTGTATTACCTGGAGCGCTAAGCTAGCCTGTTCAACCAGGCGTAGGCGCGGAAATTATCAGAAGAGCTTGGCACAGGCCTTGATTCGCTTGACCATGGAGCTAACGGATGGGGCGTTGTTACGGAAAAAGCGGCCGGTTGTTGCAGGCGTTAGTTGTGGGATGTACATGTCTGATGCTCCTCTTTACCGCTGCCAATGTCAGGGCAGCCACTGAGGTCCACGAGCAATTGCCGAAGTTTTCGAGCGACGCGCAAGGGTATGTAGCGACCTCTACGTGCCTGGGTTGTCATGCATCGCAAGCCCAGGCGTGGAAAGATTCGGATCACGGGTGGGCGATGCGCGAGGCCAGCGATGCGAACGTGCTCGGCAATTTCAAGAACGCTGTCTATAACGAATTAGGCGTCACGGCGCGCTTTTTCCGCAAGCAGAAGGGCTTCTTCGTGACCACCGAAGGTGAGGATGGCCAGCCAGCGGACTTCCAGATTCTCTACACCTTTGGCCACTATCCGCTGCAGCAGTATCTGGTGGCGCTGCCACGAGGCCGGCTGCAGGCCCTGACCATCGCTTGGGACAGCCGGGCCAAAGGCGAGGGTGGGCAGCGATGGTTCTCGCTTTATCCGGGACAACGTTTCGCCCCCAATGACCCGTTGCACTGGACTGGGCGCTACCAGAACTGGAACGGTATGTGCGCAGACTGCCACTCCACCCGGCTGCTGAAGAACTACGACGATCGCCAGGACAGTTTCGCTACCACCTGGAAAGAGCAGAACGTCGGCTGCCAGAGCTGCCATGGACCTGGCCAGGCGCATGTCGACTGGGCGAACAAAGGTGTAGCAGACGGGCAAACCTATGCGTCAGCCAAGGATATAGGCCTGGCCGTTGACTACAAGGCGTTGGGCAGCCAGGGCCAGGTCGAACAGTGCGCCTTCTGCCACAGCCGTAGGCAGACCCTAGGTGTCGGCCAGCTCCCGGGCCATCCGCAGCTCGACCAGAGCTTGCCGGCGACGTTGCGCAGCGGGCTTTATCACGCCGACGGCCAGATTGACGGCGAGGTGTACGAGTATGGCTCGTTTACGCAAAGCAAGATGTACAACGCCGGGGTCGGCTGTACCGATTGCCACAACCCGCACACCAGCAAGGTAAAAGTCGAAGGCAACGGCTTGTGCCTGCAATGCCACAACGGTAACCCACCCATAGCCCGTTTCGCGACGTTGCAAGCCAAGGATTACGATACCCCGGCCCATCACCACCATGTCGCAGGCAGCCCTGGCGCTCAGTGCGTCGCATGCCACATGCCGACCAAGACCTACATGGTGGTCGACCCCCGTCGCGACCACAGCTTGCGCATCCCGAGGCCAGACCTCGCCAGTAAGGTGGACAGCCCCGACGCCTGTACGGCCTGCCACACGGACAAGCAACCGGCTTGGGCAGCCAAGGCTATCGAAGGATGGTTTGGCGAACCGCACCGGCCGGTACTGTTCGGCGAATCGTTCCAGTCAGTGCGCAATGGTGAAGGCATCACGTTGAGCCTCTTGAATACGGTGCTGGCAGACAAAGGCAAGCCAACCATCGTGCGCGCCACCGCCGCTGAGCAGATGGCCGATCTGGGGCCGCAGGCCCTCATCAGCCTGGGATGGTCGTTGAAGGATCCCAGCCCATTGGTACGTGCATATGCCGTGTCGGGCTTTATGAGTCTGCCAGCGGAGCAGCGTATCAAACCGTTGTTGCCATTGCTCGAAGACCCCGCCTTGGCTGTGCGTGACGAGACGATCAGGGCGCTCGCAGATGTGCCTAGAGACAACCTGCCTGCACAGTCCCTAGACAGGTTCAGCACTGCGTTGGCCGACTACGAGAAGCGCCTGCGGGGGAATGCGGATCTGCCCGGGGGGCGGTTGAATCTGGCAGTGCTGCTTAGTCGGCAGGGTCGTCAGCAGGAAGCCATGGAGCAATACCGTCAGGCACTGCGGCTGGACCCGTACTTTGTACCGGCGCGAGTCAACCTGGCCAACCTGGCAATGGCCGAACAACAACCCGATGATGCAGAAAAAGTGCTGCGCGCAGGCCTGGCACTGGGCAACATGCCTGCCACCGACCACGGCAATCTGGCTTACATGTTGGCACTGCTGCTGGTGGAGCGGCGCCAACCCGAAGAGGCGTTGCAATGGATGGAAACGGCGGCCGTAGCGGTGCCGGATAACACCCGCATTCGCTACAACCAGGGTTTGCTGCTGTCGCGTTTGAATCGCCGTGATGAAGCCTTGGTGGCCCTGCAGCGAGGCCTGGAGCAAGCGCCGGACAACGCCGACTTGCTGTATTCGCTGATTTATCTGCATGCCTTGGCCGGTGAGCGTCGTGAAGCTTACGCGTATGTGCTGAGGATGCGTAAAGCGGCGCCGGAGGACCCGCGCTTGCAAAGCATCGAGCCGTATTGGCAAAAGTACGAAAGTTCCAATTGACCTGGCATTGGCGACGCGAGCGTCTAGATTTACCACGTCGCCCTCAGCAGTTGCGAGCATTCATGGGGCGTCCTACCGATACCCCGGCTGACTAGGACTGTATCTGTGGATATACGTGAGCAAATTGTCGCCCTAGAGGCCAGTGTGGCAAAGAGCGTGCTCGGCCAGGCGCAAACTATCCGCCACGTGATCCTTGGCTTGCTGGCCAATGGTCACGTCCTGCTGGAGAGCCTGCCAGGGCTGGCCAAGACGCGCACTGTCAAAGCCTTGGCCACGCACCTGGAAGCCAGTATGCGGCGCATTCAGTTCACCCCCGACCTGCTGCCATCGGACATTACCGGTGGCGAAATTTTGCAGCAGACCCCTCAGGGCAATGAGATCAAGTTTCAACCTGGGCCATTGTTCGGCAACGTGATTCTCGCCGACGAGATCAACCGCGCGCCGGCCAAGGTCCAGGCCGCTTTGCTGGAGGCCATGGAAGAGCGGCAGATCACCGTGGCCGGCCAGAGCTACCCGATGTCGGGGCTGTTCATGGTGCTGGCAACCCAGAACCCGATCGAGCAAGAGGGCACGTACCCGTTGCCCGAAGCGCAGATGGACCGGTTTCTGATGAAGCTGCAACTGGACTACCCCAGGGTCGAGGATGAAACGCAAGTGCTGCGCCTGGTGCGCAATGAGGAGCAACTGGCCGGGCGCCCTCGGCCTGCACCTGAGCGTCTGGCCCAGGAGGTGGTGTTCGCCGCTCGCAGTGCAATCGCCAGCATCGCAGTATCGCCTGCGATCGACCGTTACCTGATCGATCTGATCAACGCCACCCGCCATCCGCTGGAGCACGACTCAGACCTTGGACGTTGGATCAAGATCGGCGCCAGCCCCCGTGGTGGTATCAGCCTGGATAGGGTGGCGCGCGCCCATGCATGGCTGACAGGGCAGGATTTCGTCACCCCGGACGATGTCCGTGCGGTCGTCCATCCGGTGTTGCGTCACCGGTTGCAGCTCTCCTACGACGCGGTCGCCGATGGTGTCGACGCCGACCAGGTGATCGACCGGCTACTGGACAAAGTGGCGATCCCGGCCTGAACGGAGAAAGCCGATGCAACCGACCCAGGACGGCTTCGTCTACGCTTCGCTCGCTCAGTTGATGGCGTTTGAGCACCCCGCGCGGGGCTTGAGTTTCGTCGCCCGCCAGCCGCTGGCGAGCATCCTGGCGGGCAACCATGCCTCGCGCCTGCGTGGCCGGGGCTTGAGCTTCGACGAGCTGCGCCGGTATATCCCCGGAGACGACTTGCGCCACCTCGACTGGCGTGCCTCGTTGCGTTATGGCAAACCGTTTGTGCGCACCTTCACCGAAGAACGTGACCGGCCAACGCTGCTGCTGGTCGATCAACGCATGAGCATGTACTTCGGCTCACAGCGCAGTTTCAAGTCGGTCACCGCTGCAGAAATCACCGCGTTGTCGGCATGGATCGCCCTGCAGGCCGGTGACAGGGTGGGCGGGCTGGTGTTCGATGACCACCAAATAGTGCACATCAAACCGCTGCGCAGCCGCGCGCGGGTGGAAGCCCTTTGCGCGGCAGTGGTGCGCAGTAACAACCGGCTCAGCGCAGCAGGCCCGGACAGCGAGCAAGAGTGGCAGCTCGACCACATGCTGCGCACGGCCATCGGCATTGCCGGGCATGATGCCTTGGTGTGCATCATCAGTGACTTTGCGGGGGCGTCGGAGCAAACCCTGAAGCTGCTGCGGCAGTTGAGTGCGCACAATGATGTGATTGCGATGCAGGTGTATGACCCCATTGCACTGGAGGTTCCAGACAAGGGGAGGCTTACTGTGACCCAAGGTGAGATGCAGGTTGAACTCGAGGTCGGCCGACGCCAGGTGCATCGGCCATTGAGCGACTTTCTCTCGGGTCGCCTGCAGGAGGTGGCCCAGCTACTGCGGCGCAGCCAGATCCCGCTGATGATGATCAGTACCGGCGACGAGGTGTCGGGGCAGTTGCGGCGCGAACTGGGGCGGCTTTCAGGTAGTGCGCGATGACTGCCCGGCTGCCGGTGGCGTCCACCGACCAGCTCAAGGAACTGCCGCTGCCAGTGCCACCGTTCAGCTATGTCCCGCAAACCTGGGGCTGGGCGGTGGTGTTGACCATAGTGCTGGCGGCCGGGCTTGGTTGCGCCGTGTACGCCTGGCGACGCTGGCAGGCCAACCGCTATCGGCGGGAGGCGTTACTGCGGCTGGACGCGCTCGTTGCGGCACTCGAAAGCCCCGAACAACGTATACAGGCGCTGCGTGAACTGCCGGAACTGCTCAAGCGGGTTGCGCTTTCCCTGCCCGATGCGCCGCCGGTGCAAAGCCTTTCAGGCCAGCATTGGCAGGGCTTTCTTCAGCAACGGGTACGCTTTGCCTTGCCGGTGCAGTTTGCCGCGCAGCTGCACACCCTGGCCTACGCACCGGACGTGCAGGTGCAGGCGTTTGACGATGAAGAACTCCGCACGTTGGTGCACACCTGCAGGCGCTGGATCGAGGTGCATCATGTGGCAGTTTGACTACCTCTGGGTGTTCTTGCTGCTGCCCTTGCCTTGGCTCGTCTATCGCTTCATGCCTCCCTACCAAGAAGCGCACAGCGCGTTACGGGTGCCGTTTTTCTTCGCCATGAGCCGCGCGGTCAACCAACTCCCGAGCGCTTCGACGGGCGCAGGTGGCCGTTGGCAGTCGGTGATCAACTTGCTGGTATGGGGTTTACTCTTGGCTGCATGCGCGCGCCCCGTGCTGGTGGAGAAGGCTATCGAGCACAATCAGCCGATCCGGGACATGCTGTTGGCGATCGATATTTCCCAGTCCATGCAGGCGAGGGACTTCACCGATGCCAGTGGCCGGCAGGTGGACCGCTTGACCGCAGTCAAAGCGGTGGTGCGCGATTTCGTTGACCAGCGCAAACAAGACCGCATTGGCCTGATCGTGTTTGGCACCGGTGCCTATCCGCAGGCACCTTTGACGCTGGACCACGCCAGCCTGTCGCTGCTGCTGGATGAGGTCGGGGTCGGCATGGCCGGGCCGAATACCGCCATCGGTGACGCCATTGGCCTGGCCATCAAGCTGTTGGAACAGGCCAAGGAGCAGGAAAAGGTGATGGTGTTGCTCAGTGACGGTAATGATACCGGCAGCGCGATCACGCCCGAGCATGCTGCAGCCTTGGCCCGTGAGCGGGATATCGTGATCCATACCATCGGCATCGGCGACCCGCAGGCCAGCGGCGAAGACAAAGTCGATCTGCAGGCGCTTGAAAGTATCGCACGCACCACGGGCGGCAGGTTCTTCCGTGCCGATGACCGCGGCGCGCTGGCTCAGGTGTATGCCACGCTCGACCGGATCACCCCGCACACGGTCAAGACTTTCAGCCATCAACCCAAGCGTGACTTGTTCTGGTGGCCGCTGGGTGCTGCGTTGCTGTTGCTGGCCGTGAGCCACAGCCTGGCGTTTCTGGCCGGCCGGTTGCGGGCGCGGCCGGCGCTGGAGAGGCCGTGACATGAACATCGATCTCAGTGCGCTGCACCTGCTACGGCCCTACTGGTTATTGCTATGGATTCCGGCCGCGCTGTTGCCTTGGGCCTGGCAGCGGCGTCATGACCTGAAGCGGCAATTGCAAGGCATCATCGCCCCGCACTTGGTTCAACACTTGATCATCACGCCGCAGCAGCGTCAGCGCATGCGGCCTGTGCATTTGCTGGCAGCGCTACTTGGCCTGGGCGCCCTGGCCGCCGCCGGGCCGACATGGCAGCGCGATATCCCGGCATTCGTCGACAACCGTGCGCCGTTGATACTCGCGCTGGACCTGTCACCGTCGATGGACGCCGACGATGTCCCACCGTCTCGCTTGCAAGCCGCCAAGCACACCCTGCACGACTTGGTTATGCGCAGGGCTGGGGCGCGTACGGCGCTGATCGCCTATGCCGGCAGTGCGTACTTGGTATTGCCTGCGACCGACGACCCGAACCTGCTCGACACATTCCTGCAGGCACTGGCCACTGACTTGATCGCACGGCCGGGCAAGGATGTGGTCGGGGTGATCGAGGTGGCCAAACGCTTGCTGGCAGCCGAGCAGGTACCTGGCACGCTGGTGTTGCTTACCGATGGCGCCGATGCAGAGCAATTGCCCACACTTGCGAACGCGCTGCAGGGCAGTGATCTGCAGGTGATGGTGTTGGCGGTCGGCAGCCACAACAGCGGTGTGTTGCACGATGCCCAGGGCCGTGCCCGAATAGCCGCCGACGGGCGCCCGCTGCGAGCAGATTTCGACCAGGATGGCTTGCGACGGCTGGCCAAAGCCGTCAGCGGACCGCTGGGCAGCCTGACCTTGAACGATGACGACCTGGACTGGATCGAACTGCATGCGCAGCAGCATTTTCAGGCAACCCAAGGCGACTCGCAGCAGGTGCACTGGAAGGACGCCGGGTACTGGCTGTGCTGGCCAGTGGCGTTGATTGCACTGCTGTGCCTGCGTCGAGGATGGAAAGTGCATTGGATGGCCACTGTGTTGCTAGCGCTGCTGTGGGGCACGCAGCCGCAAACGGCGCGGGCCGGGCCCTTTGCCGATGCGTTCTTCACCCCTGACCAACAGGGGCGCTGGGCCTTTGAGCAAGGCCATTACCCACAGGCCGCCGCGCATTTCAACGACCCTTACTGGAAAGGACTGGCCGCCTACAACGCAGCCGAGTATGACGTCGCGTTGGCCAGTCTGGGCAAAATCGATACCGCGGAGGCTTTTTTCTATCGGGGCAACATCTACGTGCGCCAGTTCAAGTTTCCCCAGGCGATACAGGCGTATCAGCAGGCGCTGGAGCGGCAGCCGACGTTTGCCGAGGCTAGCGCCAACCTTGCACTGGCCCAGGCGCTGCTCAAAGACTACGAAGACCAGCAAAAAGCGGGCACCCCTGACGAGAAGGCCGACAAGGTGGTGGAAGACCAGACGCCCTCCAAAGGCGTCAAACAGCGGCAACAAACCCCGCAAGCGGCGTCAGATCAGGTCTGGCTAAACAACCTGACCACATCGCCGGCGCAGTTTCTACGACGCAAGTTCCTGCTTCAGGATAGCTCCCGGCAAGCTGCGGAGGGCACACCATGAGGCGTTTGCTGTTGTTGCTGCTACTCGGTCTGCCGTGGCTAGCGGTGGCAGCCCCCGACGCGCAGGTGCAGGCTCGCCTGGCGCCCGCCGGCGATACGGTGGTGGGCGCGACGCTCGAGTTGCAAGTCGACTTGCTGGTCGATACCTGGTTCACTCAGCCGGCGGTGCTGCCGACCATTGCGTTACCCGGTGCTGCGGTGAGTGCGCCTAGCGGCGAAGCGCAGCATCTGAATGAACAGCGCGATGGCAAGACCTTTTTCGGGTTGCGTTATACCTACCAGATCACCCCGCAAACAGCTCAAACCTTCACACTGCCTGCTCAAACCTTTCAGGTGTTTCCGGGGCAGTCGGACACGCCGGTCACCCTCACCAGTGAACCGCTGTCGTTCGTTGCCAAGGCCTTGGGCGGTGATGCCACCGTACATCGCCTGGTAGCGCGCAATGTCACCCTTGAGCAACAGACGCAGTTGTCGCACTTACCCTTGCGTGCAGGTGACAGCATTACCCGCCGAGTGCTGATCCGTGCAGAGGGCACGCAGGCGATGCTGATACCGCCGCCTTCTTTGCTTGAGGTGGAGGGCCTCAAGCGCTATGTGCAAACGCCCATTGTCAAGGCGCTCAGTGATGGCCGAGGGGGCGCGAACGGTGGTCAGCGCGAAGACAGCGTCAACTATGTGGCCTCTGCCGCCGGTCACTACCAGTTGCCCGCTATCGAACTGCAGTGGTGGGATGCAGCTACCGGTGAGGCCAGACGCGCGACGTTGCCCGCGATCGATGTCACCGTCATCAACGGCGGCTATAAGGCTCCGTTTTCCATCGACCAGGACCTGCGCGCGCTTGGCCGCCAGGCACAGTTACGTCTGTCTGGTCATTGGTTGTGGGCGGCGGGTTTGCTGTTCCTCGGCGTGGCGCTGATTTATGTCGGACGCCCCTGGTTGCAGGTGCTCTGGAGGCATTTCGGAACCTGGCACGCAGCGCGGCGTACGGCACGATTGCAGTCGGCGGCCTACGCCTGGCAACTCGCCCGCAATCAGCTTGCAGAAAATCCGCCTCAGCTCGGCGGCCTGTATTTGTGGATCCGCCGCGTTACGGGGCAGCGCACGGTATCAGAATTTTCCTCAACTTTGCCCGCCTCATTGCGAATGCGTCTACTAGACTGGCTCCAGCACCGCTATGGAAAAAGCAGCCAAAGCCACCAGGTCACGCAGTCTCTGGGCCCGCTGCTACCTGCGCTCCGACGAGCGGCATTGCCTGAACGGCGAGTCAGTCATCGCAACCGTTTAAGGGCTCTTAATCCATGAGCGTCAAGGCTGAACAGGTAGGTTGCAAAGAGGAGGGATGCTTCATGCTCGAGCAGCGACGCGCATGTTGGTGGATAACGCTGTTGCTCCTGCTGCCCTTGGCGGTTCAGGCCGCGGACCCGTTGCCCTCTTGGCGCGAAGGCGCTTCACGCCAAGCCATCGAAGCCTTCATCAGCGCTGTGACCAGCGAGGGCAGCACCGATTATGTGCCTGAGGCCGAGCGAATTGCCGTTTTCGACAATGACGGCACCCTGTGGAGCGAACAGCCACTGTATTTTGAAGTGCTGTTTGCCCTGGACGAAGTCAGGCGACTCGCGCCCCATCACCCGGAGTGGGCCACACAGCAACCGTTCAAGGCTGTGCTGGAGGGCGACCAGAAGGCCCTGACCGACAGCGGTATGGAGGGCCTGCTGAAGATCGTCGCCGCGACCCACGCCGGGGTCAGCACCGAAGATTTCATGGTCAATGCGCGGCGTTGGCTGGCGACGGCTGTACACCCGCGCAGCCACAAGCCTTACACCGAGATGGTGTTCCAGCCCATGCTCGAACTCTTGCAGTATCTGCGGGCCAACGGCTTCAGGACCTACATCGTTTCGGGCGGCGAGGTCGCCTTCATGCGCGCCTTCGCTGAAGAGGTTTATGGCGTGCCGCCGGAACAGGTGATTGGCACTACGCTGGATGCCCGCTTCATCGATGACAACGGCAAATTGTCGATCGAAAGGTTGCCCAAGCTGGTGCATAACGACGACGGACCCGGTAAACCGGTCAGCATCAATGATCGCATCGGGCGGCGGCCGATACTCGCCTTTGGCAATTCCGACGGCGACCTGCAGATGCTGCAGTGGACCATGGCAGGTAGCGGCAAGCGTTTTGCCGGGTTGGTCCACCACACCGATGCCACGCGTGAGTGGGCATATGATCGCAACAGCAAGGTCGGGCGTCTGGATCAAGCCCTGGATGCTGCCAGAAGCGCGAACTGGACCGTGGTCGATATGGCCCGGGAATGGCAGCGTATCTACCCATTCGAAAGCAACAAGGTTCATTGAAGAAGAAACCGCAGGGGCACAGGGAACCAGCCGAGCAGTAGGCCGCCCGTGAACGTAGTCGTGGCACATGCCAGTAAACGTGATACGGAGAGATCGCCTTATGAAGTCCAGTAGAAGATGGATACCGACACTCGCGCTTGCCGCAACGGCGGTAATGGGTATGTGCTCGGCCAACGCCGCAGAAAAGCCCAATATTCTGGTGATATTCGGTGATGACATCGGCCAGACCAATATCAGTGCCTATGGCCAAGGGGTGGTCGGCTACCAAACCCCGAACATCGACCGCCTTGCCAAAGAGGGCATGATGTTCACCGACTACTATGCCGAAAATAGTTGCACGGCAGGACGGTCGACTTTCATCACTGGCCAGGTTGCCAAGCGCACGGGGCTGTCCAAGGTCGGCATGCCTGGCGTGCCGGTGGGGCTGCAGGCCCGCGACGTGACCATCGCTCAGGCTCTAAAGGCACACGGCTATGCGACAGGCCAGTTCGGCAAGAACCATCTGGGCGACCGCGATGAGTATCTGCCGACCAATCACGGCTTTGACGAATTCTTCGGCAACCTGTACCACCTCAACGCCGAAGAGGAGCCAGAGCGCCCTTACTGGCCCAAGGATGACCCTGAATTTCTCAAGGCCACCACCCCACGCGGGGTGATCAAGTCCAGCGCCGATGGAAAGATCGAGGATACTGGTGCCTTGAACCGCAAACGCATGGAAACCATCGATGACGAAACCACCCAGGCGGCGATCAACTTCATCGACAAGCAGGCTAAGGCCGACAAGCCGTTCTTCGTGTGGATGAACACCACGCGCATGCATGCGTTCACCCATGTGCGTGAATCGATGAAAGGGCAAAGCGGCATGGTCGGCAACGAATATGCCGATGGCATGCTCGAGCATGACGGTGATGTAGGCAAGTTGCTGAAAGCGCTGGATGACTTGAAGATCGCCGACAATACCATCGTCGTTTACACCACTGACAACGGGCCGAACCAGTGGTCGTGGCCAGATGCCGCGACCACGCCATTCCGCAACGAGAAAAACTCCAACTGGGAAGGGGCCTATCGAGTACCGGCGATAGTGCGCTGGCCTGGCAAGATCAAAGCCGACTCGGTCACCACCCAAATGTTCTCCGGGCTCGACTGGTTCCCGACTTTACTGGCCGTCGCGGGTGATACTGACATCAAGGATCGCCTGCTAAAAGGCGCAGATGTCGGTGGCAAGAACTTCAAGGTGCACTTGGACGGCTACAACCAACTGGATTTCCTCACCGGCAAGACTGACAAAAGTGCTCGTACAGAGTTTTACTACTTCAACGACGACGGTGAGTTGGTAGGGATGCGGTTCAACGACTGGAAAATCGTCTATTGCGAGCAGCGGGCGCCGGGCGGATTCGCTGTCTGGAGCGAGCCATTCACCTGCCTGCGTGCACCGAAACTATTCAACCTGCGAATGGACCCGTACGAACGTGCGGATATCGTATCCGACCAGTACTACGACTGGCTGACCAAGAACGACTATCTGTTCTTCCAGGGGACTCAAAGGGCCGCGCGGTTCCTGCAGACTTTTGTCGACTACCCACCGAGCCAACGCCCGGCGAGCTTCAGCATCGACCAGATCCAGTCTGACGTGGACAAAAAGATCGAAGAAAAGATGAATAAACAGTAGCGATGGGCCGCGCCCGCCTTGGGCGGGCGCACTCTTTGATTACTCGTGCGGACATGACCGTGAGTCCGCTAAGGTTTAGCGATGCCCGCAGTTGTGAATTTGACCCGCGCTGACACGCCTGAATCCACCGAACGGCCGGCGCCGCTGCAATGGCTGCTGCCAGCGGCACTGCTGTTTGTCTCCGGCGGTGCCGCCCTGATCTACCAGGTGCTTTGGGTCAAGCAGTTGTCACTGGTGGTGGGGGTTGAGGTCTATGCCATCACTGCGGGCATCAGTGCTTTTTTTGCCGGATTGGCGCTGGGTGGCCTGTTGTTCGGCCGCTGGGCCGACCGGTTGCGCCGACCAGTCAGGTTGTATGCTGGCCTGGAGTTGGCAGTGGCGCTACTGGGCGTTGCCGCCACCCTGGCATTGGCGCAGAGCGCCGCACTGTTCGCACGGCTGGAAGCCAGCGCAGGCCTGCTGGCCTGGCTGCTGCCTTCTACCCTGGTGGGGCTACCGGCGTTGCTGATGGGCGGGACCCTACCGGTGCTGGTGCGTGCAATGAGCCCAGGCGCAGGCCGGATGGGCGAGGCGGGTGGGCGGCTGTACGCGGCCAACACTGCCGGGGCCATTGGCGGCACCCTTGTGGCAGCGTTCGTCTTGTTGCCCCTGTTGGGCGTAACCGGGGCCGCCTGTGTGGCGGCATCGTTGAACCTGTTGGCGGCGCTCGGTGCCTGGCTTGGAGCAGGCAAGGATGAGCCGCTGCCGAAGACGTCGGCACCTGCTGCACCACCGCGCTCGTCGCCAGCCAGGCTGGCCTTGGCCCTGTACTGCCTGGCAGGCGGCGTTGCGCTGGGCTATGAAGTGGTGTGGACGCAATCGATCGTCCAGTTCATGAGCACCCGCGCGTTTGCCTTCTCGGTGGTGCTTGCCACCTACTTGACCGGATTGGTGGTGGGTAGTGCCTTGTATGCGCGCAGGGCGGACCGCATCCGGGACCCTTGGGGGCTCTTCGGCCTGCTGATCGCGGGCGCGGGGTTGCTGGCATTGCTGCAGGTCGCCGGGCTCGGGCGCTGGCTGATCCTGCTGCAGACGGCCTTGGAAAGCCATGTGCTGCAGTTGACCGGCAGTCAACTGGCGGGCATGTGCGCACGTTTTGCCGCCGCGGCTCTGTGCGTGGTGTTTGTGCCCACCACCTTGCTTGGTGCTGCATTCCCCTTGGCATTGCGCCTGGCCGTGGACAGTGGCCGGGTCGGCCGGGACGTGGGCGTGGTGGTGGCGCTGAACACCCTGGGCGGTATCGCCGGGGTCATGATCACAGGGTTCGTCCTCGTTCCTGAAGTGGGGCTGGTCCGTACGCTCGTTGTGCTCGCTGTCGTGGCTGCGGTTATCGGCGCGGTGGCGGTGTGGCGTGGCGAGGCCGTGCGCACGGGGCTGCGGGTAGCGGTACTGGTCGTAGGTGCGGCGACCTTGGTCACCGGCATGCTCACCCCGCCTCAACGGCTGTCGCAGCTGTTGCCTGGGGCCCGCAGTGGCGAGCTGGTGTTCTACCAAGAGGGCAGCGGCGGTACGGTGGCGGTGGTCAACCAGCAGCGTCAGGGTCAGGCTTTCAATCGCCTGTACATACAAGGGGTGTCCAACACTGGCGACGCCATGCCGTCGCTGCGCTACATGCGGCTGCAGGCATTGCTGCCGCTGCTGGTGCATCGAGGTGAACCGCGTTCGGCGCTGGTGATCGGCTTTGGTACCGGCATCACTGCCGGGGCGATGCTGCGTTACCCAGGCCTGGATCACCCGGTGGTCGCCGAGTTGCTGCCTCAGGTGCTGGCGGCAGCACCGCTGTTTACTGGCAATTACGATGCGGTGAATGATCCGCGCCTGGACATCCGCCTGCGTGATGGCCGTCGCGAATTGTTGCGAAGTACCCAGCGCTATGACGTGATTACCCTGGAGCCGCCACCACCATCCGCCGCCGGTGTGGTCAACCTCTACTCGCGTGATTTTTACCAGCTGGCGGCGTCCCGGCTGCAGGAGCATGGCTTGGTCGCCCAATGGCTGCCATTGCCAACCCAGAACGACGAGGACAGCCGCTCACTGGTTCGCAGCTTCCTCGACGTATTCCCGCATGCTTCGCTGTGGACCACCGAGTTTCATGAAATGCTTCTGATAGGCTCGGCATCACCGCTAGAGCTGGATGTCCCGCGAATCCGCCAACGTTTCGAGCAACCTCAAATTGCTGCTGCGCTTGCGCAGGTCGGGGTGGGTTCGGTCGATGCTTTGCTGGCGACCTGGGTCACCAATACCCAGGGCCTGCAGCGTTACGCTGGCGATGCCCAAGCGGTGACCGATGATCGACCACGCATTGAGTACGCGCCCTGGGTCCGGCCCCGTGAGATCACCCGCGTGCTGCCGACATTGCTGGCATTGCGAGTACCGCCGCCCCTTGAAAATGCCAAGCCATCCGAGCTTGCCGCTGTGGAGGAGGAGTGGCAATTGCTACGGCGCTTCTACGGTTTGTCGTTGCTGGCTTACACCGGCAATCGTCAGGCGTGGATGCGTGAGGCGCGGGCGTTGGCGCCGGTCACCGCGCAGAACCCTTACATGCGCTGGTTCACCGGCGGTGAGCGGTAACGTGCGTCTATCAGCAGGCGAACCCTTGAAGCCCTGGCCCGGGTGAGATCGTCAAGGTTTTGCCAGCCATGGTCGCAACATCTGAGCCGCGCCCCGTCCGCCCCGGCGTAATGCAGCCATCAACGGAATCCAGCCCAGGTCGGTGATCACGATTTCGTTCGCCGGTAGCAGTCGTACTTCGCCGGCAGTGCCACCGGCAGGTCCACCATCCGGCATGAACACGGTGACCCAGTCATCCGCGGCTTCAAGCACCAGGCAGATGCGCCAACCTTCTCCTTCGGCAATCATGCCTACTTTCGAGCCCTCTTCATTTTCCAGCCCTGCGAAGCGCGCAGTGGCATCCTTGAACAACTGATAACCGGGCAGGTTGCTGAGCAGGTTGTCTTCGAGCAGGCGCAGACCGTTGCTGGCGAACCGGGTCCTGGCCAACAGGCCAGTCAAAAAGCACGCCGTGACCAGCCCCAGCACGGCTGCGAAGGTGATCAAGGTTACCCCCGCGACATTGTAGCCGGCGAACATCGGCAGCAGTTTCGCAATCGGAACGCGCAGCAGGTGAATGGCCTTTTCCACCAACACAAAGACCAATACCAGCGGCAGTATGAACAGCAGGCCACCGAGCGCTGTGGTTTTGATGAAACTGAACATGGCGTCTCCTTGGCTAAGGCAAGCCTGAAGGTCTGGCATGAAGGCTAGTCGATTAGCGGATTGAAGGTGGAAGTGCAGTGCCTTCAGGGTTGCCCGGTGGCGGTTGGCGCACGGTTCAAGCGCCAGCTATCCTCGTGCGGACAGCCTTGCCTGGATGTTTCCAAGGATGATAGTGATGATCGAGTACGTGCTTCATGCCTTGCGTGCAAACCCGGAAATCGCAGTGTTTCTTGCAATTGCCTTGGGGGTTTTGATTGGGCGTATTCGTGTCGGTAGTTTCCACCTGGGCTCGGTCGCCGGAGCACTGCTCATGGGCCTGGTCATTGGCCAGATCGGGCTGGAAGTGCCCCATGAGCTGAAAGCAGTGTTTTTTGCCCTGTTCATCTACGCCGTTGGCTTCAAGAGTGGGCCAGAGTTTTTCGGCAGCCTGAATCGCGGTACGCTGAAGCTGGTGCTGCTGTCAGTAGTCTTGTGCGCGACCGCTTTGGCTTCGATTCTGGTGATGTACCGCGTCTATGGTTTTGATGCCGGTTTTACCGCCGGCCTCGGCGCCGGCGCGTTGACAGACACCGCCATCATGGGCACAGCCAGCAGCGCCATTGCCCAACTGTCGCTGGACGATGCGGCCAAGGCGCAATTGAACAGCCACATGGCGGTGGCCTATGCCATCACCTATGTATTTGGAACCGTTGGCCTGGTGGTATTCGTAGGGAGTATTGCTCCCCGGCTGCTGGGGGTCGATCTGGCTAGCGCCGCGCGCGAGTTGGAGCGCTCGCTGGGTGTTGAGCAGGAGGACGCTGCATTGAGCGTTCCCTATACGCGCATCGTGGTGCGCGCCCACCGGCTGACAGCCCCGGCGGCGCAGGGTATGAGCATCGCCGACATCGAGGGGCTCCACCGTAACCTCAGTGTCGAGCGCGTTGTGCGCGACGGGCAGATCCTGGAACGTGACGCCGGTTTGCGGTTACAGCGTGGCGATCTGTTAGGCGTTTATGCCTTGCGTGATGCGGTCGCTCAGCTCAACCAGTGGATCGGCCCCGAGGTGGATGACCAGCTGTCGATGTCGTTTGCGACCCGTACCGCACAAATCGTGCTCACGTCACCCAGGCTTGCCGGCAAAACCCTGCGGCGAATCAAGCAAGACCTGGTCGGCGCCACCCGTATGGGCTGTTACATCGTCAGCATCACGCGCCAGGGCCTGGACTTGCCGCTGTTGCTCGATACGGTCTTGCGCCGCGGCGATGTGGTTACGCTGACTGGCCGCATGAGCAGTGTCGAAGCCTTGGCTGTACAGGTCGGCCGGGTGCGCCAGGATCATCACAAGAGTGATATCGCGATCCATGCGCTAGGGTTGGTCGTGGGATCACTGCTGGGCATGTTATCCACCCATATAGGCATCATTCCGATCGAGTTGGGTGTGGGAGGCGGGGTGTTATTGGTGGGGTTGCTGATCGGCTGGTACAACTCCCGTCATCCGGATATCGGCGCGCTGCCGCCTGCCGCGCAATGGGCATTTTCCGAGTTTGGCCTCACGGCATTCGGCGCTGTGGTCGGGTTGCTCGCCGGGCCGGCCGCGCTGGCCGCGATCGAGACGCAAGGCTGGGCACTTCTGATCTCTGGTGCGGTGGTCACCCTCGTACCACCGGTGGTGACCTTGTACTTCGGTTACTACGTACTGCGTATGCATCCCTTGATCCTCTTCGGCGCGCTGGCGGGGGCGCAGACCGAAGCGGCGTCGATGAACAAGATCCTCGAGCAATCAGGCAGCAATACACCGGTAATCGGCTTCACGGTCTGCTATGCCATTTCCAATGTGCTTCTGGCGGTGTGCGGGCCCGTCATCGTTTCGCTCACCGCTGGCTGATTACATACCCCTTTACTGTGATTTTTCCGGCAGAGATGGGGCAGCATGCCAATTCTCCTTGGGCACCCATTTGGGCTGATCAGGGTCAGCCAGATAATGAGGCGACATGATCTGCACGCCATATTCGTTGAACACATCTTGAATATGCGCGTGCAGCATGCTCAGAAGCAGCGCTCGAGGCCGGGGTTCGGAGGGGATGGCCTGGGCGACCAGCCGGTATTCCGGATAGAAATCCGAGAGTGCGGTCTGGAATACTTGGGGCGCGGGCTGTTCCAGTACACCTTCAGTGCGCCGAGCCGCTTCCAGCAACATTGCCTCCACTTGCCTCCACGGCGTGTCGTAGCCGATGGTCACCACCGTATCCACCACATAGCCCTGGCCTTGCACGATACGCGAGTAGTTCTTGGTGACCGAGCCGGTAATCATCGTGTTGGGTAGTGTCAGGACCTCGCCAAGACCGGTACGAATGGTGGTGGTGAACATGCCCACTTCGGTCACTGTCCCCTCATGATCTCCCACACGGACGAACTCCCCGGCTCGCAGCGTGCGCGTATAGGTCAGGATCAACCCGGCGGCTCCTTGGCCGATCACGCTGGTGGCACCCAGGGAAATCATCAGACCCAGCAGCACCGACAGGCCTTTGAAGGCATCGGTTCCCGAACCAGGCAAGTACGGATAGGCCATCACCAGAGCAAATAGCCAGATGGCCAGTGAAGTCAGGCGCATGGTAGGTAGCAAGGTTTCGGCGGTCAGCCAACTCAACGTACCCGGGCGGGCCATGCGCCGCAGCATGCGTTTGCAAAATGCACTGATACCGCGTGCAATGAAGAAGATCGAGATGGCCACGGCAAGGCCCGGAAGGGCACGCAGTATTCCGCTGACCAGGTAGTCCAGCAGTGCCATCAAGTGGACGTTGAGACTTTCTCCCCAATATCGAGTGTAAGGGAATTGCGAAAGTACGAACCCCAGCCACTGGTAGCTGAGCAATAGCAGTACCAGCCAATATAGCAGCCAGAGAGACCTGTCGATCAAGTAGTAGAAGTTCTGCATATCGAACAACTGGGTGTGCCCGACCTTGAAACGCTCAGAGTGTTTACCCATCAGCTTGGGCAGCAGCCCCAGAAGTTTACGCCGACAGTACCGAGCCCCCTTGGCCGCCAGATAGAACAGCAGGGTTGCTGCAGCACAGTAACCAATTGCGGTGAGCAGGAATCGCAGGCTGCGAGCCTGGCGGGTTTCTTCCACCACCAAGCGCAGGTTGTCGGCAGCACGTTCGGCTGCTTCACCGGCGGTGATGTCACTCGCTGCGGCATCCAACGGCGTTACGATGAACGCGCGGCGCCCGCCCAGCAGCACGAGGTAGCTGCGCAAGATGGGGTCGACCCGGACGTCCAGATCATCGCTTTCCAGCAGCGTGTCTTCGATCACTTTCTTTGCGCGTTCGGCACGCACTTGGGGCGTCTCACCCAACAGTGTCGCCCGAAAGACCAGCACCGTGCGGTTGATGACTTTGAGCGCAGCGGGATCAGCGATCGCACCCTCCACTTCTGCCCCTTACTGCGAGCTGTCCGCCTGGAGGAGGGGAGACCACAGAAGATGCACGGTCAGCAACAGCCACGCAGCCCAGCCAGACCAACGCTTCATCGCCATCCCTGCTCCCCTGTGCTTGCGTTTGGATTGGTTGCAGCATAGCCCGATTCCGGCGGTAGTCTCTTGCTAGACTCAAGCCGTCGCAGCTCTTTTGTGGGAGAAGGCATGACGTTGCGCACCAAGCTGCTTTGGCTGTTCGCACCACCTCTATTGCTGGTCCTTGGACTCACGTTCATCATCGCTCATTCCCTGCTGCTCGAGCGGCTGGACAAGCAAGACGTGCGACTTCTGATGGTAGAGGCAGATCGCTTGCGGGCGCTGCTGGGCAACGGCTTCGAGCGCGATGCCGATCGTTTGCAAGAACTGGCCGAGACGCTTCCTCGGCCGATCCAGTCGTCCTTTCCATTACCGTCCCATGTCCTGAGGCGGACCGGTTTCGACTTCATCGTACTGAGAACACCGCAAGGGCAATCGCCAACGTGGAGAGATTTTCCTGCCGAGAGCTTCAGGCGCGACGGAAGCAGCGAGCCATTGTCACCCGGATCAGTCCAGGACAGTGTAGCGACGCAGCTCGACCATCTGGCCGGGGCTAACGCCGCAGCACCTTCCCCTCAACTCCTGGTGGTGCACCGGCAGCCATTTATGCTCCTGGCTTACTACGTGGGCATAGCAGAGGCAGAGCAAATCCTGTTTGCAGGTAAGTTTCTGGATGCCGAGCGAATCACTGCTCTTGAAGGTCAACTGGGCGGGGTGCTTCAGTGGACGTCTGCCAGCGACGAGCATCTTGCCTTACCGGCGGATGGCAGGTTCATCAGTGTAAGCAATCGTCAGATCATTGATCCTCGCCATCACAGTGTCCAGTTGATCTTCCAAGACAGCTTTGGCGAAACCCAGGCGCAGTTGCAGTTGAGCCGGGAGCGGCATCTTTACATCGAGGGGGTACAGCAACTCAAATTGTTGATGGGGGCTATGGCTGCGATCATCAGCTTGGCCTGGTTGCTGATCTACCTAGCGCTGGACGTCACGCTCCTCAGGCGTATCGCTACCTTGCATCGACAATTCCTGTCCATAGGCACGGACTCCGCCAAGGGGCGCTTATCGGACGCGCGGCAGGATGAGTTGGGTTTATTGGCAAGGGAGGCCAACCGAACGCTGGACCGTCTGGAACAGAGTGAGGCGCGGGAACGTGTCATCCTTGAGGCCATGGAAGATGGCTACTTCGAACTCGACCAGCACACCAGGATTCAGTCGGTAAATCCTGCGTTCTGCAAGATGCTCGGCTACCGCGCTGAGGGCACCATCGGCCAAACGTTCGCATCGCTTCAGGGGGAGGGGCAACCCCAATCGGCTCTTCCCCGGGTTGTGTTTGACACTGAGCCAGGCGCGCCGCTTTCCGCACGATTGCGGCGTGCTGACGGCAGCCTGGGCTACTACGAAACGCGCTTCTCCATAATCTGCAGCGCTAAAGGCAGCGTGACCGGCTATCGCGGGATCCTGCACGATGTCAGTGAGCATGTTCAGTATCAGCAAGCGCTGCGAGACATGGCCTATCACGATGCTCTTACTGGGCTGGGCAATCGAAAGGCATTCAACGAACAGTTGGCGCGGCATCTTGCAGCGCAGCACTTGCCGATGGCTTTGATGTTCCTGGATCTGGATCGCTTCAAACAAGTCAACGATCGCTTCGGTCACGATGTCGGTGATGCATTGCTGTCGTGCATGGCCCAGCGCCTGCGCAATGCTCTGCGCAAGCAGGACTTCGTCTTTCGGCTGGGCGGCGACGAGTTCACGGCGCTCCTGCCTGCGACGGATGCAACTGCCGCCAGTGCGCTAGCTGATAGGGTTTTGGCAGTGATGAGTGCGCCAGTGAGGATCGGTGCTGAGCTCATCGATTTCGTTACTCCAAGCATTGGCCTTGCATTCGCTCCTGCGCATGCCACCGAGGCAGACATGCTGATAATGGCGGCGGACCAGGCGATGTATCAAGCCAAGCAGCACCGCGGGCGAGTGTGCCTGGCGGACTGAAGCGATAACGCTGGCGTAACGCATTTCAATTGCCAACTACTACTTGAAAACGCATAGATGTCGCCTAAGGTAATTTTCTGTTGGGCTGTCTTTCCTGTTTTATTCCCATGCATGTCTAGGGCGTCAAACACTCAGCGGTGACATGCTTCATCCAGAAACGCAACGTAGGTCTTCAATTATATGAAGTCGGAGTGTTTCATCAAGAAGAGTCACCTACCCCAGCCGACCCTCGGCTCCCGCCAGCATGTCTACCGGGCTACGCTGATAGCTATCGCTGCGGCGATGTATACCGCTCCTGGCTGGGCTGGAGGTATTTTCATCTATGAAGCAGGGCAGGAAGGCAACGGTCTCGCCAATGCTGGCTCTGCGGCGCTCGCCCGGGACCCCAGCGTGCTGATGACCAACCCTGCGGGTATCACTCAACTTGAGGGCACACAGGTCAGCGCCAATACCCAGGTGATACTTGGCGACATGCGCTTTTCACGCGACAGCCGCAATGAATTCAGCGGCAATGAGGGCGGTAACGCCCTTGAGTATCTGCCCGGTGCCAGCCTGTTCATCAGCCACCGGATCGACGACCGCTCGGCCATTGGCTTTGGCATGTATGGCAACTTCGGCCTGGCGCTGGACTACGACGACGATTGGGCCGGGCGTTACTTCACTCAAGAGGCAGCGGTCATTGGCGTCTCGTTGCAACCAACCTGGGCCTACAAGTTCACCGATGACCTGTCCATTGGCATTGGCCCGCGCATCATGCTCGGCTACTACCGCACGGAGATGGCCATCAACAATAACCTGCTCGGCCTTACCGACCGGCCGGATGGCCAGTTGGAGTACAAGGACACCGATGTTGGTGTGGGCGTGAACCTTGGGGTCCTTTATCAAATCGATCCGCGCACTCGGGTAGGCTTCGCCTATACCAGCAAGGTCAAACTGGAATTCGAGGATAAACCGCATCTTAGCGATATCAGTAACCCGTTGCTCAATATCGCACTACAGCGTCTTGATGCCGATTCGCTCGAACTGGACCTGAACGTGCCGCAAACTGTCACCTTCAGTGTTGCGCACGAGTTGGATGAGCAGTGGACGCTACTGGGCACTCTTGGCTGGCAGGACTGGAGTGAGTTCGGCGATGTGGGTGTAGATGTGGATACCAACGCCGGCGGTACCAGCCGCACTGTCGATCGTAAATACAAAGACACCTGGCATGCATCGGTCGGGGCGACCTACCAAGCCACCTCGCAATGGCGATTGAGCGCGGGCCTCGGCTATGACAGCTCTGCTGTTGACGATGAGGACCGCACAGTCGACAACCCCATGGGCGAGGCCTGGCGGTTGGCAGCAGGGGTCAACTACGCCGTCGACCAGAACTTCGATCTGCACCTGGCGTACACCTTGGTCTGGCTGGGTGATATGGATATCGAACAAACCAAGAGTCGCTCGGGCAACACATTGTCCGGCAGCTATGACAACAGCGCCTTGCACATCATCGGCGGGGGCGCGACGTGGCGCTTCTGATTGACGCGTTTCATCGCTAATCGTATGGAAGGAGACCCTGCATGAAGATCAAGACGTTGGCTGCAACGGTGTGCCTCAGCACCTTAGTGTTGCATGGGTGTGCGAGCAAGTATGTGGAAGCCGATCAGTACTCAGGTTTCCTCAAGGATTACAGCGTCCTGAAAGAAGATAAGTCCCCATCCGGGGCACCGGTAATGCGTTGGATCAAGCCCGGAGTCGATGCCAAGCGCTATACCAGCGTTTACTTGGAACCCAGCCAACTCTATCCCAAGCCGCAGCCTACGGAAAAAGTCCCGCAAGCGACCCTTCAAGGGATCACTCAATACTACGATCAAACGTTGAAAAATCACTTCTCCCAGGTACTGCCGTTAGCGACCAGCCCAGGCCCAGGCGTGCTGGTGGTTCGTCCGGCGATCACGGCTGTCAGTGCCAAGACCAAAAGCTTGCGTCCGTACGAGGTCATTCCGATTGCCTTGCTAGCTGCAGGAATCAGTACCGCCACCGGCATTAGAGACCAGGACACGAGCATTGCTACAGAAGCTGCATTCCTGGATGGCGATACCAACCAGGTGGTTGCTGAGGTTGTACGTAAGGGCGCGGGGACGGAGCTGGACAACTCATCCCAGGTCATGAAAGCCAGCGACGCGAAGGCTGTGTTGGACAGTTGGGCAAAGGATATGGTGAGTTCTTTCCAAGCGCTCAGAAAGTAAGGGTCATCGCCACTGGCGCCCAAGTTTGCGCTTGGACGCCCACGTGACCCGACCCATCCGCCGGTCTGGCCGTGCAAGGTGTTGCACGCGTTGAGAAGTCACATAGGGAATTGCGGGGAACAGTCAATGCGCGACTTCAGGTTGCTTGCAATCGGTTTGCTATCTGTTGTGGCACTCACAAGCCATGACGCAAGCTTTGCCCTGAGTGAAAGAGAAACCCAAGGCGGCCAGCCTCCGGCGGGTTCGCGCAGCTCGATTCAGGATTTCGACTACCAGATCAAGTACCAACGTGCATTCGAGGCTGTGCTTTGGAATATGCCGGCAATCGCCATCTACAGTTTCAGGCGAGCTGCATTTGACCACCTGGGTGTCAAGGATAACGACATTATCGCCTACTCGGGGCCGGCAACCCCAAAGCTTGAAGCCATAACAGCTAACAGCAGCACACCGTACATCACGGCATTCACTGACCTGAGAAAAGGTCCGGTTGTCCTCGATTTACCCGCAGCCAGCGAGGAGGGCAGCGTTTACGGCCAAGTCGTGGACGCGTGGCAACTCACCATGGCAGATGTCGGCCCATCGGGTGTAGATGGGGGCAAGGGGGGCAAGTTGCTTTTCACGCCGCCGGGATACTCGGGCGAAATCCCCTCAGGCTATATTCACGTACCGTCACCAAACTTTCGGATCGCACTCGCTTTTCGCTCAGTCCGCGCACCAGGGAAGACCGCTGCCGATGCTTACCGGTACGCGAAAAAACTCCGCATGTACTATTTGAGCCAAGCGACCGATCCTCCTGAACAGCGTTTCATCGACCCGATCGACACCGTCTATCCGACGTTGCCTTTCTATGACGAACGACATTTCGCGGACATGCATGCGATTATCACCACCGAACCTGCTCGGCCGCAGGACAAAGTGATATTGGGGATGCTGCAATCGCTGGGCATTGAGAAAGGCAAGCCGTTTGCCCCTGACGCGCTGACCAAGAGAGCCATGCGCCAGGCCGCGATTGATGCCTGGTTTTACCTTCAACACTGGTTTGACAATCTTCCGAAGGACAAGCTTTATTGGCAGGATCGCCATTACGCCTCCTTGTTGATGGCCGACGAAAACAAGCGTTTCTCTTATGAGTATGAGGACCGTATTGATCTCATAGGTCGGGCCGCAGAGTACTTCTGGTGCACTTACATGCCCAAGGAGCTGAGTGACTCACCCGCAACGCAATACCTGATGGCCATGGCAGATAAGAATGGCAATCCACTCAAAGCCGGGAAGACCTACAAGATAGATGTTCCCGCAAAAATGCCTGTCAAACAATTCTGGGCATTGACTGTTTACAATCGCGACACCATGTCATTTATTTATAGCGAAACCAATCGCACAACGCTCTCCTCCTACGATCTGAGTTCCATGAACGTGAATGCGGATGGAAGCGTGACTCTCTATGTGGGACCAACGCCACCCAGGGGTTTAGAAAGTAATTGGATTCCCACCGCCGGTAAGCGACCTCTGCCAGCCATGCGTTTTTATGGCGGCACCGATGCGCTGAACGACAAGAGCTTCAAGCTGCCCGACTTTGAGCTAGTTGAATGAATGGGTATTGGACGATTGACGCGGACAGGGTTGACACCCTTTTTCAAGTGGCCATTACATTTACAACTACCTAAAAGGACATTCTTATGGCTTCAGCACGTAGGCTTTTCGCTTGGGTCCTGCCCTTGTGTGTCGCTATCGGCAGCGCTATGCACGCGCAAGCTGCAGCGCCGGATTTGCTGTTGAGCACGCCTGCTACACCCGATGCAGTGGAAAAGGGGATGCATGCCGATGGTTACAGCCTGGCGATCTCAGCGTACAACTGGGGTTATCCGCTGGTACGCATGGAACGCGTGGCACGTGAATACACGATGGTTCCTTCACCCAAGCCCGACACCAGTTATCGTGCAGGGTTGAACCAGATCGGCTGGGCTACTGCGCTGGCCTCGCCGTCGGCCAAGGACATGCCCACCGCCAATAATGACACCTACTACATGAGCGCAGTGCTGGATCTCACCGAGCCCTATGTCTTGAGTGTGCCCGATACCAATGACCGTTATTATGTGGTCGATGTATTCAACATGTGGCAAGAACTCGAACATTATGTCGGGCGGCGTACCACAGGCACCAAGGCCGGCAAATATGTGCTGGTGCCACCGGGCTGGAAGGGCGAGCTACCAGAGAACGCGAAGCGCCTTGACGTTTCGACCAAAAAAATCTGGCTGTGGGGGCGCATTCACGTCAAGCAGGGTGAAGATGTCGCCCCGATTCTCGCCTTGCAGAAAAAATTCAGTGTCGAGCCGTTGAGTGGCAAATCGAACAAGGGTGAGACTTTGTCAGCATTGCCGCAGACGGGCGATGACCCATTGGGTTTCTTCACGGAACTGGCGTCGGCGCTCAAGGACAATCCAGTCAAACCTGCCGACGCAGCATTGTTTGCCCAATTCGCCCGCATCGGCCTGACGGATAAAGGCTTTTCGCCCGAGAGGCTGAATCCGGCCACTCGCAAAGGTCTTGAGGAAGGGCTGAAAGATGCGCCCTACGTAGCGATTGCGTCGCTGGCCAGCACGTCTGAAGTGCGCAATGGCTGGAACTGGGTGACCGGGCTGGACAGCTTTGGGTTCAACTACCCGCTACGCGCCATGGTGGCCGGACCCTATCTGGGGGGGCAGGGTGAGCAGGAGGCGATGTATCCACTGCGGTTTACCGACAGCCAGAACCAGCCACTCACAGGGGCCAGTCAATACGAGATGAAACTGGCTTCTGCACCGCCGGTGAATGCCTTTTGGTCGCTAACGATGTATGACGCCAGCAACAAAATGTTGATTGACAACGAGATCGGTCGCTACAAGATCGGCCCTGACACCAAAGGTCTGAAAGTTGCGGCGGATGGTTCGATTAGCATTCCTATATCCCACAAAAAACCGCAGGGCGAGAATGCCGCGAACTGGTTACCGGCACCCGAAGGCGGTTTCTATGTAATGTTACGCCTATATCAGCCTTCAGCGGAGGTGCTCTCGGGCAAATGGCAGTTGCCGCAATTGAACAAGGTCAATTAAAGGTTTCGACTTGAAGGGCTAACCGTGTCGCAGAAGAGGTTTCCTGCAAACTGCAGCACATACTGCCCGAAGATCAGCGTTGACGGCTGTATCGGTGTAGCTTCGATACAAAGAGACTTGCAGCCCAGTGAGTTGCGCCTACATAGGGTGTTGTAACGATGGCTGGAGCTGGGTTGAATAGGCAGATCTGGTGCAAGCTTATCCTTCAATCGCGTACCACAGCAGGGTGAAGGTCATGACCAACACAAAGTGCTTCACTATTGAATGTCAAACTCCAGGAGATGGCAGTGGCGACATCATTATTAATCTGCCGGATGAGCTGCTCGCGTCGCCAGGGCTGGGCATCGGTGATCAGCTTAGCCTTGAGCTGATTAACGGGCTGATTGTGTTCAATTGGCCGTCGAGTAAAACCTCGCTATTCAGCTCGTAAGCACCGTCTTCGGCAAACTCATACCAGCCGTTTACCAGGTAGGAGCCTAGATCTGAGCCCATCCAGATCGAAGTGATAAACCGAACCTGTTGCTCCTCAGTCCAGACTGAAGGCCGTTGCCAAGGGGCAAGCGGATGCCCCATAGCAAATCGGGTTGCCCAGGGATACTTCGCCCGAGCCCGTGAAGGATCGATCGAGTACGACTCCAGATTGGAGGCGAGCACGTCGACCTGGAACATCTGCAACGTTGCGTCGAGCTGCTTTTGAGGCATACGAATACTGCCCGATTCATCTGCGCCACTGAGGCGCTGAAATACTGCGTTTGATGTGGCCATTTAATGTCTTTACTGAAGAAAGGGATGTGCAGACCGCGGCGGCATTTCTAATGAAATATTTCCGGGGGAGGGCTGAATCAATGATGGGAAGATAACACAACAGTGGAGGTCTTGACATATGCATATATGTACAGCCACAGAGCCAAGCATATACAGAATATGAAGATTTTTAGCATCGGTTTTGAATGGCTCCACTGACGATCGGGCTGCGCATCAGACCTGAGATTTACAGCTCACAGGCTCGAGGCACATAGAAGCGATGGCGTCGCGAAAAGGGCGAGAAAATTTTCCAATACAACTCAAGTTCTCAAAAAATCATCCGTTTATGGTTAGAGACACAGAATCTCAATCGAGGATTTAATGAGTTTTAGTACAGCCACTGCTCCAGCCACCTCACATTTTCAACGTAAACTGCACTGCTGGCGTGAAAGAGAATGCGAGGACGCCTATGACTGTTCGATCATAGCTGTGGGCGAGGGCGCCGTAAGGGTCGAGTTCGACTCGGAGTGGATTGAGTTCAGCGCAGCTGTCGCCTATGAGTTGGCATTCTATTTGGCGGAAGCAGTTGCGATTGTGGAACAGCCGAGCGCGGAGACGACCACAGCTGCAGCCAGGGAACATGAGCCACTCTTGGCACGCAAATACAGGCTACTCATGGACTGGCATTTGGACGCAGCTGGTGAGATTTCTTTCAATAAAATCAGCCCTGAAATCATGCCCGATCGCCAGGGCTACACAGCAGTCTCCATCCGAACAGTCAGACCTGGTGGTGTTGAAATGGAGTTCGAAGGGTTTGGCTACGCTTTTTCCAAGGACGACGCGGCCTGGATTTCGGAGAAGCTGCTTGAGGCTAGCGGGCAACAGCTTGGGATTTACCCACGCTACTGCCTTTTTGAAACGCTGAGGCGCCAAGGCCACAAGATCCGCGGCTGACCATCCGAGGTGCAATCATGAGCGCTGGACGCCTTGTTCTAGCGCTCAGATATTTGATGGCAAGCGGAGCGCGCAGGCCTTCGGCCGGAGGCGTGAGGATGAAAATAGGCTCGAAGGGCCAAGCCATCAGGGTATCTGGCGGCTTGGTTCACGACAGCCGTCCCCGGCCAGGACACGCAATGAAAATTTCTCTACCTGAGTTCCCGTGCAGTGGCAATACTTGATTAAACCTAACCAGCATGCATTCGCCGACCCGACGATACCTGCCGAATCTGGCCCTTGGGTCGCCAGGCGCAGGCAAATGCTTTCGGATGAACTGAGCCATTGATCGGCAGCACAAACTCGGGACGCAATCCGGGTTTACAGTAAGGAGAGCACCTTCGATTTCGCGATGCAGTTCTATGTCTACGTCGAATGGGCGCAAGAAATCTTCGTACCGCGGGAAGATTGGAAGCGGTTTCTGTCCTTGACTCATAGGCTTAGTCAGCGATGGTTTCAGAGTCTTTTAACGGTAGTTGCTGGAGCCAGGTTTGCAAATTGCTGGGTCGCGCATGTTTTAGACTGTCCCAAGCTGAGTGGCTTTCAGAGCACCCAGATGTGAAGGCGACGTTCGCAGGCGATTTTTAGTCCAGTCTCAGAAAAACGAGCTTGTGAGGGAAGGACTGAAGAAACAATCGCAACCTCACGATTTTTGGTAGTCCACGTTCAAAAGCAAACAGTCCAATCTACAAAACCTCCTGACATCAGGTGCATGGCTGGCCTATTATCTGATTTAACATAATATGCATTATGCGCACCTTCGTGTGCAGCTACCGGGGCCGTGGGTGGGCAGATCTGAAGCCAGGCTCAACCTAGTGCGGCTTGCGGCCGTTGCATCAGGTCTCTGTTCCCTTCGTTGTCTTCCTTGGCCTGGACACTTCGGCGTGCTTGAATGCTGGACGCCACAGGTTGGCTGTCTCTCAACGATTGCCGGGGAAATTGTATGATTTGGACCGTTTTGGCTACCATCGCAGCTGAACAAACGCGAGCAGTCTACAGGCTCTAAGCTGTTAGCCCAGCTGATGGTTACTCCAATTGCAGCCACTCAAGTCGAAATCGCTAAATTCAGGTGTGCCGTGGTACCTCCTGACGGAGATCAATCCTATCTGGTGAACGTGTTGAACAGCCAAGAAGCACGTAAGGATCTGGCCTCCAGAGCCTCACGTATCCAGCTCGATTTGCCACAACAGTTTCTAGACAAAGCCGGCGTTTTTAGCGAGATGACTAATAGCAAAATCGCTTTTGCTTCATCTCAAGTTAATCGCTTGAAAAGTATGTCCCTGATGGTGGGCGATCTATCAGATTCCGCTAGCGAGGATGAAATTAATGAGCTTGTGTTGGCAATGCTAAAGCAAATCAAGGAAGCCGAGGAAGCTACTGGACAAGCTTTTCAGGCTCTAATAAAGGCCGGTAAAGCCTCTGGCTAGCGCTCATGAGACTCAGGTGTGGTGTAAACCTACACCACCCTAATTAATAACCTACGAATATAACTATGCTAAATATTCATTTAGTTTAGTTATATAGGCGCATCTACTAGGCGAGGCGTCAAGAACAGGACCAGCTCTGTTTCCGTCTTCACAGTCGAAGTGCTGTTGAACAACCACTTCAAGCCAGGAATCTGCCCGAAAAACGGCACGCTACGAACCACAGCGCTATCCGTGTCCGAATATACACCTCCCAGCGCAACTGTTTTTCCGAACCCCGAGAAAACCCGAGACGTAAGCGACGTTGTGTTGATCGGCGGCACCCCGTTCATAGCCTTCGAATAATCAGGTTCGTCCTTGGACAGGATCACATCCAGGAGAACGCCCGAATCATTCACCAGCGGAGTGACATCGAGCGAAAGCGCAGCCTCTTTAAAAGAGACGGATGTAGCCCCGTCACCGGCCGACTGCTGGTATGGAACCTGAGAACCTTTAATGATCTTCGCCTGATGCCGATCAGTCGTGAACACGCGCGGGCTGGAGATTACACGCCCCCTACCCGCCTGCTCCATGGCGTTTAGCTCAGCATCCAAGTTGAAGGACCTGGATGTGATGCCAAACCCAGCGATTGCAGCTGGTGTGAGCCCAAGGGGAACACTGCCAATTAAAGTACCAGCACCGCTACCAACAGAACCAGACCATTGAACACCGAGGTTCTTAGAATAGGACCGGTCAACCTCGACAATTCGGGCCTCAATCATTACCTGCTTACGCGAATAATCAACAGCTGTCAGATATGTACGCAAATCGGCCAGCCGCTCATCACTCATGCGTGCAACAACAACTGAAGAGCCTTGCTCGGCGTTCAAACTCTCGCCCTGGTCGAGTGGAAACGCATTGATAGCATCTGCCGACGGGATATTTCGAACCTTCAATACGGTGACCTTATACACTGTCGCTGGGCTAGAAAACGAGCCAGGCGGGTCTGTAAAAGCTCCGAAGGTAACACTGGAGCCATCGTCAACATGCGAATATGCGCTGACGCGAAGAAACTGACCATCGACCGTATACAGAAGACCGCGAGGTGCGGTAACAAGCTCAATAGCATCGTCCCAACTAACGTCTTTCATACGCATCGACAGCGGGCCAGTAACGCCTTTGCCCATGTTCGAGCTCGGGAACATTGCCGAGATCTATTTCGCCGAAAAAGTGATTCTTTGCGAGGGCAAGACAGATCAGAGGCTGCTGCCTCTCATCTACGAAAAGCTCTACGGAGTACGGCCTGAGCTCGAACCTATCTGCTTTGTTGCTCTCGATAGCTGCACGTCTATTCCCAAGGGCTTCTCTCTACTGACAGCGATGGGCATCAAATGCGGCGTGATCGCTGACTTGGATTTTGCATTCACGCACGCCAGAGGCCCTTGGCTGCCGAAGGATTGCCAAGAGATGACCAACGTCAAATCTGTACTTCAAATCGTTAGCCAAGCTGAAGGCTTTCAACTCGGCGGACATGGCATGCCTCGAACATCAAAGAGTGGATCAGCCGCTGACTAATGGGCCGCCTTTGCTAAGCACTCCGATGGGCAACCGCTCGCAAATGCTGCTCATGAGGCCATGAAAGATCACACAACCTGGGTATGGCCAATGGGATGTATCGAGGATGCCTTGAACATCACAGAGAAGGGGGAGGCAGCAATAATCGCTCAGGAGGACAACATCAAGAATTGGCAACCGGAGGTGATTGATCAGGAGTACCCCGTTTTCCGTAGAGCCCTGGATTGGATGCGGGCCATCTAAACGATTGGGCTAGCTAACCCATCTGGGTTCACCTGACAGCATCCCCATAGAAAAAGCCCCCATCAGGGGGCTTTAGCAAACCGTTAGCGGAGCGTGTTACTGGGCGAGCCAGCCTTCCACCACATCAGAACCGTACTCAGCTTTCCATTCCTTGAGCAGCTTGTGGTTGCCGCCTTTGGTCTCGATGATTTCGCCGTTATGCGGGTTTTTGTATTGCTTGACCTGGCGAGCGCGACGCGGGGCCTTTTCAGCAGCTACGGGAGCTGCTGGTCGGCGGTTGGCCTGAGGATCCAGGATGTTGATGATGTCGCGCAGGCTGAAACCGTATTTGTTCAGCAGATCACGCAATTTGGTCTCAAATTCTATCTCCGCTTGCAACTCGGAGGAGCCTTTCATAGCTTCCAGTTCGGCCAGCTGTGCGGCCAATGTTTGCTCAAGCTTACGGAATTCTGCGAGACGGGACATTCGCTTACCTTTCATACAAATAAGAAAGAATACAGAGTAGCAAGGTTCCAGCTACTGAGCTACGTTTAGCACATCGTGCTTCACCGGAATCTTTTGAGTGACAGCTAAGTCTTCCTCAATCATCATCGGTGACTCCGCCGCATCTATACCATCGGGTGGAAAAATTGTTTTCCAGCCACGCTGCTTCACACCAGGACACCATGGTGAAGCTGGGTATCTCGAAGACTGGGATCTGCTCGATGGCGTCTTCGTCATCATTTCATTTGAGGATGATGAAAATTACAGCGTGACTGGATCTGGCGTTATCGTGTCACCAGGCATCGTATTGTGCGCAAC
Source organism: Pseudomonas sp. NPDC090752 (assembly GCF_055584805.1). Classification (NCBI taxonomy): domain Bacteria; kingdom Pseudomonadati; phylum Pseudomonadota; class Gammaproteobacteria; order Pseudomonadales; family Pseudomonadaceae; genus Pseudomonas; species Pseudomonas sp. NPDC090752. Next base: position 127,576 of record NZ_JBVJLI010000006.1, on the reverse strand, counting down.
CCATGTGATAGACGAACATATTTCGGATCTGATCTCTGGCAAAACGCAAATCAAGGCCCAGGCTCTCCGCAACGATCACCATCAGATCTGGAGGGTGATATCCATCGTAAGAGTTCCGAATACGGATCTGAGTCTGCTCTCCATCAGGCTCGTATCGCCAATGGCCGACGGGGCCACATTCTCAACGTTTAGCATTACTTCTAGAACACCAGCGGTCGGCGAAACTGTTCATGTTGTGGGTTTTCGCTCTAACGGGCCAACCGCCCAAGGCGACGAGGTTGAAATAAACGGCGGCTTGATTATCAGCACAGAAAGGGTGATCGACGTTCACCTGGCCAAACGAGATTCATACTTCCTCAAATGGCCATGTTTTGCTATTGAATGTCAAGCCTGGGGCGGCATGAGTGGGGGCCAGTGCTTGACTCGCATGGCTATCTAATTGGAATTTTATGCTCCTCCTACGAGGATGACAAAATTTCCTACGCTCGATCTTGTGGCAAGCACTCCTTGCACCGGCTCCCGCTTCATGGCCACTGGTGCCTGATCTGACTGGCAAAACTCTTGTTGAGCGAACGAATGATGGCTGTTTCATTCAGCGACCGGAAGCCTTCAGCCGGCAGGAAAATGGAAGCTACACCTACACGGTCTGGAGTTGAACAGTTCTTCAGATTACATAACGTAGACGTTCATCCCAGTACGATTTTCTAAGCCGGATCGCCAGGCACATTGGCGAGTCGCGTCGCCCCCTTGCCCCACCTGCTGCCGACCGCATCTAGCACACCCATTTGCTGCTGGCTGAGCCGCCGCGAACAGGTCACCCATGATCTCGTTCGGCTGGCTGAGATCGAGCGGCAGCACCACTTTCTGCTGTAGCGGAAGCCCTCTCGGCACACCCGCTCCACGCCTACCCTCGCTGCTAGGTAATCTACGGAAACACTACCCGAGCATCCGTATCGATCCGCTGAGGTAAAGTTTCCCATGATGGCCTCTGCGCTCTAAAAACATGGACTGGTAAGGACGCTTCATCCATGACGAGTTGGAATGCTTTCTACGAACGTACAGAAACCCGAGCACCTTCTCCGCTTCTCAGTTGTGCGATGGATTATGTCGGAGATCTACAGCCTCGCCATGCAATAGACCTGGGATCTGGGTCAGGCAATGAAGCATGGCAGCTCATCCAAGGCGGGTGGCAGGTCTTGGCAATTGACAAGGAACCTGAGGCCATCGCGCGGACGATTCGCAAGTGCTCGATGGACGAAGCTCGCCGACTCACGACTCAGGTCGCGGACTTTGAATATCTGACCCACCTTCCACCATCTGCTTTGATTCACGCAGGGCTAGCTCTTCCCTTCTGCAGGCCTAACAAATTTGCCAACCTTTGGAGCCAGATTCGCACCGCCCTAGTCCCAGGCGGTGTATTCGTAGGTCATTTCTTTGGGTTGAGGCACACCTGGGCGAGCGAAGAGCTGATGTCATTCCATAGCCTGGATGACATTCGGAGGCTAAGCGAGGCATTCGAGATTGTTCTGCTGCGTGAATCTGAATCATCGATGGTTATCGACTCTGGAGCTGTGAATTGGCACCGGATCAATGTGATCGTGCGCAAGCCTCATCAACCAGCGAGATGATGGGATTCGGTTGGGTATTTCTGGCCCACTTCATCGCAACTACAGCCTACATAGGCTCCCTCCTCCAGCACCGGCGACGTTGAGGGACAACGCTATGGCGTGTGGAACGCATCGCAAATTACCACCCAATGCTATGGTCTGCGCGCTCCGTCTCTCAGGGTGATAACTCACAGCGAGATTGGCTGTGCAGCTGCTCATGATTCCCCGACTGAACGATCAAAGCCCCTCACCACTCAATGTAACGCTCTCTCAAGGAACGAGGGCCCAGTACGTGAAATTTCCAAGGAGAAGGAACGATGAGCCTCACCCTGCGCTGCCTCAAATGTGATGGAAAGCATCTTGTGCAACCCACCAGGCTACATCGTAAATCAGTGATCACTTGCAGGGGCTGTGGCGCTCTGAGCCACCATGGCGATCTCGTGGAAGCTGCAGGTATGCGCCTAATGACCAAGCTTAAGCAGCAGCTCAAAACCGGGTAACCGAGGGGCAACGAGAAGGTTTCATACCCCCAGCCCCGAACTCCATCCTACATCGTTAGAGCTACTTTCCTCAGTGGACAACGCTCCCGACCTGAAGCTGATATCTCGCCTGACTTAGCTCTGCTTCCGCCTTCTGTAGCTCCGCCTTGACGCCTGTCCACATCAAAACCAAGGTTGCGATCTTCTCACGAGAGGCGGTCAATTCCTCCCCCATCACGCCCAGCTCACTCCCCAGCAATAGGCACTGCTGCTCGAGCAGCTCCTCGCGGGAGAAAAAAGCAAAGCGGTCGTCAATGGTCTGTTCAGAGTTCTTCATGGCGCTAGTCACCGAGATTAGTACAAATGTTCTCCTGACGAGCTTAGCGAGATATACTGGATGTATCAACAGTGCTTCGACGAAACGGCAGTCCTGCTCACCGATCCATACAGCCAGCCGGTTGGTCATAGGGCAGCTGGACGGATCTGCGTTGATGTCGCTTAAGGCTCGTTAAACCGGAGAGTTCGCATATGCAGCCAGTGACATCGCGAGCGAGTGGACGATTGGGCGTGGCCCCTTCGGGCACGGCTGTCGTGAACTGCACCCGGCGTCGCCCGGTTGCGGCCCTCGCGGGCTTCCATCCTCACACCTTTGGCCCCTCCGGTGCCGGCGCGCTCCGCTTGCTCCTTTGCCCACAAGATCCAGTGGGGAACCGTGGCAATCTCCAGGCCAAGCCTTTCATCTAATCCTGGTTAATCAGGCTCGGATGTCATTTGCTGGATATGTAGAGATGAGCCAAAGAAACCCCGTCGGGCTGAGAAGACTAATCACGCCGACAGGCGCTCTACAACCCAGTCGACGAAGATGCGTACCCGGGTATTGAGCCGCTTGTTCGGTGGATAGATCACTGAAATAGGTATCGTGTAATTCGTGTGTTCCTCAAGGACTGGCACGAGAGCACCGGACTTGAAAAGCCCGGCTGCAACAGAGGCAAACGTCTGCCCTACCCCCGCCCCGTTCATGATCATGCTGATCTGGCTGGCACTGTCATTCGTCGAAATATCGAACCGTGAGATGAAATGCTCTGCTCCCCGCTTTCGAAACCGAAGTGGCCAAACCTCTCCATTGGAGGCGCCGAAGTATCCAACGATCTGGTGATGTTCAAGGTCAGCAGGTGACGACGGCACACCGTGTTTTGACAAGTAGGCGGGACTCGCACAGGTCACCAGCTTGTCTTTGAAAAGCGTCCTTGCGACCAACGAGGAATCAGCTAATTGACCAGCACGAATGACGCAGTCAACACCCTCTTCAATCAGGTTCACTGGGCGGTCGCTGATGCCCAATGCCAGTTGAATCTGCGGATGCCGCTCCCTGAACTCGCTGAGCACTGGAAGCAGTAACAATTGCGCCAGTGATGAGTGGAGGTCTACTCGAATTCTGCCCTGCGAAGCTGCTCCCATGTCTCGCAGATCAGCCTCTGCCTCGTCCAGCCGGGCCACCAGTTGACAGATCTTCCGATAATACTCGGCCCCCTCCATGGTCAGAGTGACAGCGCGAGTTGTCCTCTGTAAAAGCTTGGTGCCCAAATGCTCTTCGAGCTCCTGTACGGCCTTGCTCGCAGATGACCGAGGCATACACAAGTGGGCCGCCGCCTTGGTGAACGACCGGGTCTCGACGATCCGTTGAAAAGCGCGAATTGCAGTCAAATGATCCATCAGCAGATTGTATCTCTGATCGCTCGATTGTCCACAGCTGTGAATTATGTAGTCGATTTTCAGGGGCTTATTTAGCTCTGCGAGGCCTATAACCTGTGCTCAATCTTGACTTGGAGGCCTCAGATGAGCCCGCTTACCTGCGCACAATCAGATCTGCTTCAACAGCGTTACGGAAACCAGGTAAAACCTGAATCCGTCATCATGACCCCCATGGTCGAAGCGATGCTGCGCCATAAGTCCGTGAGGACTTTCCTGCCGGAATCCTTGCCGAAAGGTGCCATCGAGACGATGGTCGCTGCAGCCCAGTCGGCATCGACCTCATCAGCTCTAAATCAGTGGAGCGTCGTAGCCATCACGGATGAGGAGTTGAAGAAAGAGATCCACGACACCGTTGCACGCGAGGTAAAGATCGACAGCATACCGTGGATCCTAGAAGCTCCCGCCCTACTCCTTTGGATCGCCGATTCGTCCCGCTCTGCGGACATTACCCGCACCCAGGGGGACGAGCCGGTCGTTCTGGAGTACCTGGATTCGTTGCTCATGGCATCTATCGATGTCACGCTCGCAGCGCAAAATGCTTCGCTGGCTGCCCAGTCCATGGGTCTGGGCATTGTCTTCCTAGGAGTGATGCGGAATATCGCCAAGGATCTCGCTCAGATCATCAATCTGCCAGACCACGCGTTCGTGAGCTTCGGTATGGCACTCGGCTGTCCAGACCTGAGCCGCACCAGTGCCATACGCCCACGTCCTGCTCAGCCTGTAGTTCTGCATTTCAACCGGTACGACCCCGAAAGCTATCGCGATTACTTGGATGATTATGAGCGAGCGACCCACGATTTCCGCTCACGGCAAAAAATGTCCCCGAAGACCTGGAAAGGTGCCGTACATAACTCTATGACAAGCATGGATTATCTGGGAGGCCGAAAGGAGCTTCTTGATGTGGTGGTGGAAAAGGGCTTCAAGGTACGCTGATCCGCTGCAAGCTAGCCCTGCTCAAGGTTGGGATCACATGGTGAAGACTTTTCTTTCACCCAATTTTCACAGCGCCTCAACCACACTTGCTCTATCCCTACGTGTGATAGAAGCTCCCATTAGCCCGCCCTAGCAGCGGGCTTTCTTTTGCCTGATCGCTCAACTGAAATCCCGACCCTTCCAGATTGCTTAAGAATTCGCAGCTCAGGAGGCGAAGGCATCCGGAAGCGGCGTGATAGAGAATTGCCTTGGGTGTCCCCATTCGGGGACGGCTGTCGCAAACCGCACCCCGTCTTCGCCGGTTGAGGCCCTAGCGGGCTTTCATCCTCACACTTTTGGCCTATCCGGGCCGGCGCGCTCCGCTTGCTCTTTGGTTCACAATCGAGTGTGGCGGGAAGAGCAGTGCAGGCGCTAGTGAGTCACACCTTACGCGATTTCAATTCGGAGTTAGTTGAATGGCCAAAAAAAATCCGCCAGTTCAGAAACGCCATCATTGAAGCGCTTCAGCCTGCCGTCCTTCAAGTAAACGGACACCACAACAAAAGGCGTGGTCAAGCAGAAAAATGCCGATATACCCCACGCTCCCTTGCCAAGCAGCAATATCGCAGAACCCACCAGTATTACAGCCGTTACGAGCAAATAGGCCATTCTCAGTGGGGTATAGCTTCTGCGATCCGTGTCGATAATCCTCATGGTTTAAACCCCGCAATTTTCCTATTTCTACTTGAAGCAATCCCGGCACTCCACAGCCTGAAAGCATCGGGCACATTAAATGTCTTCTCTCACACGATCAGGCGACAAAGTTGAGAAGCCAATTCCTGCGCATCCGCTTGATACCCTGCGCGCCACTGGTGCAGCCAATCACCAGGTGATCCCTGCTCTTCCCACTCGGCTAGTGCAAGGGCATTGACGATTTCCATCTCAAACCAGATCGCCTGCCACCCAGCAGCATCTGAAACCACGGCTCGATCCTGCCAAGCAAATTCAGTCAGCGCCACGAACCTCGACCAGGACTCCAAATCCTGGTGTGCACTACGGATTAATGACGTGAGCTCCGACTCGGTCAGCATAAATGTCGTTCTTGAACGGAAAATGATTGCTTAGCATTCTGCCAGAGGTCGCCGCGAAAAATAGACACGAATCCGAAGGCTGGAGGCAGAACGTCTCTACCTGGCGCTCCCGTGCGGAGATTGAGACATGCGACAATTGTGGATTTTCGGCAAGGACGAGTGTGATGTCTCGCAAATGGAAGATCGGTCTCGGTTTCGCGCTCTCCCCTCTCTTGGTGGGCCTATTGCTTGGAATCGCATTCAGCGTATTCAGTTTTGCCAGCTTCGTTGAAGACCCTCGCCGTATGGCTCAAATGCATCCAGGGGAAGGGCTTATCGCGATGGTGGTCTATCCGATAGCTGCCGAAATCGTTTTGCTGCTACATCATCGACGAGAAGCTCTTCGCTGGACTGCTGGCCAAGAAGAAGGCGATGTGGCACAGCCACGGGTATGAGGTCTCGTCCGGGCAGTTGATCGCGCCTGGTATTCCTGCGCCTGCTGAGCATGCTTGATGGAGCGGCTTGCCCATACCTATGGAAAGACATGGCACACGTGGCACACCGACCAGGACAAAGCGCTACCTGTGGGTGTGCCGCAATTGATGATGGGATTCACTGCGGATGGACAGGCTGACCAAGCGATGATCGAGCAGCGGAATCGGCGTTTGGGAGTGGATGCGCAGGAAAGCCTGACGCCGGACGTGCCCCTATCGGGGACGGCTGTCGTAAACCGCACCCCGGCTTCGCCATGTTGCGGCCCGTGCGGGCTTCCATCCTCATGCCTGTGGCCTCTCCGGGGCCCGCGCGCTCCGCTTGCTTCGTTGTTCGAAAATGGAGGCCACGCGGTGCAGTAGCGGCCAAAGCCTTGATGAATCACAGCGTAGAATGGTTACTCACAGGGATGAGCGTACTCGCTGCCATTCCTTCCAGCACTCTTCAGGGACAATATCTTCATAACCCCGCTCTTTCTCCAATGCAAAAGCGGTGCTGAAGGGCACCGCTGTGGCAGTTGCGTTATCTCGAATCTCAAGCACCTCAACCTCGCAGAGGGGTGAACCTTTTCGATCCTCCGCCGCCTTTAGCAAGGCTACGAGCGCAGGCACAAAAACGATACATAGCAGGTCTGTAGACAATAGTTGCCTCTCTGAGCAGGTAAATCAGGATTGGTGATCGCACCGTACAGAACTGTGCGAGCACGCGCAAAGATCAGTCCAGCCATGGATCCTTTAGTTAGACGGTGACTATGCCGTTATGGCTCAGCAAGGCGAGGATCGCTGAGCTGAAAAGAAAACGATCCTCGCCTCTGGGAGATCGTCTACGCGAACTGCTGGCTGACTTGGCGAGGCTCGGTAGCAAGGCATCTGGCACGACCCACTCCCCACGCCAAAGCACGAGTCATCGACTCTCCCGGGCGGGTATCGAAGGCTTCCTCGTGGAGCACCATCCCAGTGCCGGCGTAGACGCCGATGAACATCTGAGTGTTGCCTGTTCGCGACAGCCGCACTTGGATGTCCATCCTAGTGCCGTCGTCCAAGGTCTCGTCGTGTGTCCGATGGTGAAGCGTCGGATCTGCCCAGTTCCAAAAAATATCACCGCGAATCCGCATTCCGAGCTCCTACGACTTTAGTCTTATTTTTAGGTTCGATCACCATAGCCCAGCGAAGCGGCAAAGTAATGACCGGCCAGCGGATTATGGATTTCTGGTGTGACAGGCTGTGCAGCTTTCGGATATTTCCCGTCCCTACCCTTGGCGCCTCTGACTGAACCTCCACCGTCCCCGTTGTTCTCCATTTCTAAAGGAGGGCAGATATGAACGACATGCGAGAGCGCCATTCGACAGTGATCTGCATACAAGAAGGCAAAATCCTAATGGTGCGCAAGGAGGCACCAGAGTGGTCGTTGCCAGGAGGTAAGATTGATCCCGGCGAAAATCATCTAGAAGCCGCACAGAGAGAGCTGAGCGAGGAGACCACGCTACCGCTTACCGACGCCCGGTTTCTTGCGCACCAGGTGTTCGAGACCGAGGAACACTATCTCTACCAAATGTCCGTCTCGGATTCGTTGCAACCCCGGCCCTCGGACGAGATCGTGGAATGCCGCTGGTTCAAGATAGACGAGCTCGCGACTGTGAACGTGAAGCCTACCAACATCGAACTGCTGATCCTTGCTGGCCTGCTTTGACGCAATGCTTTTTCCAGGCCTTGTGCGGACATGCGTCCCAAATCTGGCAACCGCAGCTCATTGACCATCAACGACACGCAATACGACATCAAACGTTGTTCCCCCTTGGGCCGTGGACTCCACTTCGATCCTCCCACCGTGACTGGCCACAATCTCAGAGGCGATAAACAGGCCCAGGCCTAGACCAGCTGACGCACCTTTTTCCTCATGGGCGTAGCTCGAATATCGGCCTTCAGGCCTGAACAAATTAGGCATGGCTTCCGGGGGAATCGGCTGCCCCGAGTTGTGTACGCTGACGCGAGGGCCATCCACATCATCGTTCAAGGTTACTGTTACGGGGGATGTTGGATCGCCATGGCGAAGCGCATTGCCCACCAGGTTGGAAAACACCTGGGCGATACGAGCCGGGTCAAACTGGCCGGCAATATGCGCAGACTCTACGAGGTTGATGTTCGCCTGGGGGAAGGCGGTGCTCATTTCAGCTACAACCGAGTGGCACACAGCATTGAGTTCGATCTGCTCCAGGTGAACCGGAATACCTGTACCCAGGTTGCAGCGCGCCAGATCAAGCAAATCATTCACCATGTTATTCGCACGCCGGGCACTGTTGCAGACTTGAGTCGCCAGGACTCTGCCCTTCTCATCAAGACCAGGTTGACGAAGGATCAAATCGCCAGCCATCAACACAGCGCCCAGCGGTGAGCGCAAGTCGTGTCCCAGCACACCTAGCACCATCTTTCGCGTTGACTCGACAGCCTTACCATAGGCTGCAATTGACTCAACAAGGGCTTGGTCTATGGCTTCATTGAACCGAATCATGTCTTGTACATGATAGGTCTCGTCGATCGCTTCCTGAACCAACCAGAGCGTCAACACGCTGGAGCGCAGTGCCCGGTATTCAGAGACCATTTGATCCATGGTAAAGCCCGCGATCAGGCGAGTGATCGCGTGGGTTTCAGCAGCCGTATCGCTGGATTGGGTAGGCCCTCTACCCTGAGATTTCTCAGACTGCTGGAAATCACTCTGTGACGTACGCATGTCCGCAGACACGGTGCGCAAGATTTTCTCCGAGTGATTTCGCAGTCCAGCTGCATCTTGCTCCGGTAAATCCGTTTCAACGGAACGGGCAAAGTCTTCCCAAGCCTGGAGAATTTCTTCCAAGCGGGTGTCAATGAATTCGTAGAGTCTCATAGTAATCCTTGGCCTTCCGCCCGGCCCTGAGGTCTACCACAGACTAGCGTATCGTCAAGGTCGGTCAAAGCAACGACCAAGCACCACCGGTCAGGGTTTTGAAACGGCGCGTTATAAGGCGGGTACTAATGGTGAGATAACAATGAGTGCTGAACCATGCAATCTAGGGTATTGGTCGTAGAAGATGATGAGATCCTTCGCTGGCTGATGACGGAGGCCGTCAGTCATCTTGGTCACGCTGTCATCCAGTGCTCGAATGCAGATCAGGCGCTGCTGCAGGTGGCTGACTCTGTGCCGTTCGACCTCGTCATCACCGATGTCCGCATGCCAGGCCAGGCCGACGGCATGGAATTGGCCAAGGTCATCTGGTCAACGCAGCCTCAGTTGCCTGTCATCATTGTTTCGGGTCATATGGTGCCGAAGCCGGGACTACTACCCGCGAATGCCCGGTTCATCGCCAAGCCCTGCTCACTTGAAATGCTGAGTAACGCTATCGATGACTTGGTCAAACCCAGGTGAGATGGTAAGGATGGTGTACGCTGAGGGAATACCGGCCTAAGCGCCGCGAGAAATGTTTGTGTCTAGCGTGAAACCGCCATCCACCCTGCGCCTTATTTCATACCGATCCGCTTTTTCATCTCAGCGGTGATGTACTGCTTCAAACCATAGATCTCTGTCCACGGGTCATCGCCACCCAGTTCATCCAGACGCTGCTGAACATTTTTGATGTTCCACTTGGCCGCAGACTGCAGCTCGACGATCTCCTCCCTGAAGATCGGCACCGATACCGGCAGCCCCTCTCTGGCCCGCGCCGAAAAGACGTTGGCGGTGGTCGCACCTTTGCCATTGCGCAGGTAGTCGATGAAGATCTTGCCGATACGATTCTTCGGGCCTAGCACGGCTGAGAACCGATCCGGGATCAGCTTGGCGATGTACTTTACGATGGCCTGGCTGAAATCCTTCACTTCTTCCCACGAAGCTTTAGGCGTGAGCGGCACCATGATGTGGATGCCCTTACCTCCACTGGTTTTGAGAAACGACTCCAGGCCCAACTCATCGAGCACCACCAACGTCAGCTGAGTCGCTTCGACCATGGCCTTCCAAGGCAGCGCGGGATCAGGGTCAAGATCCAACACAAAGCGGTCTGGCTGCTCGATGTGGTCGATCGTGCCATTCCAGGAGTGCAGTTCGATGGTGCTCATCTGCACGGCACCGACCAGGGCCTCGACGCTGTTGATGACCATACCTGCTTTGCCCGCCTCGGCTTTAGGTACCGTCGTGATATTCGGGATGGCGAGACGGTCAGCGTTCTTCTGGAAAAACAACTCGCCGGCAATCCCCTCGGGTGCCCTGACCAGCGCAATGGGCCGGTCTTTCAGGTGAGGCAGGAGCCAGGGTGAAACCTGCGCATAATATTCGGCCAGGTCTCGTTTGGTGAGGCCGCTGCTGGGATCAATCACACGCTCCGGGTGAGTGATTCGCACCTTGGTCGAGGAGTTCTTGTCGTCCGATTTCGCTTTGGCAGACCTTCGCGCCTTCGGCGCAGGCGCCGGCTTCTCCTCCGTAATATCCTGGACAGGCTTGTCCGTCCGGATGCCCTGGAACACCGCGTGCCTGACCACGCCGTCAGAGGTGATCTCAGCGAAGGTGACCTCGGCCAGCAGCGTCGGCTGCAGCCAGTGAATGCCTTTTCCGTCGACACCTTTCGGTGGATTCATCACCGGCACCTGTTTCTGCTCCAGCGGCAACAGCGTTTCCAGGATGGTGGCGAGAGTCGACTCCGTGAACCCCGTCCCGACCTTGCCGGCGTACTTCAGCTCGCCGCTATGCTGGTCGGTTAGCGCAAGGACAAGTGCGCCAAAACCGCTCCTCGCACCTTTCGGGTCGGTATAGCCGACGATGACGAACTCCTGGCGATGTTTGCACTTGAGCTTGATCCACGTATCGCTGCGGCGGGATACGTAGGGACTGCCCAAGCGCTTGCCAATCAGTCCTTCCATGCGCATCTGGCAGGCACTATTCATCAAGGCGTCGACGTCTTCGGTGAAGTCTTCGGAGAACCTCAGCAGCGGGTCGGTCGAGTCACCGAGAAGCTGCTTTAACAGTCCACGGCGGCTCTCAACCGGCACCTGCCGAAGATCGGCGCCATTGAGGTACGGCAGGTCGAACAGGTAGTACACGATACCCTGGCTCTTGCCGGCGTCGAATGCATTTTGTAGCAGCTGAAAGTTGGGAACGCCGTTTTCATCAGGGATCACAATCTCGCCGTCCAGCCAGGCTGATTTAAGCCCGAGCGAGGCGATTGCAGCGGCCTGCTTGGGTAACTTCGCAGTCCAATCGTGACCATTGCGGGTGAACAGCCGGACGTCATCTCCATCGACGCGGCACAGCATGCGGTAACCATCGAACTTGATTTCGTAGCGCCACTCTTCGCTTCGGGGACTGGAGTCGACCAGGGTAGCCAGCTGCGGAGAGAGCTTCTCTGGCAGTGCTGCAGTCACAGCGCCCTCTGTGCTCGGCCCGGTGACAGTGGTGGGAGGGTTCGACTTGGGTGACGTGGCCTTCGCCCGACCGCGCTTCTTGGGGAGGATGGTACGGTCGCTCAGCACACTGTTGGGCAGCTCGACCACAACGTCGAAGTCAGCGAGCGGCTTACCAGCCTCGTCCTGATGCTTGATCAAAAACCACTGCTCCTGCTTACCCTCGATGTTCGTCCGGACTAGGTTCCATAGGCCTGAGAGCTTTTCACCCTGCAGCTCAAACTTCATACGACCTTTCGTGTAGGCCTCAGCCGGGTCGCCCTGGGGAAGCCATGTTCCACGATCCCAGACGATGACATCTCCCGCACCATAGTGCCCTTCCGGGATCGTGCCTTCGAATGAGGCGTAATCGAGCGGGTGATCTTCGACATGCACCGAAAGCCGCTTCACCTTCGGATCCAGGCATGGGCCCTTAGGTATCGCCCAGCTTTTGAGCGTGCCGCCGAGCTCCAAGCGGAAGTCGTAGTGCAGTCGAGTGGCATCGTGTTTTTGAACACAAAACTGCAAAGCATGTCCGGTTTCACGCTTCGAGCGCTTGGTAGATTTCGGGGCACCTGATGGCTCAGGGGAGGCATTGAAATCCCGCATACGGTTGTATTTCTCAAGACCTAGTGCTGAATCCTCAGGTCTGCCGATCAACTCCTGGACAAGCGCTTCGAGGGAAACGCCTCTCTGGCCAGCTTCTGCCGTCAGAATCTGGACTATCATCGTATCGCGCAACGCCGGGAGTAGTTCGCCGGCTTCAAGTGCTTCCGCCTCGCCCAATGCCAGTACCTGCTCAAGCGCCGCAGGTTCTCTTTGAATGAATAGGACGTAGGCCAATGTCGTATCGTCCATACCCGCTTCCCATCAAGATTATCTTCTGTTGATTTTGAAAGAAGAGGCTCGTTCGAATACGGCGACAAGGGGTTTATCGAGTGACGGCGTCATCAGAAGCGCTAATCGGGGATTACCACTATGAGATTTTCTGATTCCCACAAGAGCTAGAGAATGCGCGTTTTAATAACGAGGTGACCAAAATGGCCGGAGAGAAATCGATCAACTCCCTTCTGCGAGGAATGCAGCCGGAGCTCAACGACGGAGAGTATGTTTTCTGCACTACGGAAAGCCTCGAAAACCTTCACACTCAAGACATTTTGGGCAGTTTCCGTGAGAGGGAAGGACTCACAGTTATTCTCCATCGGGAGCGAGCTGAAGCCTTAGGCCTTGGGTATGACTACGTCGCCTCATGGATCACGTTGACTATCCACTCATCGCTAGAGGCTGTAGGGCTTACAGCGGCTTTTGCGAGGGCATTGGCAGAGGCGGGCATTAGCTGCAACGTTGTGGCTGCTTACTACCATGACCATATTTTTGTGGGGAAGGATGACGCTCGGCGGGCAATGAGCGTGCTGCAAAAACTCGCCGACTCTTGAACGCGGGCGTCTCCATTCGATATCAATCTACATTTGATCATTCATTAGAAGGCATTGGCGATGGGACTTGCCATGCCGGTTTTTCATCACTTTGACTGTCGAAAACGATTCTGGCTTGACGAATTTCTTCGACATTTTCAACGACCCACGTCCACACCGGCGACATCCTTACCAGGAGCTGCGCGCCCAGTGAGGTGAGCTCGTACTCAACGCGGGGCGGGATTTCCCCGAACTCTATGCGTTTGACCAAACCGTCACGCTCCAAGGAGCGCAGTGTCTTGGTCAGCATGCGTTGAGTAACACCGGCCATCTGCCGCTTAATTTCAGCATGACGCATCGTTCCATACACCCCCAAGGAGTGCAGAATACCCAATGACCACCGGCTTCCTGCGTGAGCAAGAACTTCCCGCCTGACCCCGTCATCATCTTCTCTAAGCGTCCGACAGACAGCTTCTGCCTGCCTGAGGGCTTCATGGTCGGTCATAGCTTCCCCTGGTATCACACGTGTGCCTTCTTACGAGCGCTGCTGGATCGTGCAACGATTCGCTCATCTTACAGACAGCAGCTTCCAGGAGAAATTATGGCCGACTTGACCAGTTACCCTTCCCAATCGATTCTCGTTCTAGGCGCCGGTGAGCTCGGCCTGCCCGTTTTGCGTAACCTTGCACAAGTGGCTAAACGAACGTCCAGCTCAACGATCAGCGTTCTGCTGCGGGATTCAAGCATCAACACTCAGCGGCCTGAGAAGAAGGCTGAGATCGATGAGCTTCGTAGCCTAGGCATCCAAATGGTCGCTGCTGATCTGGTCAACGCTTCCATTGAGCAATTGGCCGAAGTATTTGCACGATTCGACACCATCATAGGCTGCGCAGGCATGGTCGCGGGCAAAGAAACCCCGATGAAACTGGCGAGAGCTGCCCTCAAGTCAGGGGTAAAACGCTACTTCCCATGGCAGTTCGGCGTCGATTTTGAAGTGATCGGACGCGGCAGCCCTCAAGATCTCTTTGATGCACAATTGGATGTACGAGAACTACTTCGTGGCCAAGACAAAACAGAATGGGTGATCATCTCGACAGGGATGTTCACGAGTTTCCTCTTTGAACCAGTGTTTGAGGTGGTCGACTTTGAGAGCGACACCGTTAACGCCTTGGGCAGTCTAGAGAACAAAGTAACTCTCACGACGCCTGAAGACATTGGGGCATTGACAGCACAAATCGTATTCTTCGAGCCTCGGTTCCGTAACGAAATTGTCTACCTTGCAGGTGATACCGTGGCTTATGGGCAGGTGGCAGGCATTCTCGAGCGAGCCTTAGGCCGGCCATTCAATACCAATCTGTGGTCTGTTCCTTTCCTGCTCCAGGAATTGGAAAAAGACCCTACCCACCACATCAAAAAATACCGTGCCGTTTTCGCTCAAGGTCGAGGCGTTTCCTGGCCGAAAGCCGGAACCTTCAACGAGCATCAGTCGATTAAAGTCACCACCGCCGAGCAGTGGGCGACCCAAAACCTCATTGCGAAGTAACCAAGACAACCAGGTTGCAAGTCACCCAGTAGCGCTCATCGGCGACGTATTAAACCGGATGGGTATGATGGCTTCGGCTATTCGCCACACCGCAGGCAAACCTACGTTCTTCGGCACAATCCTGCCACTGAATACTCGCGAGGGTGACAATCTTGCTATCCACCGTGCGCTGGACGAAGCGCAGCCGGGCGATGTGCTGGTCATCAACGGCAACGGTGAAGTGAACCGCTCTGTGTTCGGCGATCTTCTCGGTGAGATTTGCCTGGCCAAGCAGGTTGCAGCGGTCGTCATTGATGGCGCGGTACGCGATATTGAAGAGCTCGACAGCATGGGGCTGCCAATCTACGCCCGTGCAGTGAACCCAGCTGGCCCCTCAAAGTGGGGCCCAGGCCAAGTAGGCGTCCCAGTCGCCTGCGGCAATGTCGTTTGCTACCCAGGTGATGCCATTATCGGCGACCGCGACGGCATCATCGTAATTGCTCGCAGCCTGCTGCCGGCTCTGGCAGAGAAGGTCAAACTTCAGGACAGCTATGAAAATAGCTTCCGCGAGAAAGTACGGGCAAGTGTGCGCTAAACGCACGTAGCCCATTAGGTGAGGGCCTCCCACGCCTCCGCATCGAATGCAGAGTGGCCCTTACCTCCCCCATCGCTTTTACGCTGCGAGACCTACGAGGGGCTGCTCAATCAGCGTACGCTCTCATTGAATGGGAAGCCGTACAGGCTAAGAGCATTGTCCCGAAGTATGCGATTGCGCTCCGCTTCTGACGGCGCCCACTTCAGTAGTAGGTCGGCCAGCAGAGCATCATCCTGCTTAGCTTGCCCCTCTGTCACATCAATTTTCTCCTAGAACAGCTTCACGCTTGAAGATTTCCAACGTCTTCGGCCCAATGCCCTTGAAGCTGAGCAGCCACTGGTCAAACTCAGCTGGTTTCATTGACCCGCTATCTACAGCACTCGTTCGGAATTCAAGCTCGGCAGCCAGGCCAACACCTAGCGCGTGCAATCTTGTGGCGGTGGATTCGTCGTACCGGGCATAACCTGCCTGGCCTAGGAGCCTGACGAGATCCCGGTGGGAGCAGCGAGCCAATTTTCCAGGCGTGTCCAACCCATGCCGATCAACGAGATTTCGATAGGCCTCGACGGCAACGGATGATCGAATCCTCTTCCCGATGAGAAAGCTCGCGAGCAACCACTTGTAAAACCCGTGGCTGCTCGGATCCCGGACATCAATACCCAGGTCGGCAGCGGTGACAGGAATCACCCCTTCGAACGCTTCGGGTCAGCAGAGCGCGGGTAGGTACGCTCCTCTTCAATCGTGCCGTCAGCTTTGTGAATCTTCACCGACGCTGTTTTGCCATCAAAGAAGTCAGCCAGCGAGCTGACCAGTTCCTGTTTCGTTGCGGCTCGCTTGGAGGCACGTTCCGCGCCTGCCTTTTTAAGTTCCCAGCCTTCGGCTGTCGGGCTCAGGTGGTAGTTGTCCATGGCGCGACTCCTCTGGTCTAGATCGACTCACCGTCGTCTTCGATGTCTTCCTCGGCCTCAGCGGCATCCGTGGCGTCGGCATCATTCAGCGGCGGTGAGGTGGGCTTTTCAGGGTCATTGATGAAAGGCACGCCGCTCGGGCCTTGCCCTTCAAGTCCTTCGGTTTTTGGCTGCATGATTAATCCTCCGAGAGATGAAGTTTGGAGGATAGGCAACTGTGGACGTTCAGTTGCTTGGCAGCGGCAACGGACGGTCTGAGATGACGTGCTTCATCACCAGGGTGGAAATCAGCCGCTGAACGTTCGGTAGCCTGGAAAGCTGCTCGTCGTAAAGCCTTTGAAAGCTTGGGAGATCAGCCGTGACGATCATTAGAAGGTAATCGGGATCCCCAAATAAGCGCTGAGCTTGAACGATGTATGGAACATCCTCCAAAGCGTTCTCGAACTCTGCAACTGCCACGTGATGCCCCTGGCGCAGTGTCACGAACACGATCGAAGAGAAGTTGAGCCTCAAATCAGGGGCCGACAAGATTGCCTGATAGCCCTTGATAACTCCTTGCTCCGCACATGGTTTTTTGTGCGGAAGTTTGGGACAAGTGCGCAGATGGCTTTGCGGGAAGGCGTTTTGGCGTACAGCGACTTTCCCGATAATTTGCGAGGCAAATATCAGTGTTACACCTGTGCCGACCTTGAACACTTGCGCGCTACCGGTTACACGGCACCTACATTGACTGTCGAGCAAGGCATTGCTCGTTACTGCGACTGGTTGCTGGGCGATCAACCCCCGTCGCCTGCTCCTTTGCAGCAAAGGGCGGCAGCTTGGTAGTGTGCGCTTTGAATCAATTTCAAGTGATAACTACACTAGATAGTCATTTAGTGTAGTTGGGGGACTGGCCGACCGTTAACAGTGCCAGCCTACCCGGCCAACAGTTCGCCAACGCGGAAGCCTTACGCTTTCAGGGTCAAAGGTTTTGTATTAAGCCCTACCACCTCAAGCCAGGCCACCAAATCGTTTGTAGAAGCTTTCGTTCACGTCCGGTAACGGCCCGTCGGCTGTTTCCAGTGCACTATTCAGCCACGCTTCGGCCTGGGCACACACCAGGCGGTACAGATTACGGCACAACTGCCGCGCGGCCCGGCCTTCCCAATCGCCCGGCAATAGCTCGTCCGGCAGTTGCGGGTCTCGCAGCAGCAGCCGGCGGTACTCGTGAATCAACAGGGTTCGGGCCAGGAAGCAGTCCTCGGGGTTGAGCTCGCTTTGTTCTTTCAAGGCTTGCCACAGTGGTCGAAACAGCTGGATGAACTCGCTGTACTGCTGCCCCAGCTCGTCAATTCGCCAGCTTTCCCGTACCTGGGCGCGCATGGCCTTGGAGGCCAGGACCTCCTGAGTATGGGTCTCGAATACGATGCTGTCGTCGCTCGCCTCCAGCTCACGCAAGGTCGCGGCCAGGTCGGCGCGGTCTGCCCGTGGGCAGCCGAGTACGTTTGGCGCCATGGCAGCGAAGCCCTGCCACTCCAGTTCTTCGCGCACGGCCTTGCGTTTGCTGGCATCGAGCTGCGACAGCAAGACCAGGGTCCAGGCACCGTCCCAGGCCGGCTGGTTGGGACTGTAGACACGCTTGAAGGCTTTTTCGAAGCGCCGCCTGCCGGTGCCGGTGAGGCTGTAGTAACTACGCCGGCCGACTTTTTCTGCGGTAAGCCAGCCTTCTTTGGTCAAGCGAAAGATCGACGTGCGAATCAGCCGTTCGTTGATGCCGATCGGCTCCAGCAGGTTGATCAGGCTGCCGAGCCATACCGTGCCGCCATGGGGCTCGATGGCATCGCCGTAGAGGGTGATGATCAGCGAACTGGCGCGGATTGGCGTCTGCTCCTGGAAGCGGGTGATCAAGTGATTCAGCGGGGCGAGGTTGCTCATGGAGGAACTGTGCGCGGGGAAAGCATCGACTATACCTGTGCGGCGTCCCGCCTGGCCATTGCGCGTTGCAGGGAGGTTCATGCGCCCTCCTCGGCTTTGGGCCTGAAGCCGCCGTCACTCATGCGCGGGCGCTCGGCCTCAGGTTCGGCCAGGGGTGGGCACTCGACCAGGCTGGCCATGCAGCGCTGGCTCAGGCGCTGGTATTCGGCGGTGCCACGCTGTTTCCAGCTCAGTTCCTGATCGGTCAGCTGGCGTTTGGCCTGGGCGGGCGAGCCGAGCACCAGGCTCTGTTCGGCGCACTCGAAACCTGCCTTGACGAAAGCCGTGGCCCCGACGATGCAACGTGGTGCGATGTGGGCGCCGTCCATGACCACCGCATTCATCCCGATCAGCGCATCTGCCCCAACGCGGCAGCCATGCAGTACCGCGCCATGGCCGACATGGCCGTTGCGCTCGATCACCGTGTCGCCTCCCGGGAAACCATGCATCACGCAGGTGTCCTGCAAGTTGGCGCCCTCTTCCAGGACAATGCGGCCGAAGTCGCCGCGCAGAGAAGCCAACGGCCCTACGTAGCAGTGCGGGCCGATGATGACATCACCGATCAGTACGGCGCTCGGGTGGACATAAGCCGTCGGGTCGACGACTGGGGTCAAGCCTTCGAGGCGGTAGCAAGGCATGCTTATTCTCCCTAATCAATATGCATAGTCAAGAGATCTTGTATCGTTACTGTACTGGCAGTCAATCACCGATCAGGTGGCGCATCCAAAGGCTCATAAAGCTTTTGTGTGAACTGCAACCGCATAAAGAGATACCAGAACGGAGATTCACTATTGATTAAGTGTATCGCATGATGCTTATATTGATCGCACCTGGGTGTGCTCCAGCATCGCCCCTGCAAACCATTCCAATAAATGCCGGCCATCCAATGCGCCGTGCGAGCAGCCTGAGGATCCCGACATGCCGCGTTTTCTCGAAGTGCAGGCGCCTGAACACGGCGTTCGCCTGGTCACCCTGCAACGCCCAGAAGCCCTCAATGCCCTGTGCACCGAACTGCTGGCAGAGCTGGCCGCCGAACTGGATTCGGCCGAAGGCGATGAGCAAACCCTGGCCGTGGTCATTACCGGCAGCCGCAAGGCGTTCGCCGCCGGCGCCGACATCCGCGAAATGGCCGAGCGTGATCTGGTCGGCATTCTCAACGACCCGCGGATTGCCCACTGGCAACGCATCGCCGCATTCCCAAAGCCCCTGGTCGCCGCCGTGAACGGTTACGCCCTGGGCGGTGGGTGTGAGCTGGTGATGTGCGCCGACATCGTCATCGCCGGTAGCGATGCACGCTTCGGCCAGCCAGAAATCAACCTGGGCATCATCCCCGGTGCCGGTGGCACTCAGCGTTTGTTGCGCGCCGTGGGCAAGCCGCTGGCGATGCAGATGGTGCTGACCGGCGAGGCAATCGATGCCAAGCGTGCGTTGCTGGCCGGCCTGGTCAGCGAAATCACCCAGCCTGAACTGACCGTCGAGCGCGCGCTCCAGGTGGCCCTCAGCATTGCCGCCAAGGCGCCGCTGGCAGTCCGCCTGGCCAAGGAGGCACTGCTCAAGGCGGGGGACACCGATCTTGCCAGCGGCCTGCGCTTCGAGCGCCACGCCTTCACCCTGTTGGCCGGCACCGACGACCGCGACGAAGGCATCCGCGCCTTCCAGGAAAAACGCCCGGCCCAGTTCAAAGGCCGTTGACCAGCCCTTCCCATCCCTGACGGAGCGAACCTTCCATGTCGTTCGAGCACATCCTGTTTTCCATCGAGGGCGGTGTCGCCCAGCTCATTCTCAACCGGCCCGAGCAACTGAACAGCTTCAACAAGCAGATGCACCTGGAGGTACGCGAAGCGCTCAAGCAGGTGCGCCTGAGCGGTGACGCGCGCGTTCTGCTGCTGACGGGTGAAGGCCGCGGTTTCTGCGCAGGCCAGGACCTGTCCGACCGCAATGTCGCCCCCGGTGCGGCGGTGCCTGACCTGGGCGAGTCCATCGAGCTGTTTTACAACCCGCTGGTACGCACCCTGCGCGACCTGCCGTTGCCTGTCATTTGCGCGGTCAATGGCGTGGCGGCGGGTGCCGGGGCGAACATACCGCTGGCCTGCGACCTGGTGCTGGCAGCACGTTCGGCCAGTTTCATCCAGGCCTTCTGCAAGATCGGCTTGGTGCCGGACTCAGGTGGTACCTGGCTGCTACCGCGCCTGGTCGGCATGGCCCGAGCCAAGGCGTTGGCGATGCTTGGCGAGCGCCTGAGTGCTGAGCAGGCGCAACAATGGGGTCTGATTCACCGTGTGGTCGATGATGCCGAGCTACGTGAAGAGGCCCTTGCCCTAGCCCGCCACCTGGCGACTCAGCCGACCTACGGCCTGGCGTTGATCAAGCGCAGTCTCAACGCCAGCTTCGACAATGGTTTCGACCAGCAGCTGGAGCTTGAGCGCGACCTGCAGCGCCTGGCCGGGCGCAGCGAGGACTATCGTGAAGGCGTCAGTGCCTTCATCAACAAACGCACACCAGCATTCAAGGGGCGTTGAGCATGAGCGCACTCGACAGCAACGCTCTGGTGGCGGTCATCGGTGCAGGTGCCATGGGGGCCGGCATCGCCCAGGTGGCTGCCCAGGCTGGCCACCGGGTAAAACTCTACGACAATCGCCCCGGTGCTGCGGCGCAGGCCGTAGTGGGGATCGACCACCAGCTCGGGCGCCTGGTGGAAAAAGGCAAGCTGCAGCCGGATGCCCGCGAGGCAATCGTCGCGCGCCTGCAGCCGGAGGAAACACTCGAAGCGCTGGCCGATGCCCGCCTGGTGATCGAGGCCATCGTCGAGAACCTCCAGGTCAAAAAAGACTTGCTGCGCCAGCTTGAGGCGCTGTGCGCAGACGACTGCATGCTGGCCAGTAATACCTCGTCCTTGTCGATCACCAGCCTGGCGGCAGGCCTTGCCCGGCCTGAAAACGTGATCGGCATGCATTTCTTCAACCCGGCGCCGGTAATGGCGCTGGTTGAAATTGTTTCGGGCCTTGCAACCCATTCAGCCATTGCTGCAAGCCTCTATGAAACGGCCCAAGCCTGGGGCAAAAAGCCGGTCCATGCCCGTTCAACCCCAGGTTTCATCGTCAACCGTGTGGCGCGGCCGTTCTATGCCGAAAGCCTGCGCCTGCTGCAGGAAGGCGCGACGGATTGCGCAACGCTCGATGCGGTGTTGCGAGATGCCGGCGGCTTTCGCATGGGCGCATTCGAACTCACCGACCTGATTGGGCATGACGTCAACTACGCCGTGACCTGTTCGGTCTTCGATGCCTTTTATGGTGACTTCCGCTTCCAGCCTTCGCTGGTGCAGAAGGAGCTGGTCGATGCTGGCCGCCTAGGGCGAAAAAGCGGCCAAGGCTTCTATCGCTACGCCGAAGGCGCCGAGCGTCCGCAAGCGACCGAACTGCAGAGTACGCTGACGGTTGAGCGCTGCGTGATCGAGGGCAATCTGGGGCCGCTGCAGCCTCTGGTCGAGCGCGTGCGCGACAGCGGAATCGCCCTTGCGGAGCGTGCAGGCAAAGGCCTGATTCACGTCGGTGACGCCACGCTTGCGCTTTCTGATGGCCGCCTGGCCAGCCAGCGTGCACGTGAAGAAGGCCTGCGCAACCTGGTGCTGGTCGACCTGGCCCTGGACTACCGCACGGCGACGCGCATCGCTATCAGCTGGTCTGCCGACACCTCGGTCGCTGCGCGCGACCAGGTGGTTGCGCTGCTGCAGCACGCAGGCTTCAAGGTGGCGGCGGTCGCCGACCTGCCCGGCCTGGTAATACTGCGTACGGTGGCCATGCTCGCCAATGAAGCGGCGGACGCGGTGCTGCAGGGCGTGGGCAGCGCTGCTGATATCGACCTGGCCATGTGTGCCGGGGTCAATTACCCGCGTGGGCCGCTGGCCTGGGCTGAGCAGATCGGCCTGGGTTACACGCTGCGCGTGCTGGAAAACCTGCAATCGAGTTACGGCGAAAGCCGCTACCGCCCTTCCCTGTTGCTGCACCGCAGCCACGCTCAAGGAGCCCGCCTTTATGACTGAACTGCAACGCACCCCGGACGAACTGGCCCAAGCCTGCGCCAATGCAATGTTCTCCCGCGACCAGGCCAGCCAGGCCATGGGTATCCGCCTGCTGGGCGCCGGCGCTGGCCAGGCCCGACTGAGCATGCCGGTGCGCAGCGACATGATCCAGGGCCACGGTACCTGCCATGGCGGCTTTCTGTTTGCCCTCGCCGATTCGGCCTTCGCCTTTGCCTGCAACAGCTACAACGAGGCCACTGTCGCGCTGGGCTGCAGCATCGATTATGTCGCCCCTGCTTTGCGCGACGATGTGCTCACGGCGATTGCAACCGAACTGAGCCGCAAGGGCCGCACCGGCTTGTATGACGTGCGTATCGAAAACCAGCACGGCGAGCTGATCGCCCTGTTCCACGGCAAATCCTACAAAGTGCGCGGCTCGGTGATCGCGCAGGAGAACGCAAATGACTGACCACACGCCCCTCGATGCGCTGATCATCGATGCCGTGCGCACGCCGATCGGCCGTTACGGCGGCGCCCTCAGCAGCGTGCGCGCCGACGACCTGGCCGCCGTACCGATCAAAGCGCTGGTCGCACGCCACCCGCAGCTGGACTGGAACGCCATCGACGATGTGATCCTTGGTTGCGCCAACCAGGCCGGCGAGGACAACCGCAATGTGGCGCGCATGGCCGCGTTGCTGGCCGGTTTACCGATCAGCGTACCGGGTACCACGATCAATCGCCTGTGCGGCTCGGGCATGGACGCCATCGGCAATGCCGCCCGCGCCCTGCGCTGTGGCGAGGCCGGGCTGATGCTGGCCGGCGGGGTCGAGTCGATGTCGCGTGCACCCTTCGTCATGGGCAAGTCGGAGCAGGCCTTTGGCCGCAGCGCCGAGCTGTTCGACACGACCATTGGCTGGCGTTTCGTCAATAAGTTGATGCAGGCCGAGTACGGCATTGACTCGATGCCGGAGACGGCGGAAAACGTTGCTGAACAATTCTCCATTTCCCGTGCTGATCAGGACGCCTTCGCTCTGCACAGCCAGCACAAGGCCGCTGCCGCCCAGGCCCGTGGCCGCCTGGCGCGGGAGATCGTGCCGGTCGAGATCAACCAGCGCAAAGGCCCGGCCATTCGCGTCGAGCACGATGAACACCCGCGCGCGGACACCACCCTGGAACAGCTGGCGAGGCTCGGTACGCCGTTCCGCCAGGACGGCAGCGTAACGGCTGGCAATGCTTCCGGGGTCAACGACGGTGCCTGCGCACTGCTGCTTGCCAGCAGCGCAGCGGCTTGTCGCCATGACCTCAAGGCGCGTGGGCGGATCGTCGGCATGGCCGTGGCCGGTGTCGAACCCCGCATCATGGGCATCGGCCCGGTACCGGCAACGCACAAGGTACTCGAGCTGACCGGCCTGTCGCTGGCCGACATGGACGTCATCGAGCTCAACGAGGCATTCGCTGCCCAGGGCCTGGCCGTACTGCGCGAGTTGGGCCTGACCGACGACGATACGCGGGTCAACCGCAACGGCGGCGCGATCGCCCTGGGCCACCCGCTGGGCATGAGCGGCGCGCGCTTGGTCGCCACCGCCCTGCACGAACTGGAAGAAACCGCCGGACGCTACGCCCTGTGCACCATGTGCATCGGCGTCGGCCAAGGCATTGCCATGGTCATCGAACGTCTCTGACCAATGGCTTGTTACTGAACGCGACGCCGCCGGTTATGCTGCGTCCATGACACTCACGGCGCCTTTCTCGACAGAAGGCGCCGGTCTACAAGAACAATTCGAGTGAAGCCATGAACATGTACCATGATGCCGATCGTGCCCTGCTGGACCCGATGGAAACCGCCAGTGTCGACGCCCTGCGTCAGCACCAGCTGGAACGTTTGCGCTGGAGCCTGCAACACGCGTACGACAACGTGCCGCTGTACCGCAAGCGCTTCGACGAATGCGGCGCCCACCCTGATGACCTGAAATCACTCGACGACCTGGCGAAGTTCCCCTTCACCGGCAAGAACGACCTGCGCGACAACTACCCCTACGGCATGTTCGCCGTGCCCCAGCAGGAGGTGGTGCGCTTGCACGCTTCCAGCGGCACCACCGGCAAGCCCACCGTGGTCGGCTACACCCAGAACGACATCGACACCTGGGCCAACGTGGTCGCCCGCTCGATCCGCGCCGCCGGCGGGCGCAAGGGCGACAAGGTGCATGTGTCCTACGGCTACGGCCTGTTCACGGGTGGGCTTGGCGCCCACTACGGCGCAGAACGCCTCGGTTGCACCGTGATCCCCATGTCCGGTGGCCAGACCGAAAAACAGGTGCAGCTGATCCGCGACTTCCAGCCCGACATCATCATGGTCACGCCGTCCTACATGCTCAACCTGGCCGACGAAATCGAACGCCAGGGTATCGACCCCCACGACCTCAAGTTGCGCCTCGGCATCTTCGGCGCCGAGCCCTGGACCGACGAGCTGCGCCGGTCGATCGAGCGGCGGCTGGGCATCGATGCGCTGGATATCTATGGCCTGTCCGAGATCATGGGGCCGGGCGTAGCCATGGAGTGCATCGAGACCAAGGATGGCCCGACCATCTGGGAAGACCACTTCTACCCCGAAATCATCGACCCCGTGACCGGCGCAGTGTTACCTGATGGGCAACTCGGCGAGCTGGTGTTCACGTCGCTGAGCAAAGAAGCGCTGCCGATGGTGCGCTACCGCACCCGCGACCTGACCCGCCTGCTGCCGGGCACGGCGCGGCCGATGCGGCGCATTGGCAAGAT
Source organism: Pseudomonas sp. NPDC090752 (assembly GCF_055584805.1). NCBI lineage: Bacteria > Pseudomonadati > Pseudomonadota > Gammaproteobacteria > Pseudomonadales > Pseudomonadaceae > Pseudomonas > Pseudomonas sp. NPDC090752. Next base: position 102,679 of record NZ_JBVJLI010000006.1, on the reverse strand, counting down.
CACCGGGCGCAGCGACGACATGCTGATCATTCGCGGGGTCAACGTGTTCCCGACCCAGATCGAGGAGCAGGTGCTGAAAATAAAACACCTTTCAGAGCTTTATGAGATACACCTGTATCGCAATGGCAATCTGGATAGTGTCGAGCTGCATGTGGAACTGCGTGCTGAGTGTCAGGGCATGGATGATGGGCAGCGCAATCTGCTGATTGGTGAATTGACCAAGCAGATCAAGACCTACATTGGCATCAGCACCCAGGTGCGGTTGCAGCCTTGCGGTACGCTCAAGCGCTCTGAGGGCAAGGCGTGCCACGTGTTTGACAAGCGTTTGGCCAGCTGAACCTACAGCTGCCTTCCATGGCCCCGGCTTAGTCCGGGACTTTTTTTTGCGTTGTGGCTGATGGCCTCTTCGCGGGGCAAGCCCGCTCCCACAGGTCATGCAGCGAAGCCTGTGGGAGCGGGCTTGCCCCGCGAAGAGGCCAGCAAATGACACGCAAATCTTATTCGATACTAACAAATTTGTTTGACGTTATATTTTGTATCGCTTACAAATGACTCATGCCTTAGCAGGAGTCGGAACATGTACGCACAGCTAGTGGAAACCGGAGTCAAACGCGTCAAGGCGCTGGAGGAGATGTCGCCAGAAGAGCGCCACTTCCAGGAGAAGATCGACGCCGAGATCAAGATCGAAGCCAAGAACTGGATGCCCGAGGCCTACCGCCAGACCCTGATCCGGCAGATCTCCCAGCACGCCCATTCGGAGATCGTCGGCATGCTGCCCGAAGGCAACTGGGTCACCCGTGCCCCCAGCCTCAAGCGCAAGCTGCAGCTGATGGCCAAGATCCAGGACGAAGCCGGCCACGGCCTTTACCTGTACAGCGCCATGGAAACCCTCGGCGCTGACCGCGACGAAGAAATCGCCAAGCTGCACAGCGGCAAGGCCAAATATTCGAGCATTTTCAACTACCCAACCCTGAGCTGGGCCGACATGGGCGCGGTGGGCTGGCTGGTCGATGGCGCCGCCATCGTCAACCAGGTGGTGCTGCAGCGCACCTCGTACGGCCCCTACTCGCGCGCGATGGTGCGCATCTGCAAGGAAGAAAGCTTCCACCAGCGCCAGGGCTACGAGCTGCTGCTGACCATGATGCGCCAGGGTACCCAGGCGCAGAAGGACATGGTCCAGGACGCTATCAACCGTCTGTGGTGGCCGTCGCTGATGATGTTCGGCCCCAGTGACGAACACTCCCCCAACAGCGCCCAGTCGATGGCCTGGAAGATCAAACGCCAGACCAACGACGAGCTGCGCCAGCGCTTTATCGACCAGACCGTGCCGCAGCTCGAACTGCTGGGCTGCAGCGCGCCCGACCCTGACCTGAAGTGGAACGAAGCCCGCGGCCACTACGACTTTGGCGAAATCCAGTGGGACGAGTTCTATGAAGTCATCAAGGGCAACGGCCCGTGCAACCAGGAACGCGTCGCCACCCGGCGTAAGGCCATCGAGGATGGCGCCTGGGTACGCGAAGCGGCCGTGGCCTATGCACGCAAGCAACAGAACAAGAACGCCGCCTGAGCGGCGATTGATGCGGAGATCTGAAATGTCTGTCTGGACCCTCTTCGAGGTATTCGTGCGCAGCAAGCACGGCCTGAACCACAAGCATGTCGGCAGCGTGCACGCCGCCGATGCCGCCATGGCGATCGAGAACGCGCGCGAGCTGTACACCCGCCGCAGCGAAGGGGTCAGCCTGTGGGTAGTGCCTTCGGCGCTGATCACCGCCTCCTCGCCTGACGAAAAAGACCCGCTGTTCTCGCCGTCGGACGACAAAGTCTACCGCCACGCCAGCTTCTACGAACTGCCCGACGAAGTCGGGCACATGTGAGGTTGGCCATGCACAAGCACGATCTCATCCCTTATCTGCTGTTGCTCGGCGACAGCGCCCTGATCCAGGGCCAGCGCCTGTGCGAATGGTGTGGCCACGCACCGGCGATTGAAGAAGAACTGGCCTTGATGAACGGCGGACTCGACCTGGTGGGCCAGGCGCGCAACTGGCTGGAGTACGCCGCCGAACTGCTGGACGACGGCCGCGATGCCGACGACCTGGCCTTTCGCCGTGATGAACGGGCGTTTCGCAACCTGTTGCTGGTCGAACAGCCCAATGGCGACTTCGCCGTGACCATGGCCAAGCAGTTCCTCTATGACGCCTGGCACCACGCCGTGCTTGAGCGCCTGGCCGCTTCGAACGACGCGCGTATTGCCGGTATCGCCGCCAAAGCGCTGAAGGAAGTCACCTACCACGTGCGCCGCTCTTCCGAGTGGGTACAGCGCCTGGGCGACGGTACTGAAGAAAGTCGTCGGCGCATGCTTGAAGCGATCCCAGCGCTGTGGCGCTTTACCGTTGAGCTCACGGCGGGCGGCGATCATGAGATACAGCTGGCAGGAGCTGGCATCGCTGCCGACCCTGCGCAGGTTGGCGCCGACTGGCTCAAGCAGGTCAGCGCCACCTTCGCCTCGGTGGAGCTGCCGCTGCCGAAAGCGGCCAGTCATTTCTACCTCAGTGGCCGCCAAGGGCTGCACACCGAACACCTCGGCTTGCTGCTGGCCGAGATGCAGTTCCTGCCAAGGGCTTACCCCGATGCGACCTGGTGAGCTGATCGTCGGCGATCGCGGTGCCCGGGCGCAGCACAGGGATGACCTGGCGCGAGCCTGGACCGTACTGGGCCAGGTCATGGATCCCGAGGTGCCCGTGGTCAGCGTCGTCGACTTGGGCATTGTCCGCGACCTGGACTGGCGCGCCGGTCATCTGCACCTGGTGGTCACGCCCACCTATTCCGGGTGCCCGGCCACCGAGGTGATTGAGGCTGATATCCGCCAGGCGCTGGAGCAGGCGGGTTTTCCTGCCCCTGAACTCGAACGCCGGTTGACCCCGGCCTGGAGTACCGACTGGATCAGCGCGCTGGGCCGTGAACGCTTGCATGCCTACGGCATCGCCCCGCCAAGCGGCAGCACCAGTAAACGCAGCCTGCTCGGCGAGGCACCCGATGTGTGCTGCCCGCAATGCGGCAGCCAGCACACCGAACTGCTCAGCCAGTTCGGCTCCACGGCCTGCAAGGCGTTGTACCGCTGCCGCGCGTGCCTGGAGCCGTTCGACTACTTCAAATGCATTTGAGCCGTGGAGACCACCATGAGCCAGTTTCACAGCCTGACCATCAAGCAAGTGCGCAATGAGACCCGCGACGCCGTGTCGATTGCCTTCGAGGTGCCAGCGCACCTGCAGGAAGCGTTTCGTTTCACCCAGGGCCAGTACCTGGTGATGCGCACCCAGCTGGACAATGAGGAAGTACGCCGCTCCTACTCCATCTGCAGTGCCGTGCAGGACGGCGAGCTGCGCGTGGCCGTCAAACGTGTGCCGGGTGGGCGTTTCTCGGCGTTCGCCAATGACGTGCTCAAAGCGGGTGAGCAACTGGAGGTAATGCCGCCGTCTGGCAACTTCTTCGTGCCGCTGCAGTCATCCCGCCAGGGCAACTACCTGGGCGTGGCCGCCGGCAGCGGTATCACGCCGATCCTTTCGATCATCGCCACGACCTTGGCCAGTGAGCCGGACAGCCGCTTCACCTTGTTGTACGGCAACCGTTCCAGCTCGGGTGCGTTGTTTCGCAACACGCTCGAGGACTTGAAAAACCGCTACCTCGACCGCCTCAACCTGATCTTCGTGTTCAGCCGCGAGCAGCAGGACGTCGACCTCTACAACGGCCGCATCGACGCCGACAAATGTGGCCAGTTGTTCTCCCGCTGGATGGACGTGGCCAGTCTCGACGCGGCGTTCATCTGCGGGCCGCAGGCCATGACCGAAACGGTGCGTGACAGCCTGCAGGCCAACGGCATGGCCGGGGACCGCATTCACTTCGAACTGTTCGCCGCCGCTGGCAGCGAAGCCCGTCGTGAGGCCCGCGAGGCGGCGCGCCAGGTGGATTCGGCGCTCAGCCATATCACCGTGATCAGCGATGGCCGCGCGCTCAGCTTCGATTTGCCGCGCAATACCCAGAGCGTGCTGGACGCCGGCAACGCCATTGGCGCCGAACTGCCCTACTCGTGTAAGGCCGGAGTGTGCTCGACCTGCAAGTGCCGGGTGATCGAGGGCGAGGTGGAGATGGACAGCAACCATGCGCTGGAGGACTACGAAGTGGCGGCCGGGTATGTGCTGTCGTGCCAGACCTACCCGGTCAGCGACAAGGTGGTGCTCGATTTCGACCAGCTCTGAGACCGAGTCGCCTTCTTCGCGGGCTAGCCCGCTCCCACAGATTCGGCGGTACCCACAAAACCTGTGGGAGCGGGCTTGCCCGCGAAGAAGCCCTCAGCACCACCCTTAAGTGACCTGATTACAACAATTACAACACCAAGAGATCGCTTGCCATGACCCCCGAACACATCGAGAGCATCAGCAACCACCCCGATTTCCAACACCTGGTCCGACGCAAACGCCGCCTCAACGGCAGCCTGACCCTGGCCATGCTGGTCATCTACTACGGCTTCGTCCTGCTGGTGGCGTTCTCCCCCAGCACCTTGGGCCAATCCCTGAGCGGCGGCGTCACCACCGTCGGCATGCTGGTTGGGGTACTCATGGTGGTGCTGTCCTTTGCCCTCACCGGTATCTACGTCCACCGCGCCAACAACGTGCTCGACCCGCTCAACGACAAGGTCAAGCAGGAGTGCGCGCAATGAACTGGACTGCCATCTCGATGTTCATGGTGTTCGTCTGCTTCACCCTGCTGGTGACCCGCTGGGCTGCCCTGCGTACCCGCTCGGCGAGTGACTTCTACACCGCCGGCGGCGGCCTGACCGGCATGCAGAACGGTTTGGCGATCGCCGGTGACATGATCAGCGCCGCGTCATTCCTGGGCATTTCGGCCATGATGTTCATGAACGGCTACGACGGTCTGCTGTATGCCCTGGGCGTGCTGGCCGGCTGGCCGATCATCCTGTTCCTGATCGCCGAGCGCCTGCGCAACCTGGGCAAGTACACCTTCGCCGACGTGGTTTCGTACCGCCTGGCGCAAACCCCTGTGCGCCTGACTTCGGCGTTCGGCACCCTGGTGGTGGCGCTGATGTACCTGGTGGCGCAGATGGTCGGCGCTGGCAAGCTGATCGAACTGCTGTTCGGGATCAGTTACTTGTATGCCGTAATGCTGGTCGGCGTACTGATGGTCGCCTACGTCACCTTCGGCGGCATGCTCGCCACCACCTGGGTGCAGATCATCAAGGCGGTCATGCTGTTGTCGGGCACCACGTTCATGGCGTTCATGGTGCTCAAACACTTCGGTTTCAGTACCGAAGCGATGTTCGCCAACGCCGTGGCCGTTCACGCCAAGGGCCAGGCGATCATGGCGCCCGGCGGCTTGCTGTCGAACCCGGTGGACGCGATATCGCTGGGCCTGGGCATGATGTTCGGCACCGCCGGCCTGCCGCATATCCTGATGCGCTTCTTTACCGTCAGCGATGCCAAGGAAGCGCGCAAGAGCGTGTTCTACGCCACCGGTTTCATTGGCTACTTCTACCTGCTGCTGATCGTCATCGGTTTCGGCGCCATCGTCATGGTCGGTACCGAGCCCGCCTACCGCGATGCCAGCGGCGCGATCATCGGCGGCGGCAATATGGTCGCCGTGCACCTGGCGCAAGCCGTGGGCGGCAACCTGTTCCTGGGCTTCATCTCTGCCGTGGCGTTCGCCACGATTCTTGCCGTGGTGGCAGGCCTGGCGCTGTCCGGTGCCTCGGCGGTGTCCCACGACCTGTATGCCTGCGTGGTGCGCCAGGGCCAGGCCACGGAACAGCAGGAAATGCGCGTGTCACGGATCGCCACGCTGGTGATCGGCATGTTGGCGGTGGTGCTGGGCCTGGTGTTCGAGTCGCAGAACATCGCCTTCCTGTCCGGCCTGGTATTGGCCGTGGCCGCTTCGGTCAACTTCCCGGTGTTGCTGCTTTCGATGTTCTGGAAAGGCCTGACCACCCGTGGTGCGGTGTGCGGCAGCATGGCCGGGCTGGTGTCGGCGGTAGTGTTGGTGGTGTTGGGCCCAGCGGTGTGGGTCAACGTGCTCCACCACGAGCAAGCATTGTTTCCCTATAGCAACCCAGCCCTGTTCTCCATGAGCCTTGCGTTTCTCGGCGCCTGGGCATTTTCGGTGACGGACGCCTCTGAGCGTGCCAGCGAGGAACGTGGGCGTTATCTCGCCCAGTTCATCCGCTCGATGACCGGCATCGGCGCCGCGGGTGCCAGCAAGCACTGAATTTCGACTCTCGGGAACAACACCAATGAACCGCATGCACTTCACCTCTGCCGCATGGCTGGCCACACTCGCCCTGCCCTTGCCCGCGCTGGCCGACTTCATCGGCGACAGCCACGCACGGCTGGACCTGCGCAACCACTATCTCAACCGCGATTTCCGGCAAAACAATGCGCCGCAAGCCAAGGCCGAGGAATGGGGCCAAGGCTTCACCGCGCGGCTGGAGTCGGGCTTCACCGAAGGCCCGCTGGGCGTTGGCGTGGACGCCATGGGCCAGCTGGGCATCAAGCTCGACTCAAGCCCCGACCGACGCAACACCGGCTTGCTGCCGTTCGGCCCGAACAGCCATGAACCGGTCGACAATTACAGTGAGCTGGGTTTGACCGGGAAGTTGCGGTTGGCCAAGAGCACCCTGCGCCTGGGCACCCTGCAGCCGATCCTGCCGGTAGTGGTATATAACGACACCCGCTTGCTGGCCTCGACCTTCCAAGGCGGCCAGCTGACCAGCCAGGACATCGACCGGCTGACCTTCAATGCCGGGCGCCTCAGCAAAACCAACCTGCGCGACTCGTCCGGGCGCGACGACATGGGCTACGGCGCCGCCAGCAGTGACCATCTCGACTTCGGCGGTGGTAGCTACGCGATCACCCCGCAGACCAGCGTCAGCTATTACTACGCCAAGCTCGAAGACATCTACCGCCAGCAATTCGTCGGCCTGATCGATACCCGCCCGCTGGGCGAAGGCCTGAGCCTGCGCACCGACCTGCGCTACTTCGACAGCCGCAACGACGGCGCCGTACGCGCCGGGAACATCGACAACCGCAACTTCAACGCCATGTTCACCCTCGGCGTGCGCGCCCACAAGTTCACCGCCACCTGGCAACAGATGTCCGGCGACAGCGCCTTCCCGTTCGTCAACGGCGGTGACCCGTTCACTGTCAACCTGGTGACCTACAACACCTTCACCCGCGCCGGCCTCGACTCCTGGCAGCTGCGTTACGACTACGACTTTGTCGCCATGGGTATTCCGGGCCTGAGCTTCATGACCCGCTATACCGACGGCCGTCACGCTGAGACGGCCACCATCAGCAATGGCCGTGAACGCGAACGCGACACCGACCTGACCTACGTCATCCAGAGCGGCCCGTTCAAGGACGTCAGCCTGCGCTGGCGCAACGTCACCTTCCGTTCCGGCAATGGCCTGACCAACGCCGTGGACGAAAACCGCCTGATCATCGGTTACACCGTGGCGCTGTGGTAACAACGCCCTCACCCCACTTGAACAGCATGGAGAACAGCATGTCCGAAGCCCCTACCCTGCAAAGCTTCATCGCCGGCCGCTGGATCGGCCAGCACGGCGCCCAGGCCCTGCGCAGCGCTCTGGATGGTCACGTCCTGGCGTACAGCCACGAAGAGCGCCCGGACTTCGCCGAAGCCGTTGAGTTCGCCCGTGCCCGCGGCCTGACCGAGCTCATGGCCATGGACTTCCAGCAGCGTGCCGCCCGCCTCAAAGCCATTGCGCTATACCTGGCCGAGCGCAAAGAGCAGCTTTACGCCCTGTCCCACCACAGCGGTGCCACCCGTGCCGACAGCTGGATCGACATCGAGGGCGGCAACGCTACGTTGTTCTCCTATGCCGGTATCGGCAGCCGCGAACTGCCGTCGGGCAACCTCGTGCATGAAGGGCCGGCGATCCCGTTGGGCAAGAAGGGCCATTTCGCCGGCAGCCACATTCTGGTGCCGCGTGCTGGCGTAGTCGTGCACATCAACGCATTCAACTTCCCGATCTGGGGCATGCTGGAGAAATTCGCCCCGACCTTCCTCGCCGGCATGCCCTGCATCGTCAAGCCCGCGACCTCCACCAGCTACCTGACCGAAGCCGTGGTGCGGCTGATGAACGCGTCCGGCCTGTTGCCGGCAGGCAGCCTGCAACTGGTGATCGGCAGCACTGGCGACTTGCTCGACCGCCTGCAAGGCCAGGATGTGGTGACCTTCACCGGCTCCGCCGATACGGCGGCGAAACTGCGCGTGACGCCCAACCTGATCCGCAACTCGGTGCCTTTTACCGCTGAGGCCGACTCGCTCAATTGCGCCATTCTCGGCCCTGATGTCACGCCGGACAGCGAAGAGTTCGACCTGTACATCAAGGAAGTGGTGCGCGAGATGACCACCAAGGCCGGGCAGAAATGTACCGCCATCCGCCGCGCCATCGTCCCCGCCAAGCACCTGGATGCCGTGGCCTCGCGCCTGCGTGAGCGCCTGAGCAAGGTGGTGGTTGGCGACCCGGCGCTGGAGGGCGTGCGCATGGGCGCCCTGGCCTCGCACGATCAGCAGCGTGATGTCGGCGAACGGGTACGTGCCCTGCTGCAGAGCTGTGACCAGCTGTTTGGCGCCAGTGACGGCTTTGCTCCACGTGGCGAAGGTGTTGCCGAGGGTGCGTTCTTCGCGCCGACTCTGCTCCAGGCCCGCGACCCGCATGCCGATGGCGGTGCCCACGATGTCGAAGCGTTCGGCCCAGTCAGCACCTTGATGGCCTACGACGACCTGGACGAGGCCCTGGCCCTGGCGGCGCGCGGCAAAGGCAGCCTGGTGGCGACCCTGGTCACCGGCGACCGCGCCGTGGCCGCCAAGGCGATTCCTGTCGCTGCCGCCTGGCATGGTCGACTGTTGGTGCTGGACCGTGAAGCCGCGCAAGAGTCCACTGGCCATGGCTCCCCGCTGCCGCAGCTCAAGCACGGCGGCCCGGGTCGCGCCGGTGGCGGCGAAGAGCTGGGTGGCCTGCGTGCGGTCAAGCATTACCTGCAGCGCGCTGCCGTGCAGGGTTCGCCGAGCATGCTTACCGCTGTGACGGGGGAATATGTGCGCGGTGCCGAAGTGATCGAGACCGAGGTGCACCCGTTCCGCCGCTACTTTGAGGAGCTGCGCATCGGTGAGTCGCTGCTCACCCACCGCCGTACGGTCACCGAAGCCGATCTGGTGAACTTCGGTTGCTTGTCGGGCGATCATTTCTACATGCATTTCGATGAAATCGCGGCCAAGGAATCACAGTTCGGCAAGCGCATCGCCCATGGCTATTTCGTGTTGTCGGCCGCCGCTGGGCTGTTCGTCTCCCCAGGCGCCGGGCCGGTATTGGCCAACTATGGTCTGGATACCCTGCGCTTCATCAATCCGGTAGGCATTGGCGATACCATCCAGGCGCGGCTGACTTGCAAGCGCAAGATCGACCAGGGCAAGACCAGCCCGCTGGGGCAGCCGCAAGGCGTGGTGGCGTGGGATGTGGAGGTGACCAACCAGCTGGGTGAGCTGGTGGCCAGTTATGACATTCTGACCTTGGTGCTGAAAAAGCCTGAGTGATGGGGCGCGTGTACCGGCCTCTGAGGGAGCGGGCTTGCCCCGGGAAGCAGGCTCCGCGCTGGATGGCACGGGCGTCGCCCGTGTTCGCGGGACAAGCCCGCTCCCACAGAGGCCGGTACAGCATCCATTAGAGGCACATGGCCACCTCGTACATCCGCCCTACTGCCCTGCCCGTTCCTCGGCGCTATAGTCCGGCCACAGAACAACGCCAAGGAAGCCCATTGCCATGAACACCCTCAAACTCCTCCTGAGCGCCGCCGTATTGGTCGGTGTCGCCGGCTGCCAGACCATCAAACCCTCCAACGACACCCTCAAAGAGCGTGCCGAGTTCGCCCTGAACACCAAGGTGAGCAAGGTCGCCGATGTGCGTAACGACAGCACCCTCACGTACTATACCGTCACCACGGCCAAGGGCGAGTACAACTGCCAGCTCCCAAGCGGCGCGATCGTTGCGATCGGCGGCATGGGGCTGTATCAGCCGACGCCGTCGTGCCTCAAGGAAGGCCAGGCGCTGATCCTGCAGTAAGCTTGCGCAGGGCTACCCGCAATTGCGCTGGTCGCACGGGTTTGGAAAGCACGGCGATGTCACGCCCGTGGACGATGGCCTGGATCTTTTCCAGGTCATGCCCGGTCATGATCAGCGCCGGGACCTGCCAACCGCGCTGCTTGCGCAAGCTGTCGATGCAGTCGACCCCCGTCGCCTCCTGCCCCAAGTCATAGTCCGCTACGATTACCTCGCATTGGCTGCTCAGCCCCAGCGGTGAGCTGTACGCCTCAACCTCGCATCCCCAACGCTGCAACAGCGCCGAAGTGGCGCGCAACACGTTGTGATCATCTTCTACCAGGCACACACGCAATCCCCCGAGCATTGCGTTCTGCAGCGCCTGTTGTTCAACGCTGGCAAGCGGTTTCCCCGGTGCCAGCCGTGGCAAGCCTTGCAAGCTTACCGCTGTGCCTCGGCCAAGCCGTGAACTCAAGCGCACCTGCACGTCTATCAGCCGCCCCAGCCGCTTGACGATCGACAAGCCCAGCCCAACACCTTCGACATCCTTGTCGCGCACGTGGCGCACGCGGTAGAACTCCTCGAAGACCAGCCCATGATGTTCAGCAGCAATGCCGCGCCCCTGGTCATAAACGACGATGGCCAGCCCTTCTCCATGGCGTCGCACCCCCAGCAGCAACGGTCGATGGGCCGCGTACTTGAAGCAGTTGGACAGTACGTTCTGCACCATGGTCGCAAGCATTCCACGGTCGGATCGGGTCCAGTGCCCGCAGGGGCGCAGGCGTATTTCGACGCCGGCCCAGCGTGCTGCTTCGGCGTTGTGATGACGCAGCTCAGCCAGGAAATCGTCAACGGCGAAGGTTTCAAGCTTGGGTTGCACGCGGCCGTTGTCCAGCGTGTACAGGTCGAGGATCGAGCGAAACAGCTGCGATACATTGAGCAGTGAGCGATCAATGCTGTCCACCAGACGCCGCTCCTGCTCACCCAGTGGCGCTTCGCGCAGGCACGCAGTGAACAGGCCGATGGAGTGGATCGGTTGGCGCAGGTCGTGGCTGGCTTGGGCCAGAAAGCGCGACTTCTCGCGGGTAGCTGCCATCGCCAGCTCCGAGGCCTTGCGCGTGCGTTCCAGCAGCAGGTGGGCATACACCGGGATCACGGTGCTGGTGGTCAGCAGCATCAGCACCATGAACGGATTGGCCTGCCAGTACGGGTTGAGCTGATAGACCGCCACCAGGGCCGTGAGCGCCAGCACGGTGGCAATCAACAGGTAACGCGTGCCGAAACGCATGCCGTTGCCAAGGTTGACCCAGACCATCACCGCATACAGCGGCAGCGCCGCTTCACCGCCCAGCACCAGGCCAAAACAGGTACCGGTGTAGTCATGCACGATGCCCAGCACCCGCCGCCATGGGTAATGCCCCGGCCAGCGTGCAATGGCCTGGCGCAGCCCGACTGACAGCACGATGAAACTGACGATGTAGTAGATCACCGGCAGGTAGTCGTTCAGCGAGTGCCCGGGCAAAAAACCCAGCACGGTGATGTAGACCAGCGCGCAGCTGGCGACAATGACCCGCAGGTTGGCCTGGTCGAGCTCGTTGTTCTTGTTGTAGTCCATGGTGACGTCCTTGTGTGCGGTGTCGCATAACGGCCATCCCGGCGCGACGGTTGCCGATGTCACCTGCTAAATTAGCAGGGTCCGGGAAACCGGTGTTCACAGGGAGTGCCAAGACGTGACGTGCCGCATCATCGTGGCGGATGACCATCCGCTGTTCCGGGAAGCCATGGCCCGCACCGTGCAACGGGTGTTGCCGCACGCTCGGCTCGAGGAAGCCGGCGACCTGCAGCAGGTGCTGAACCTGGCCAGCCAGGGCGACGCGCCGGACACGCTGATTCTCGACCTGCGCTTTCCCGGCCTGACCGGCATCGAGCGCCTGGCTGACTTGCGCCAGCAATTGTCCCGCACCACGCTGATTGTCGTATCGATGGTCGATGAGCCCGCCCTGATCGAGCGGGTCATGGCCAGCGGGGTCGACGGCTTTATCGGCAAAAGCATCGCGCCCGACGAGATCGGCGCGGCGATCCTGGCCATTCGCGAGGGCGAAGTACTGGTCAAGTACGCGGCTTCAGGGCTGTTGCCTAACCTGGGTAGTGAGCCCGAACTTGAACTGCTCACCCATCGCCAGCACGACGTTCTGCGATTGATCGCTCAAGGCAAGACCAACAAGGAAATCGCCCGCGCCCTGGATATCTCGCCGTTTACCGTGCGTATTCATGTGTCGTCGCTGCTCAAGGCGCTGAATGTCTCCACCCGTACGGCGGCGGCAGTCAAGTACACCGGCACCTGAAGCCGTTGGTCGGGAGCAGCCGCTGACGGGCAGATCATCCTTGGCTGCATTGCACTCTAAATTGCACATGCCACCATGGAGATCGTGATGAACGAGACACTGCGAATGGGCGGCGGCAGCGCCCAGGATGACTGGCCCGAACTGGACCCGGAAAAGCGCAATGATCGCGCGGACGATCCGGATGCCGACCCGAACGTTGCGGATGATGAGCCGAACCGTCCTGGCGTCCCGGCCAGCGACCCGGAGTCGGGTGCCTGACACCTTGGAGCGGGCCTCAAGGCCCGCCCCTGCTTTCAGCTGATGACGGCCGAATCTCCCACAGGCTGGCTCGGCTTGCCTCCCGACAGGCGCCAACTCACAGCCGTGATGCCATACCGCTCGGCCATCGGCCGGCTGACCTTCTTGATTTTTTCACGACCGAATTTGGGAATGATGCCGATACCCGCATCACAACTTGCCCAATGCCAGGCCTCGGCGTTATCCATCCGCTCCATGCGAATGATGAAACTGCGCTGTTCCCCATGCAGTTGGTAGTCAATGATGTACAGTTGCGGATTAGGCATCACGGGGCCCTCCTCTTCTCCATGGATGACTTAATCATTGAGTGATGCCTGGCGGCAAAGATTCAAAATAATTGTCGAACAATCGCATTCCAAGGCGGCCCGCAGAGCGGACGCTTGCGGGCCCTCGGATTAGCAGTGGCTTAACCCTGTTGCGGACGGCCCCCGCCGTGGCTGTTCTGCCCACCCTTGCGGCCAGCTTGCGAAGCGCGTTCACGATCATTGGCGAAGTTGCCGCCCGATGCCTGGCCGCCTTTGTGGCCGGCGCGGGATGCGCGTTCGCGGTCGTTGGCGAAGTTACCCGGGTTGGTTTCCTTGGTGCCGCCACGTTGGCTGGTTCGCTCTTGATCACGAGCCATGTCGTTTCTCCTTGCGATTCGAGGGTTGGGCGCATGAACCGTTGCCATGCCTAGTTTCCGAGCCATCAGTGCAACGATTTGCTCAATGCGAATGCACGCAGCTGACAGGTGGCGCGAAACTTCAGACAGACAAATGCTTGCGCCCGAACTATGCGTGGACACTCCATTGAGTGGTGTCTGCTTCGATCGCCATTTCGTCGATGGCGTGAATCATCCCGCACTCAAGCGCCTCCTGCGGTCCCAGAATGCGTGGATAGGCCATCAAATAGCGCGGGATATCCAGCACCTCGTCGCTTCCCTGAGTGCGCTCGGCGACGATCTGCGCATACAGGCGCAAGTCATAGTCCAGGCTCATCGCATACTCGGCCATGCGCGCATGATCCACCGAGCCATGCAGCGTCCAGTGAAACGGGTGAAACAGGAATTTGCTGTGAGCGCAGGCAGTGCGGTGCTCGCCCGCCAGGAACAGGATATTGCCCATCGATTCCACGGTGCCAAGGTTGTGCGTATGCACCGGCACGGGCAACGTGCGCAGGAAGTTGTACAAGGTAAAGCCATAACTGCACTCCCCACCCATCGTCGCGATGTTTAGCTGCAACACTTCGGCACCTTGTTGCACGACCTTGGAGCAGGTGTTTATCAGATTGCCGCAGGTAGAAGAGTTGATCGGGCCGGTGAAGTGGATGATGTGTCTGGCCATGCTTGCCTCCAGGTTGCCGGGACACTCGGATCAATGGGCGGCTTTCAGTCGCGCGCGTCATCCCGGGTGGCAGTTTGTCCGTCTTAGTTCCCGCGTTCGCCCATCAGTTGGTATTGCTTGCGCAGTGCGTGGAGTTGCGCGGGATCCATGTCTTCGAGGTCGAGCAATGCCTTGTGAGCGCGTTGGGTAGTGCGCAGCAGCTCGTCAATCTTGATATGCAGCTCGTTGTTATCACGGTTCTGAGTGTTCTGGATAAGAAACACCATGAGGAAGGTGATGATGGTGGTTGAGGTGTTTATTACCAGCTGCCAGGTGTCGTTGTAGTCGAACAACGGCCCGCTCACGCCCCACGCCAGGATCAACAACAAAGCCACGGCGAAGGACATCGGACGGCCGGTCCAGTTGGCCAGCGATTGGGCAAAACGGTCGAATTTCATGCCAACGGTCCTCACCAGGCTGCGTCCTTCGGTGGAATCGTTGGCGGCCGCAAAGTTCCCTGCACGGGCCTGTCGGCCATTGGTCATACACCCTGGAACCGTTTGAGCGCCTGCCTTGTCGCTATTCAAAGGACATACGAGGACGACGGCGTGAGCGAAATTCGCAACGGTGAGCTGGCCACTCAGCCTGGCTGCATCATTGACCGCATCACCACGGTACATCGGCTGAATGTGCTGACGATCAATGTGCACAAAGGCTTCACCGCATTGAATCGGCGCTTCATCCTGCCGGAGTTGCGCGAGGCCGTGCGCGCCACCGGTGCCGACCTGGTGTTCCTGCAGGAAGTACACGGCAGCCACCAGCAGCATGCGCTGCGTCATCCAGCCTGGCCCGAGACACCGCAGTACGAGTTTCTCGCTGACAGCATGTGGCCGCAGTTCGCCTATGGGCGCAATGCGGTGTATCCGCATGGAGACCATGGCAATGCACTGCTGTCGAAATTCCCCATTGCCGATCACCGCAACCTCGACGTGTCTATTCAGGGCAACGAAGAGCGCGGCTTGTTGCATTGTCGCCTGGACGTACCGGGCCATGATGAGGTGCATGCAGTGTGCGTGCACCTGGGCCTTCGCGAGGCACATCGACAAAACCAGGTGCGCCTGTTACTGCAGCTGCTCGACAGCTTGCCAGCCAATGCCCCGGTCATCGTTGCCGGCGATTTCAACGACTGGCGGCTCAAGGCCGATGCCGTGCTCACAGAGCGCCTCGTGGAAGCGTTCGGTGAGCGTTTTGGGGCGCCGGCACGCAGTTTCCCGGCGCGCCTGCCACTGCTGCGCCTGGACCGCATCTACCTGCGCAACGCCAAGGTAAGCAAGGCTCAGGTGCTGTCCAAATACCCGTGGTCGCATCTGTCGGACCATGCCCCTTTGGCTGCGGAGATCAACCTGTGAACAGACCTTGGGTGGAGGGCAACAGCGTCGAGCTGTTGATCAATGGCGAAGAATATTACCCTCGCGTGTTCGAAGCGATGGCCGAGGCACGCGAAGAAATCCTCCTTGAGACCTTCATCATTTTCGATGACAAAGTCGGCCAGCAACTGCAGCAGGTGCTGATCGGTGCCGCGCAGCGAGGCGTACGGGTGGAACTGGCGGTGGATGGCTATGGGACGGCGGACCTGCCCGATGGCTTCATTTCGGCCATGACCGAAGCGGGGGTGAATTTCCATGCCTTCGACCCACAGCCACGTGTGGCGGGCATGCGCACCAATCTGTTCAGGCGCTTGCATCGCAAGATCGTGGTGATCGATGGCGCGCGGGCGTTCATAGGTGGGATCAACTATAGCGCCGACCATCTGGGTGATTTCGGCCCGATGGCCAAGCAGGATTACGCGGTGGAGGTGCGTGGGCCGGTTGTGGCGCAGCTGCATGCGTCGAGCAAGCGGCTGATGGCCCCGGTGCTCGACCCACCCAGCGAGGTGCGCTCTATCAGCCGGCCAGTAGCCGGCGGCGTCAGCGCGGTACTGGTCGAGCGCGACAACAAGCAACACCGCAGCGATATCGAGGCGTGCTACCTGCAAGCCGTCCGTGCTGCGTGCCGACGGATCGTGATAGCCAACGCTTACTTCTTCCCGGGCTATCGGCTTTTGCGCGAGTTGCGCAACGCTGCTCGCCGAGGGGTCGAGGTGACGCTGATCCTGCAGGGCCAGCCGGACATGCGCTGGGTCCGTACTCTCTCCCGGTTGCTGTACAACTACCTACTGCGTGATGGCGTGCGCATTCGCGAATACTGCCAACGCCCCCTGCACGGCAAAGTGGCGCTGATGGATGAAGAATGGTCGACCGTGGGTTCGAGCAACCTCGACCCCTTGAGCTTGTCGTTCAATCTCGAGGCTAACCTGCTGATCCGAGATCGTGGCTTCAATCAGTGCCTGTACCAGCACCTTACCTCGCTGGCCAATGATCACTGCAAAGCGGTGACGTTGGAACGGATGATCCGCGGTTATTGGTGGCGGGCGCCGCTGATCTTCATGGGCTTCCACCTCACCCGCTATTTCCCCCGTATTGCGGGTTGGTTCCCCGCTCACCGACAAAAGCTTCGCTCGGTACAACCTGAGATGCAGGCCCAGGGCGATTTGCACGAGGGCAATACCTGATGGCGCAAAAAACCTGGCATACCTGGGGCAAGCGCGTGCTGACCCTGTTGTTCCTGATCTTGATCCCGGTCTTGTTGTACATGCTTGCGCGCAACCTTGACTGGAACGAGGTTCGGCAGTCGCTGGTCGCCTACAAGCCAAGCACTTTGGTCATGGGTTTGGGCTTGGCGATGTGCAGCTACCTGACGTTCGCCAGCTATGATCTTCTGGCGCGGGCTTATACCGGGCACCACCTGCCCGCGCGCCAAGTGCTGCCAGTGGCGTTCGTCTGCTATGCCTTCAACCTCAACTTCACCACCTGGGTTGGCGGTGTGGCCCTGCGGTATCGGCTTTACGGGCGGCTGGGCCTGGATACGGCGACTATCACCAAGATTCTCACGCTGGGCTTGTTGACCAACTGGATGGGCTACATGTTGCTGGCGGGCACGGTCTTCGCACTGCGTCTGGTCAAGTTGCCCGAAAGCTGGGCGGTAGGTGCAACCGGCCTGCAGATGATCGGTTTTCTGCTGCTAGCGATAGCGGCGGGCTATCTACTGGCCTGCGGCTTCGCCAAGCGACGTACCTGGCGCATACGGGAGCATGAGGTCACCTTGCCATCACTGCGTCTGGCGCTCTGCCAAGTGGCGCTGGGGGCGAGTAATTGGGCCTTGATGGCGCTGTTGATCTATTGGTTGCTGCCCGATGACCTGTTCTACCCGTCGATCCTCGGCATCTTGCTGATCAGCTGCGTGGCAGGCGTGGTTGCGCACATTCCAGCGGGGCTGGGCGTGCTGGAAGCGGTGTTTCTCGCCCTGCTGCACGGCCAGTTGAGCCAGGGCAGCCTTGTAGCAGCGTTGCTGGGCTATCGCACCCTTTATTACCTGATACCCCTGCTGCTGGCGGTGATCACTTACCTGGTGCTGGAGAAACGGGCGCGGGCCATGCGCCAGCGCGGCGAAGCGAACTTGCGCAAAACCTGAACACGGGCTGACGCCCTGGAGGTGACACATGCGTGTTTCCCTGCTGATGATACTGCTGGGCAGCCTGGCCAGCGCAGAGGTGCTGGCCGAAGCCTGCGATGTGATGACCCGCTCGTCCAGCGAAGCCATCAAACCGGTGGAGGGGCGGACCTGCTACAGCTACAGCAACATGCCCGCCGAGGCGATCAACTGGTCGTGCAGCAATGAAAGCAAGGAAATGCTCAACACCGAAAAACATAAGGTGCCGCGCTGCGCGGATGGCAGCGTCGGCAGTTGTATTGCGCCGCTAACCCAGGAGAGCCTGGCCAATCCGAAATCTGCGGGTCGCGATGAACCATCGACCAAGCCTGCCCTGCCCAAGGATGCCCGGGTGATCACCTATTACTACGACACGCCAAGCCTGGGCCAGGCCCGCACGGACTGCGAACGCAGCAACGGCATCTGGCAGACACATTAGTTCTGTGGATCTGGAAAACACATCACCCTGTGGGAGCGGCTTCAGCCGCGAACACCGGCAAAGCCGGTGCCCTTCACCGCGTCGTCTGTTTCGCGGCTAAAGCCGCTCCCACACCACATAATGGGACATCACCGCTTTGGCGGCTCATCCGCCACATCGTCCGTCCACGGCTCACCGTCCAGTGGGGCGGAACGGGTCAGTTCCGCCTCATCCAGGCCAATGCCTCCACCAATTTCACTGGCATCGACTTCGCGCAGATCTTGATCTGCTGGGCCGCCGCCATCGCCCGGCTCATACGGGTCACGTGCACCCGTTTCGTCCAGCAACGTGTCGGGGCTCAGGTCATCATCGGTGACGTTATCCTCGTGCAGGCTGTCGGTCAGCGCTTCACCGCCGGTCATGCCACTCTCTGCCACGCGCTGCGGCGGGAACTCCTTGTCCACTTCCGAGGCCGGGCGTTCATCGCCGATACGCCCCTTGCGCTCGTCGTTGCGCTCACTGAAATCCAGCTCATGAACGCTGCCCATGCGATCCTCGGTGTCGTCGATTTCGCTGGGCGTGTAAGGCCTGCGGTCAGTGGGTTGGCTCATCTCGGCTCTCCATCAGAGGGGTGTAACTGGTCGACTGCACAGAACAGCCGAGATTCAGTCTTTTTCACGCCTGGCCCCTCGCTTGCAATTTTTTGAACTCCCGCCTCGCCCGCTGCCTCCCTAATTAAGGACCGCCACCCTATCTGGAGCCCGATATGGCCAAACCCTTGGAGGAATATGAGCGCAAGCGTGACTTCAACGCCACGTCCGAGCCTAGCGGCAAGCGGGGGCGCGCCAAGGCAGCGCATGCCCTGCAGTTCTGCATCCAGAAGCACGATGCCAGTCACCTGCACTACGACTTCCGGCTTGAACTGGATGGCACGTTGAAAAGCTGGGCGATTCCCAAAGGCCCGTCGCTGGATCCTAAAGTGCGACGTTTGGCTGTGCATGTCGAAGATCACCCGCTCGACTACGCAGACTTCGAAGGCAATATCCCGGAAGGCCATTACGGCGCCGGGGATGTGATCGTCTGGGACCGGGGTATCTGGGAGCCGGAGGGTGATGCACACCAAGCCTATGCCAAGGGCAAACTGCGTTTTCGCCTGCAAGGCGAAAAGCTCAGCGGTGTGTGGAACCTGTTCAGGACCCATCTGGCCGGTAAGAAAGAGCAATGGATGCTGGTCAAGTCGCATGACGGCCAGGCGCGAAGCGAGGCCGATTACAGCATCGTCGAGGCGCAGCCCGACAGCGTGATCAGTGATCGCACCCTGGTCCCCCGTCGTAAGGCGAAAACGGAGAAGGCCGGAAAACCGGCCAAGCGCAGTCGCGCCAATGCAGGTAAAAAGGTTGCCCTGCCCGATACATTGCAGCCTCAGCTGGCGACCCTGGTCGACTCGCCTCCCCAAGGCGACTGGCGTTATGAAGTCAAATTCGATGGCTACCGCATTCTCGCCCGCATCGAGGGCGACGACGTTCGCCTGTTCACGCGCAATGGCCATGACTGGAGCAGCAAGATGCCCCGGCAGGTCGCGGCACTGCGTGCACTCGGTATCGACTCTGCCTGGCTCGATGGCGAGATGGTGGTCAATGGCGAGAACGGCGTGGCCGATTTCCAGGCCCTGCAGAATGCCTTCGACACCGAACAGGATGGGCAAATCGTCTACTACCTCTTCGACCTGCCATTGCTGGGCGGTCGGGACCTGCGCGAGCAGCCGGTGGAGGATCGGCGTGAAGTACTGCGTCAGCTCCTTGAGCACGACTCATCCGAGGTGCTCGAATTTTCCGCCGATTTCGATCAACCGGTGCAATCGCTGCTCGACAGCGCGTGTCGTCTGGAGCTCGAAGGCCTGATCGGCAAGCGTGCCGGCAGCGCGTACATCGGCCGGCGCAGCGCCGACTGGATCAAGCTCAAGTGCAAGCAACGCCAGGAGTTCGTGATCGTCGGTTTTACCGACCCCAAGGGAAGCCGCAGCGGTTTCGGCGCGCTGCTACTGGCCCTGCACCACCCCGACAGCGGCGAGTTGCGCTACGCAGGTAAGGTGGGCACGGGCTTCAGTGCGACGACGCTGGACAGTATCCATGCCCGCCTCAAACCCTTGGAGGTTGCCAAGCCCGCCCTGCCCCAGCCGCCGACCGGTGCCGAGGTCCGCGGTGTGCACTGGCTCAAGCCGCAACTGATGGCCGAAGTCTCGTACGCGCAAATGACCCGCGATGGGATCGTGCGCCACTCGGTGTTTCATGGCTTGCGGGACGACAAACCGGCCAGCGCCATCGACCTGGAGCGTGCCATGCCAGCCAACAAAGTTTCCAAGCATAAACCAGCACAGCAAGACGAAGACTTAGGCGACCTGCGCCTCACCCATCCAGACAGGGTGATCGACGCCACTATCGGCGCGACCAAACGGCAGGTTGCCGAATATTACGCAAGCGTCAGCGAATTGATCCTGCCCCAGCTCAAGGATCGCCCGGTCGCATTGGTCCGCGCCCCGGAGGGTTTGGGCGGCGAGCTGTTTTTCCAGAAGAACGCCGGCCAGTTGCATATCGCCAATGTCGTCACCTATGACAAGGCAGAGGCCGGCCAGGCGGCAATGGTCATAAACCGCCCCGACACCCTGCTCGGTGCGGTGCAAATGAACATGCTCGAACTGCACACCTGGAATGCCACCGACAAGGACTTCGACAAGCCTGACCGCTTCGTGCTTGACCTGGACCCCGACCCGGCACTGCCGTGGAAGGCCATGATCGAAGCCACCCAGCTGACATTGACCCTGCTCGACGAACTGGGCCTGCAAGTGTTCCTCAAAACCAGTGGGGGCAAAGGCATGCATCTGGTGGTGCCGCTGACCCGGCGTGCCAGCTGGGATGAGGTAAAGGACTTCAGTCATGCCATCGTCAACTACCTGGCCAAGCTGTTCCCCGACCGCCTGAGCGCGGTGTCCGGGCCGAAGAATCGGGTTGGGCGGATTTTCATCGACTACCTGCGCAACGGCAAAGGCGCTACGACGGCCTGCGCCTATTCCCTGCGCGCCCGCGAAGGGTTACCGGTGTCGGTGCCGATATGGCGTGAGGAGCTGGGCCAGTTGAAAGGCGCCAACCAATGGCACATCGGCAACCTGCACGAGCGCTTGGCCGAAGTCGACGACCCCTGGGCGGCAATGGGCAAAACCCGGCAATCGATTACCGCGCGCATGCGCAAACAGATGGGGATGGCATGAGCATCATTCAGGATTTCAATCTGGACACGCTGGACAGCTTGCTGCGCACCTTCAGTGAGCGGCCGCAGGCACTCAACCTGGACGCCCAATTAGCGCAACTGATGCAGGCCTTGCGGGCTGGCCATCTCGACCTGCTGCCCCTTCCGGGTCGTGGCGAGACCTTGCAGCGCTGGCAGACCTTGGCGCGGATAGCCGGATGCGACCTGGCATTGGCAAAACTCTACGAGGGCCATACTGACGCGCTGGCGATTCTGGCCGAGTGTGGCGCGACACACCTGGCGGGCGAGGGAGTATGGGGCGTATGGGCCGCCGAGCCCCCCGATGCCCGTGCCCAGATCGTTGCCCGAAATGGCGATGAAGTACGCCTGAGCGGGCGCAAGGCGTGGTGCTCTGGCGCGTTGCAGATCGATCACGCATTGATTACCGCCTGGACCGATAGTGACCTGCCGCAGTTGGTGGCGATCGAGCTGGTCGACACCCGCAATAACCTGCAGATCGATCATTGGCAAGCGGTTGGCATGGGCATCACGGCAAGCGTGGAAGTCGCCTTCGACGACACGCCAGGGATCGCGGTCGGCCATTCGGGCCAATACCTTTCGCGCCCGGGCTTCTGGCATGGCGGCGCGGGTATTGCTGCCTGCTGGTATGGCGCTGCAGAAGCGTTGGCCGACTATCTGCGCGAGCACTGCCGCAAACCCCGAGCAGAGGCCCATGCGCAAGCGCACCTGGGTGCGGTAGACGCAGCGCTGTTCGGCGCCCGCGCCGCATTGCGCGAATGTGCAGCGTGGATCGATCTACATCCTGCCGCCGACGCCAGCTTCGAGGTACGGCGCGTGCGTGCCCAGGTGGAACAGGCGGTCGATCAGGTCATTCATCATGTGGGACGCGCCCTGGGTGCCGCTCCTTTCTGTCGCAACGCCCATTTCGCGCGACTCAGCGCCGACCTTCCGGTTTACCTGCGCCAGAGCCACGCCGAACGCGATCTGGCCACCCTCGGACAACAGCTGGCCCACGTACCGGCAGGAGCCTGGCAGCTATGACGGAAAACCTCATTCAGGCTACTTCAGGCACGTCCTGGGCGGATTGGCAACAGTCCGCGCACTTGGCCCGTGCGACCTGGATTACTCCGGAACAGCTCCTTCCCCCGGGCCGACGCCTGGTTCTTCTGGCACCGCACCCGGATGACGAGATCTTGATGGCCGGTGGTTTACTGGCGGGAATGCACGGCCGCGAGAAGGACCTGCTGCTGATTTCCGCTACCGATGGTGAAGGCAGCCACCCCGACTCGCCGACCTGGACCGAACACCGCCTGCGTCGACAAAGGCCATTGGAGAGTCGCCATGCGTTGCAGCAGCTGGACCTGGATCTCAACACCCTGGATTGGCGCCGGCTGCACCTCAAGGACGGCGGACTGCCGCGTGATGAGGCGTTTCTGGTCAATCACCTTAACCAGCTGCTCAAGCCCGACGACCTGTTGATGACCACCTGGCGCGGTGACGGCCACTGTGATCACGAAGCGCTCGGCCGCGCCGCCGCCCAAGCCGCGCTCGCGCGCGGCGTCCAGCTGGTCGAGGTGCCGGTGTGGGCCTGGCACTGGGCTCAGCCTGACGACGCACGCCTGCCGTGGCCACGGGCGCATCGCCTGCAACTGGATGAAGTACGTGTGGCACGCAAGCGCCAGGCGATCGCCGCGCATCACAGTCAGCTGGAGCCTGACCAGCAGCGGCCGCCCGTATTGCCTGCGCACCTGCTCGACTGCCTGTTGCAGCCGTTCGAACTGATATTCATGTGAAGAGAGACGTCATGAGCCTTGATGCCCAGTATTTCGCCGATTTATATGCCGATAATGAGGATCCTTGGGCGTTTCGCACCCGCTGGTACGAACGGCGCAAGCGTGACTTGCTGCTGGCTAGCCTGCCGCGACAGTGTTACCAACGCGTGTTCGAGCCAGCGTGCGCGAATGGCGAGGTAAGCGCCGCGCTGGCTGAACGCTGTGCCGAACTGCTGTGCCAGGACCTGGACCCGACTGCCGTGCAGTTGGCCCGGCAGCGCCTTGCGGGCCTGCACAATGCCTCGGTAACCCAGGGTCGCTTGCCGGCGGACTGGCCTGGCGGCAGTTTTGACCTGATCGTGCTCAGCGAGGTGGGTTACTACCTCGATCCCACCAACTGGTTGCAGGTCATCGAGCAATCCGTCGCCAGCCTCACCGATGACGGCGGCCTGCTGGCCTGCCACTGGCGCCACCCGATTGCAGGCTGCCCGCAGGATGGCCAGCAGGTCCATCAGATGCTGGCCAGGCACTTGCCGTTGTATCCGGTCGTACGCCATGAAGAGGCGGATTTTCTGCTGGAATACTGGTCCTGCCAGCCCAGCGTGGTCGACCTGAACGAGACGTGCTCATGATTGCCGTGGTGATTCCGGCGCACAACGAAGCACGTCGGCTGGGCCGTTGCCTGAAGGCCATGGGTGCAGCGGTGGCCTTGGCCGAGCAGGCAGGCCATCAGGTCGAAGTGCTGGTGGTGCTGGACCGTTGTGTCGATGGGAGCGCCGCGGTGGCAAAGCGTTTCGGTGTGGACACCGTGGCGGTCGCTGCCGGCAGTGTCGGCATGGCCCGGCGCCTGGGTGCTGAGCTGATGCTGGAGCGCGGAGCCCAGTGGCTGGCTTGCACCGATGCCGACAGCCAGGTACCGCCGCATTGGCTGCTGTCGCAACTGGACTGCAGTGCCGAGGTGGTCTGTGGCACGGTGCATATCGAGCGCTGGCAGCCGTGGCAGCGTGCTGCCTTGCGCAAGCTGTACCTCAGTGGATATCAGGCGTGCGAGGGACATCGGCACATTCATGGAGCAAACCTGGGTGTTTGTGCCCGCGCCTATGAGCGCGTAGGTGGCTTTCAGCCTTTAAAAGCGCACGAGGATGTGCAGCTGGTGCGCGATCTAGAGGCCAGCGGAGCGCAGATCGTCTGGACGGCCAAGCACAGTGTGGCGACCAGTAGCCGCATTGATAGCCGGGCGCGGGAGGGGTTTGGGGACTTCCTTTCGGGGTTGCAGGCGCAGATTCCCTAGCGTTTTCGCTGGCCTCTTCGCGGGACGAGCCCGCTCCCACACGTTGGAGCACCGATCACCTGTGGGAGCGGGCTTGCCCCGCGAAGAGGCCAGTCCTGCTCTTAAGAAGCCTTTCGAGTCTTACGAGCTGGTTTTTTCTCAACAGGTGTTTTCTTGGCAGTCTTGCCCCCAAGGCTGCGTTTGAGCAGTTCGGTAAGGTCGATGATATCGGCGCTTTTCTCGGCATCGCCGCCCTCGCCCTTGTCCACCACACTGATCTTGCCCTTGCTGGCCTTCTCCTCCACCAAATCCATGATGGTCTGGCGGAATGCGTCATGGTATTCATCCGGCGCCCAGTCACCGCTCATATCCTCGACCAGTCGCTTGGCCATATCCAGTTCACGCTTGTCGACCTTGGTGTCGGTCACGCTCTTGTCCAGCTCCAATGTCTCCACCCCCCGCACCTCTCCTGGCCAACGCAACGTGATCATCACCAGCGCATCGTCGAGCGGGCGAAGCAGCGCGAGGTGCTGACGGGTGTGCAGCACCACGGTGGCCAGGGCCACTTTGCCGGTGCTTTCCAGGGTTTCGCGCAGTAACGCATAGACCTTGCCGCCACGCCGGTCAGGGCTCAGGTAATACGGGGTATCGAAATGCTGCAGGGGGATATCGCTGGCGGCGACGAAGGAAAAGATATCGATGGTCTGGGTGGCTTCGGGACGGGCCTTGCGGATCTCTTCCTCACTGATCACCACATAGCGCCCTTTTTCGTATTCAACGCCCTTGACGATATTGTCCTTGTCGATTTCCTTGCCGGTCACCTTGTTCACGCGCTTGTAGCCCACAGGCTCCATGCTGCGCTTGTCGAGCCAGTCAAAATCAACCCGCTCCGTACGCACCGCAGTATTGAGGGACACCGGGATATGTACCAGGCCGAAACTGATAGCGCCTTTCCAGATTGCCCTGGCCATGGCGGTCCTCCTAAGGTTGCAGGGGTTGGCCGGGCTGACAGTAACGCAACGCGCCACAGCGGTCGCAGTGCTGGCAGTGCAGCCCGACGATTTCGGGGTGGGCCATGGCACGCCAATGGCAGCCACGCAGCAGGCAGAGAAGGGTCATCAGCCACCTCCTTGGCCCGGAAACGCCGGGCGCTTACTTGAAATGACTGCGTGGCGACGGGAAGGTTTACTCAGATTGCCTGGCGGCGTTGAACAACACCCGCTTGAACGCTTCGGCGGCCAGGTGCACTTGCACCGACCAGTCGTCTGCCGCATCGCTGCCGGCGTCATCGGAGATGTATTTCAGACAAACGAAGGGTATGCCCTCGCTGCGGGCGATCAGCGCCAGCACATAGGCTTCCATGTCGACAGTGTCATACGGCGACTCGCCATGGTTGACCTCGAAGCTGTCGCCACTGCCGCAAGTGCCGAGTGGCAAGCCAGGGATCGCTTGCCCGTGCTCCAGCAGTACCGGGATGTCGGATAGCGGCGTCTGGTAACGGGCAAAACCCAGAGGCGTCACGTCCATGTCCCGCTGCACGAAGCGCGTGCAGCAGACCACTTCACCTTTGCCGTAGCGCTGGCTGCCGGCCGAGCCGAGATTGACGATGAGCTTGGGGCGCTGCTGATGGATGGCCTTGGTCAGGGCAATGGCGGCATTGACCTTGCCGATGCCAGTAAAGACGGTATTCACGTCGGTGAACACCGAGCCTGCTTCCGCCTCGAGTGCGAACACGAACAGGGTATCGGCCAGCGTGATGTCGGGGAATTGCTGGTTCAGCATCATGGGGCGGGCATTCCGAATGGCTTGCAATGGACGCCGCCATTGTCGGCAAAGCCTAGCGTAATGCAAGTGCTGGCGTTGTGGGTTGCGACCCTGATGGCCCACGGGCTTGAGCCAGCACCTGGTCCACTACCGCGTGCAACGCTTGGGTATTGCTCGCCCCGTCTTCGCGCGCCTGCCTCAAACAGGCCAGTTGCAGATCGGCGCTGCTACCTTCGCGCAGAATGCGTTGAGCTCGGGTAAAGGCAAACTCGGCGTCCAGGGTCTGGATGGGGTAGCAGCTTTGCAGTTGCGCCAGCCAGCCAAGCGCGGTAACTGGTTGCTGCTCATGAACCCCGATGAATTCGGCCAGGCGCCCATAGCGCAGCGCGCGCCAGTAGTTTTCCTGGGTCACCCAGCGCAGTTCACGGCTGGCGGGGGCAACCTGGCGAGCGGGTTGCAGGCAGTGCTCAACCAGATGGCGAAACAGGCCGGCCAGGCACAGGCCGTCCTCCAGGTCAGGGCAAGCGTCGCAGATGCGAAGTTCCACGGTAGGGAAACGCCGTGACGGCCTTATCGCCCACCAGAAATCACCCTCCGCGGCCAGTGCGCCGGTGCGTTGCAGCAATGCCCGGTAACGTTCGTAAGCGGACCAGTCTTGCAAGGGCTCTGGTAGCCCCATGTGTGGCCATTCCCCACAAATCACCCGGCGATAGCTCATGTAGCCTGTCACTTGCCCCATCCATAACGGCGATGACGTGCTCAGCGCGAGAAACAACGGCAGCCAGTACAGTACGCGATTGATCAACTGCATGCGGTCATGGCCCGGCGGCACGCCGACGTGTACGTGCAGCCCATTGAGCAAGCTGCGACGAGCGACATGCCGATAATCTTCGAACAATTGCCGATAATGCGCTGTTGGTCTGGCCCGCTGTCGCAGCCACGGTGCATTCGGATGGCTGGCTGCGCAGTACAGGCCCACACCCTCTTCGGCCAGCGTTTCAATCAGCCGCGAACGGCTATCCTGGATAAACCTGCGCGCTTGCAAAAGATTGCCAAATATAGGTGATACCAGCTCGATCTGGCTGAGAAACATTTCGTCGGCGAAGTGCTTGCCTAAGACCTTATGACAGCGCTCGGCGAGGCTTTTCGAGGGCGATGCCAGCACCCGCCTGCTGGCCAGATCCAGCAGCAGGTATTCTTCTTCGATTCCAAACGTGCAGGCGCGATACATGGCGTCAGGCGCAGCGGTTGATTGACAGAACCACTGCGGCGATGCGCTCGACGTGCTCGTACCCCGGTTCAAGCAGCTGTTCGCCAAACACGTCGGGGTCCACTTCACGATACACCCACGCCCATTCCGGCCCGGCCAGTCGCAGGCGAACCGCTTCCAGCAATGGGTCGCGACCTTCAACGATCGCCACACCGGTGTACAACAGCAAGGTGCCGCCGGGGCCCAGACGCTCGCACGCTTGGTCGACGATGCGCACTGACAGCTGCGCGCCAAGACTCCCACCGCCGTGGCGATAGGTTCGCTGCCCGGCATCCAGCATGTAAGGTGGGTTAGCCACTATCAAATCGAAGGTGCCGCTGATGCCGTCCAGCAGGTCGCTGGACTGGATCGACACATTGCTTACCCCGGCCAGTGCCGCATTGATAGCGGTGTAACGCAAGGCCAGAGGGTTGATGTCGAGCGCGGTCACCTGGGCGTGTTGTGCCGCGCGAGCGACGATCAGCGCGCCGATGCCGCTGCCGCAGCCGATGTCCACGGCGTGTTCGACGGGCAGCGGGTTGCGCTGCAAGTGGTCGTGGATGACCTGGGCGAAACGGTAGCTATCCGGGCCGAAGAATACCGCGTCGTTGGCATCGGTCGGATAAGCGGAATGCACCAGGAGCAGGTCATCGAGGCTGGACCAGCGTACCCGGCTAAGCAACAAGTCGCCGTGCTGGGACAGCACCTGCGCAGTGCGCATCTGCTCCAGCTCATCGGCCGATACCATCGAAGCGGCGAACGGCCGGCTCCAGCCAAACACATCGCGCAGGTTACGCGCCTGTTCAGTACCTTCCCTGGCATTGTTGCGGGCATGGGTAGCGGGCGTCACGCAGGTGAAGCGGTAGCCATCTGCACGCAGGCGCTGCCCCAGTTTCAGCAATGCCTCATCAGCCTGTACTTCATACGGGGTAAGCATCATCAGTGCGGGCCCTCCTGGGCGAGGCCGGTGGCCTTGAGATACGCACGCGTCGCCTGCAGGCCCTCCGGCAGGGCATGGCGATTACCCGCCATGCGTGCCAGAAGGGTCTCGATATCTGCCTTGGCGTCGTCCGCTGGGGTCACGCGGGTCTGCATCAATTCAGCCTCCCAGGTGCCCGGAGGCACGCGCCGCTGGGGTGTTTGCCAGCCGTCGGCGATCCAGTCATGCCAGAGTTGCTTTTCATAGGCATTGAACACGCCGAACATGGGCGCATTGGGGCCGTCGATGAGCGACCACCAGCGGCTGTCGGCAGGATCTTGCCCGCGCTTGATCCAACCC
The DNA here is from genome assembly GCF_055584805.1 of Pseudomonas sp. NPDC090752. NCBI lineage: Bacteria > Pseudomonadati > Pseudomonadota > Gammaproteobacteria > Pseudomonadales > Pseudomonadaceae > Pseudomonas > Pseudomonas sp. NPDC090752. The sequence continues at coordinate 74,006 of NZ_JBVJLI010000006.1, read as the reverse complement.
TGCGCCTGCAAGGCCTGCAAGAAGGCTGGCAGCGCATCAGGATCAGCCAGCCACTGGTTGACCGTGCGTTGCTGCAGGCGGCAACGGTCGGCGTGCATGAACTGCCCGAAAACACGTTTGCGCGCCAGTAGCGCCATGATCTGCGATTCAAGCTCGAAGCGCCTGATCAGAGTCGGCGTGTCAGTGCCCAGAGCGTTCAACCGGTAACCGTGCCGCACCCGTTGGTAGAATGCCTCGGCGCTGCCCTGGGGGCACAGTTGTTGGACAGCATGAATGGCCTTGTTGGCATGGCCGATGGCTGCGTTGTCGATCGTCACGTGCAATTGGAAGTAGTAGCCATCGATGCCCAGTTCAGCGAGCTCGTGAGTGGTGATCAGCAGATGCAGTGGCGGCTGTTCATAGCCAAGGTTATAGCCGATCACTTCAGGCAGATAATCATCCGCGCACATGCCCAAGGCCAACTGCAGGGCCCCCTGCAGGTAACGTTCGTCGTCCAGTTCGAAGGGTTCCAAACAGCCCAGCCGGCTAAGCAACCGCTGGTAGATGAGCACATGGTTGCAGCGCGGGTCGCCTTCGCCCAATTCCTCGATGTAGGTGCGAATCAGACCGTGGAAGCGTGGGTCTTGCCAGTGGCGCAAAGTGCCGAAAAGCCAAGCACCGTCTACTGCCTTGGTCGGCGCTACCTGCTGAATGAACCACAACGCCTGGGCGCGGTTGGCAAAAAAACGACGGGGCGCGCCCTGGCGGCGCTGTTCAAGGTATTCGGCATGATCGGCGGCCACCTGCGCGGCATGTTGGGCGCTCCACGCGTGCAACTGGTCGACGCGCTCTGGCAGGTCGTCAGGAAGAGAGTGTGTCAGCGCGAGTTGTTCGGCCAGCCAGTCATGAATGCCGTTTGCGTGGCCGTTCAACAGTGATTCATAGTGATTGGCGAGGGAAACGTGCGCGGTCGAAGCCGGCGTCAGGGGTAAGCTGTTTCGAGACAAGACCGTCATACCGCCCTCCTCGTCTGCTTATTGGCTCTGGCCTTCGCGCGGCATAGGCTCCGGGCCTGGCGCAGGTTGTGGTGCAGGTTTCTCAGTATTCTGTTGCATCTGCAGCGAAGGCTTGCTCTGATCGGCATCCTTTGCCGGGTGATCGCTGTCGCGGTCGAAGCAGCCACCAACAAGGGTGAGGCTGCCGAGTAATCCAAGTAGTGGAAGCAAACGCATGGGAAGTCCTCGTGCGGGAGTGAATCGCAGTGCCAGGTTGCCCCGACACTGCGCTGCGTCACTTACGAACGCCCGCCTTTGCGGCTGGTGTCGTTGGTGTGGCCACCACCAGACTGTTGGCCCCCTTTGCGTCCGGCTTCGGATGCCTTTTCGCGGTCATTGGCGAAGTTACCAGGATTTTTCGAACCGCCCTGGCTGCCTTGACCTGCCTGGCTGCCGGCACTGCCCTTATCTTTCTTGTCCATGGTGCGAAACCTCATATGACTTCGGGATGCACGGCGCAAACGCCGTACATAGTCTCGGAGTTCGGCAATATCGAAGGATTCGCTTTATTGCGATGGGTTCGGACCGGTGGCATTAAATAAGCGGCGGTGGAGTATTTGGTGCGCCAGCAGATGATGGGCTTTCACTGTCCAACTGACGCTGCCGCCGTCCCAGCCAGGCGCCGGTCACCCCCCAGCCCAAAGCGATTGCTGCGCCGATGAACATGGCCAGCTGCGGATGCTCCCCCAACACATCCAGCCCGCGCTTCACCCATCCGCTTAGCGCATCGCCGCCGCGATACACCACCGTGTCGATGAAGTTCTTGGCTTTGTACTTGTCTTCGGCTGGCAGCACGGTAAACAGCATCTCCCGCCCCGGCCGCACCAGGGCATACTCGCCGGCGCGGCGCACCACCATCACCACCACGAACACGGCAAACACTGGCGCCAAGGCCAGCCACACGAAACCTGCCGCCATTATCAGCGGCACCGCCACCAGCAACACGCCAACGCCCATTCGTTTGGCCAGGCGGCCGGTGATGAACACCTGGGTGAGAATCGCCAGGCCTTGCACCACGCTGTCGATGATGCCGAACACCTGGGTCTGACGAGTACGATCGGTAAAGGTCTCGCTGACGATCCTCGCCTGCTCGAAGTACAGGAAGGTACTGACGCTGGCGAGCAGTACTACGAACAAGGCGATCCCCAGCAGATACGGTGAACGCATCACGGCCGTTGCGCCCGCGAATGGATTGCCGCCCAAGGGTTTGGAGGCTGGATGATCATTGGGCGCCGGCAGTGGATGGCGGTCACGCCAGCGCTGAAGATAAGCCGCTGCAGCGATGCTGCCCATCAGGAACACTCCGGCCAGCACCACCAGGCCGGCATGGCCGAGCGGTGCGACCAGCAGCGTGCCGAGGATCGGACCGCTCAGGCCGCCCAGGCTGGCCCCGGCCGCGAGCAGGCCGAACAGGCGCTTGCCTTGTTCGGTGGAAAACAGGTCGGTCAGTACGCTCCAGGCCAGGGATATGGTCAGCAGGTTGAACACCGACAACCAGATGTAAAAAGCCCGCGCGTTCCACAAATCATCGGGTTCGCGGGCAAATAGCACAGCGAACAACAGCAAATTGCTGGTGAAGAAACCATACGTCCAGGGCAGGATCTGCCGCCGGCGCACCTTTGAAGCCAGCCAGCCGAACAACGGCAGGCATGCCAGGGTGGCGATGAAGGTACCGGTAAACAACCACTGCAGGTTTTCGACGCCGCCAGCCACGCCCATGGTTTCGCGTACCGGTCGCAGCATGAAATAGCCGGTGAACAACAGGTAGAACAGCGCCAGCCCAGCAATAACGGCCGGGCCCTCTCCCGGTTGGATGTTCAGTCCTCTGCGCCAGTTGAACATGGCCTTAGGAGAATTGCTGAATCAGCGCCTGTTGCTGCGCGTGCGAGAGTAACGGTTCGTGGCCGGCCTTGAGCTGGTCCAGCTGGCGGTCGGGGCGGCTGGTGGCGGGAATCACCGTGGTCACGGCCGGGTGGCTGATGGCGAACTTCAGGAACAGTTGCGCCCAACTGCCGACCCCCGCTTCCGCTGCCCAGGCTGGCAGGGGCTGATCCTTGACCTTGGCAAACAGGCGCCCGTCGTCGAATGCGCGGTTAATCAGCACTGCTACGCCTTTGTCCTGGCACAGGGGCAGCAGTTCACGCGCCGCGTCGGGTGCATTGACTGAATAATTGATCTGGATGAAGTCCAGAGGCTCGCTGCGCACAATGCGCGCGACTTCGTCCTGACCGCTGTTCAAATAGTGAGTGATACCGACATAGCGGGTCTTGCCCTGTTGCTTGAGCTCGCGGGCGTAGGGCAACTGCGTCTGCCAGTCACGCAGGTTGTGGATCTGCAACAGATCGACCTTGTCGGTTCGCAAGCTTGCAAGGGTGCCGGCCCATTGCGCTTCGGCATCCGCGCGATTGTCGGCGGCGATCTTGGTGGCGATGAAGCACCGCCGGTGCCAGCCGCCCTCCTCTAGCAACTGGCCAAGAATGCTGTCGGCACCGCCATAGTTCGGCGAGGTGTCGATGACCTTGCCACCGCCGTCAAAAAAGGCCTTGAGGACCTGCTTGAGCTGCTGGTAATCGGCCGAGCCGGCCTGGACCTCGAAGCTGCCGGAAGTGCCTGCGCCGATCACCGGCAAAGCCTCGCCCGTGGACGGTACTTTGCGGGTCAGCAGGCTACTGGAGGGAGCAGCGCGCAGCCAGGGAGCGGTGGCGAGCAGGCCCAAAGCCGCCCCGGCGCGTAGGACATCGCGACGTGCATACATGGAAAGGCTCCCGTCATAAGTCGGAAACTTTCAAGGCTAGCCGCTCTACCGTACGCCGGTCGCTGATTCTGTATCTGGATGTTTAGTGATCAGGCTTGCAATAGCAGGCTAAGGTCCAGACCTGTCTCGGTCATCGGTGGGCACCAGTAGTACCCCCCCGTCAGTGGGCGACTGAAGCGGTACAGGCCATCGATAATGCCGTCTTCAAGGCCACTCATACGCCGCAATTGCACTTCGAAGGCGTCAAAGCTGTGGCCTAGGGCAACGAATGCCAGACCTGCCCCGCGGCTGTCGGCCCAGGCCACCGAGCGGCGCACCATGAATGCCTCTGGCTCAAAGCTTTCCTGGGCGGTGCGCTTGACGTGGGCTGATGCCGGGGCGTCGTCGAGCTCTTCGTTATCGCTCAGGCGACGACCGATAATGTTGTCCTGATCCGCCTGCGGCAGTGATTTGAAGTATTCCAAGTCGTGCTTCCACAGTTGGAAAGCAGCAAAACTGGAACCCGCCAGACCTGCCTGCGACGGGGCAACGATGGCCGCCTCGACGGCGTCCTGGTCGACCGGGTTTTCAGTGCCATCCTCGTAGCCAGTCAGGTCATGGCCGCCGCGGTGCAGAAAGCCGTCGACGCTGTCGGCCAGGCGTAGCGCGGGAGCCAGGGCGTTTTCCAGCGCCTGTGCCTGCAACAGCAGGTCGCCACGTTCGTGACCACGCAGCCATAGCCACAGCGCGTGCTGGGTGCTTGGGTTCTCCACCGCCGCGTCCAGCTGCGGGAAGGCACGCAGGCCCGGCACTTCACGGCCCATTGCCTTCACCAGGGGTGCGCCGATGCCGGCGATCAAATGCTGGCCATCTATCAGTGGCAGCAACGCATCCAGTGCCGCTGGCAGTGCCTCAGACGCGTGCAGGGTGAAAAACAGGTGACGGGCGTGGGCCGGCACCGGAGTGGCAAGCAGACCTTGCTGGAACGGCATGACAGGCGAATCCTTGGCAAAAGCGCGAATGCTACTGCGCGCAGCCTTCAGCCGCAACGCGACATGGCTGCCGCGGTAACAAAAGGTTACCAAGTACTGGCGCATTGCAATTAGCTATCGTTCAAGCCCGACCTTAGACTGCTTGGATCCCCCGTCCGAGTGAACGCCAATGACCGCCTCGCCCTTGCTGACCGCCTTTCTCCCTTTGGCCCTGGGCATCATCATGCTCGGCCTGGGTCTTTCGTTGACCTTGGCCGACTTCGCTCGTGTGGTGAAATACCCCAAGCCCGTGGTGGTTGGCCTGGTGTGCCAGATTCTGCTGCTGCCGCTGGTGTGTTTCCTGATTGCCAATGGCTTTGGCCTGGAATCGGCGTTGGCTGTTGGCCTGATGCTGTTGGCGGCCTCGCCAGGCGGCACCACCGCCAACCTGTTCAGCCACCTGGCCCACGGCGATGTGGCGTTGAACATCACCCTGACGGCGGTCAACTCGCTGATCGCGATCCTGACCATGCCGCTGCTGGTGAACCTGTCGCTGGCGTTTTTCATGGAATCTGGCCAGGCCATCCCGCTGCAATTCGCCAAGGTCATGCAGGTGTTTGCCATTGTCCTGCTGCCGGTAGCCCTGGGCATGCTGATTCGACACTGGGCACCTGGATTTGCCTCACGCATGGAAAAGCCCATGAAGCTGGTGGCTGCGCTGTTCCTGGCCTTTACCATCGTGCTGGCCTTGGCCAAGGACTGGCAGACGGTGGTGGCGTACGCCCCAGTGGTGGGGCTGGCGGCGCTGCTGTTCAACGTCATCAGCCTGGCGGTCGGCTACTGGGTGCCGCGCCTGTTGAGGATTCCCAAGCGCCAGGCCATCGCCATCGGCATGGAAATCGGTATCCACAACGGCACCCTGGCGATTGCCCTGGCCTTGAGCCCTTCATTGCTGAACAACGCGACCATGGCCGTGCCCGCAGCGTTGTACAGCCTGATCATGTTCTTCACGGCGGCAGCGTTTGGCTGGTGGGTCAGCCGGGGGCAGGCATCTGTAGCGCCAGAAAGCAAAATGGTCAACTGAGGTATTAGCGCTGGAGGCGGCGGGCACGTAGTTGGCGCTTGAGCACGTTTAGCGGTGGTGCGTAGAAGAAGCCGAACGAAACGCTGCCCTTGCGGCCCTTGATCGCATGGTGCAGTCGGTGCGCGCGATGCAGGCGTTTGAGGTAGCGATTAAGGGGGCGTGGCTTGCGCGGCCAGTGCCGGTGAAAAAAGCCGTCGTGGGCCAGCACATACAGCACGCCATAAGCCGCGACACCGCCGCCAACCCACTGCAACGGCGTATGGCCAGCTTTGCCCAGCGCCACCAGCGCAGCAGCTATCAGGCCAAGGGCCACCAAGTACAGATCGTTGGTTTCGAGCATGCCCAGGTGGGGTTCGTGGTGCGAGCGGTGAAGCCACCAGCCCCAGCCATGCATGATGTATTTGTGCGCCAGCGTGCCGACCCCTTCCATGGCCACCAAGGTGCCGATCAGCACGAAGAGATTGAGCAGCATGCAGCGTGTCCGGATGATGGCAAAGAGTTGCGCAAGGGTACCGAGTACCGGCTATTTTTTCTACGCGGCATTGACCGGCTGCAAGCGCACGGGTTGATAATGGCGTGCATTCAAGGAGCCCTCGATGTTGATACGCGCAACTCGCCGCAACGATGTACCCAGGCTGGCGGCCATCGAGCGTTCGGCCGCGCAGGCGTTCGCTCAGTTACCGGGCTTGGCTTGGTTGGCCGGCGGTGAAGTGCTGGACCCTACTAAACATCATTCCTTCATCGCCGCAGGCAGTAGCTGGGTAGCTGAAAGCACTGACGGGCACTTGCTGGGTTTTATTTGCGCAAGCAGGGAAGAACAGGTGATGCACGTGCAGGAACTGTCCGTGCGGCGAGAGGCGCAGGGCCAAGGCATTGGTCGGCAGTTGTTGGATCAGGCAGCCAGCGAGGCGCGACGCCTTGGGATGCACGAACTGACGTTGACAACCTTCTCCAACGTGCCATGGAATGCGCCGTTTTATGCGCGATACGGGTTCGCGGTTATTGCACAGGACGCGCTAAGCCCTAGGTTACGCGGCATTTTGGCGACGGAAAACGCCCATGGCTTGCAGGGAAGATGTGCAATGCATTTGCTGATTGCATAACCACACAACCGCCTTAGCCCAGGCTCATCGCCATCCCGCCAGCGACGGTGTAACTGTCTCTGCCCTGCCGCTTGGCCTTGTAGAGCGCCCCATCAGCTGCGCTCATCAAGCTCTCCTGGCTACTTGAATCAATGGCGGGATGACCCACGGCGATCCCCGCGCTGGCGGAAACACGGCCCAGCGGGCTGGTAGCGTGCTCAAGTAGCTGCCGGCGCAGCAGCTGCAGTATTTCCTCGACCACCTGAACCGCACCCTGCACATCGGTATTGGGCAGCAACACAGTGAATTCCTCGCCACCATAACGCACCGCGAGGTCCGCCGGACGCTTCAGCGCCTGCTGCAACAGCTCGGCAAACCGGCGCAAGCATTGGTCGCCTGCGGGGTGGCCATAACGGTCGTTGTAGAGCTTGAAGTAATCCAGGTCGAGCATCACCACTGCCAGCGCATAGCCGTGGCGCCGCGCACGTCGAATCTCGGCCTCGAACACCGCATCGAGCCTGCGGCGGTTGCCCAGGCCGGTCAGACTGTCGGTCAGGGCCAGCGACTTGAGCGTCTGATGCGCCCGGTGCAGTGCCCGCTCGATGGCAATTCGCTCGCGCAGCTGACGCAACACTACCCAGCCGAATGCGCCCAACCCCGCCAGCAGCAACAGCATGACGGTGGCCGACTTGATCATGTCATGGCGCCACGGCGCGATGATCGACTCCCTTGACAGCCCCGCCTCGACCACCAGTGGATAGCTTGCCAACGCACGATAGCCATACAAGCGTGGCGTGCCATCGACGACCGCCACCGCCTCGGCCAGGCCTTCGCTGGCGTAGGGCAAATGTTTGCGGAAAATCTCGCTGTTGGCCAGGCTGCGGCCTATTACCTGCTCAACGAATGGCCTGCGGACCAGAATGGTGCCGTCACGCTTGGCCAACACCAGCGCACCGCGTTCATCGATTTTGAAGTCGCCGTAGTAACGCACGAACCAATCGACCTTGATGGTCCCCAGCAACACGCCGGCGAAACTGCCGTCTGGATGGTTCAGCCTGCGCGAGATGGGAATGATCAAGTCCCCGGTTGAACGGCTGCGCACCACAGCGCCGATCCGCACTGCCCGGTCAGTATGGGTGCGGTGGAAAACGAAATAGTCACGGTCACCATTGTTGGCGTTCGCAGGGATCTCAGCTTGATCGGTGACGATCCAGCTGCCATCAGGCCCATAGACGAACAACCCGTGCAATTGCGGCATGATGACTTTCTGTTGTGCCAACAGGGCGTGCAGCCGCGGCCGGTTCAGTTGTTCAAAGCCATCCCCCTCCAGGCGCTCGGCCAGCGCAGCGGTGATCGCGTCTACCTGGCGAATGGCGTCTTCGGCATGCTGGGCAGTCGCCCTGGCCAAGTTGCTGACCATGTTCTCGGCGTTGCTGAAAGCGTGCCGATAGTCGCGCCAGATGCGCCAGCCTTCGATCATCACGAAGGTCAGCATCACCACGGCCATGAAGGTCAGCACCAGGCGGAACAACGCCAAGGCCCGCCCCTCGCTGGTGACCGCGAACAGCCCATCATCGTCCTGTTTCCTGGCCGCACCCATGGAAATCCTTGCCCTCAAGCGTTTGCCGCCTTTCACTATAGTTCAGCGCCGCTTGCGCGTAGCCAGTTCGATCCAGGTAGGCGCGTGATCGCTGGCCTTGGCTTCGTTCCGTACCCAGGCGTCTACGCCGCCGGACTTGAGGTAGGGGGCAAGTGCTGGGTTGAGCAGTAGGTGATCGATACGCAGGCCGGCGTTACGGGCCCAGTGGTTACGAAAATAATCCCAGAACGTGTAGATGCGCGCTTCGGGATAGAGGTGGCGAATGGAGTCGATCCACCCTTGGCCGAGCAGGTCTTGGAAGCAGAGCCGTGACTCGGGTTGCAGCAAGGCATCCTTGCGCCAGGACTTGGTGTCATAAATGTCGAAATCGGTGGGCACTACGTTGAAGTCGCCCGCCAGCACCGTGGGATGGCCATTGCTTAGCAGTTCACGCGCATGGGCGTTCAAACATTCGAACCAACGCAGCTTGTAGTCGAATTTTGGCCCGGGTTGCGGGTTGCCGTTCGGCAGGTAAAGGCAGCCGACCAGCACGCCATGGACTGCGGCCTCCAGATAGCGGCTCTGGCTGTCATCCTCCATGCCCGGCAGTCCCCGGCACACTTCCAGCGGCTGGCTGTCACGCGCCAGGATTGCCACCCCGTTCCAGGATGGCTGTCCGTGATGCAGGTAGCCGTATCCTGCAGCCTCAATGGCTTCGCCAGGGAACTGCGCGTCGGCCGCCTTGAGTTCCTGCAGGCAGGCTATATCGGGCTTTTCCCTTTCTAGCCAAGCCAACAGGCCAGGCAAGCGGCTACGGATGCCATTGATGTTGAAGGTGGCGATGCGCAATGCCTTCATGCGTCCGGGTCTTCCACATGGGCCTGTACCGCCGTGTGCAGCGCACCGACGTGGGCTTCATCGGCCAAGGCCTTCAGTGCCAGCCAGTCATCCCAGTCGATGGCGCCATCATCGCGCAGCGCTTCGGCCGTGCGCACCAGTTCGTGGTGGTAAGCATCCGGCGACTCCCGACGATAGCTGTCATCGTCGTACTGCGCATACCAGGCTTCAAGCTCGGGAATGCTGCGTTCAATGCTCATCCTCTGCTCCATTGCGGCAACCTTTGAATGTGTGAGCGTCCGCGCCGGGCATCGTTCAAACCATTGGCGCGGTGGTCGGCCTCCCTGCAAAAAAATTAAACCTATTACCACGGACACGGCTCAACCGTACGCGACACTGAGGTCGCGCCACCGATAGCAAGGAGTGAGACATGAGCAATCTGTTCATCAAGCGTGCAGGTTTGTCGCTGATACTTGGCATGGCATCGCTGCAGGCAATGGCCGCATCCTCCGATGACTTCGTCGATGCAGCTACGGAGGCCGGGATAGCGGAAGTGGTCACCGGCAACCTGGCGCTGGAAAAAAGCCAGAACGCAGAGATCAAGACTTTCGCTCAGCAAATGGTGACTGACCACACCAAAGCCAACCAGAAACTTGGCGACATCGCCCGCAAACTGGACATCAGCGTGCCGGATGAAGCGGCGCTGACCGACAAGGTCAAAAAGATGATCCTCGAATGGCGTGAAGAGTCGTTCGATAAATCCTATGTCAACAACCAGGTCGCTGCCCACGAAAAAGCCGTCGAACTGTTCAAGAAAGAGGCTGCTTCGTCCGACAAGCCAGAGCTGAAGGCTTTCGCCAGCGAAACCCTGCCTACTTTGCAACATCACCTGGAGCAGGCCAAGGCACTTCAGACCAAGCATGGCCAGTAGCCGGAGGCAACTCATGACAGACGATACATTGCGTAGCGAAATTCTCACCAGGCTCTTGCATGCACACCCCCACGGGTTGGGCAAGGAAGTACTGGACAACTATCGCGGGGAAAAAGCTGTCGCTGATGTGCTGGTTACCTTGCAGGCACACGGCTTGATACAGGATGGCAGCGTGACGGTTGAGGGTGATCAGCCATTGAGCGTCAGTTACCCTATCAAGCTGTCTGCATCCGGTGTCGAGGCTGCAAAGCAGGTGGAAAGCTAAGCACGGCAACGCTCCCGCAGGCGCCTCTGCGGGAGCGTGAGGTGATTTTGGTCATGGGACTCTCAGGTCGTCCCTTGCCTGATAAGCCTTGATGGCTTCATCGCGCTTGAGCAACTGATCTTCAACAAACTGCAGCTGTCTGCCCTGCTCCAGACACAGTGCGCGCTTGTCCTCCAGTGTTTGACCTTGCGCTTGCAACTGCCGGCGCATTTCGTCGCTGGCCCCCTGTGCTTGCGCAAGGATCGTGCGCAGGCCCTGAATCTGCGTATCGCGCTGCTCCAGTAATTCATCCAGTGCCTTGCGTTCGCTACTGGCCTGGCGATGCTCGCCGAGCAGGCGCTCGTTATCTCGATGCAGGCGGGTCAGTTCATCCTGCTTGACGATCATCCCTTGCTGCAGCTGACGCAACTCGACCTGTAGCTGTTGGACCTGGGCTTCATGGCGACGCTGGTCCTGTTCGCGCTGTTCACGGCTGGCGCTGCGGTAGTGCTCCAAGGCATCGCGCGCGTGGCGATGCTTCTCTTCCAGCGAACGCACCTGCTCGTCCTTGTCCGTCAGCCGCACCTGCAGCTCCCCAAGGGACTGGTTCAAGCTGGCGCCGCGCAGTTGCTCGGCCTGCAGCGTGCTTTGCGTAGCGTGCAGGCGTTCTGACTCAGCGGCCAGTGCGGCGGCCTGTATCTGCTGTTGCTGGTGTGCAGCGGCCAGTGCCTGCTGCGCCACTTGCAGTTGCGCCTGAAGCTGTTCGCGCTGTTCGTTGAGCGCGGCTTCGGCCCGCTCTACGCAAGTATCCGCCTCTTGCTGGAGCTGCTCGGCCAGCTGCACCACAAGCTTCGTCAGTGTATCGCTAAGCGCAGGCGTGCCCTGCAGTGCTGCGGGTTTCTGCTCCTCAAGCTCTTTGAGATAGCGATGAATGGTGGTTTTTGAGCCAGTGTTGCCCAGTTCAATACGTACCGCGTCAATGCTGGGGTACTCGCCGCGGGCGATCAGCACCTGCCTTGCCTGCTGCACTACCGCCTTGTTGATACCGCCCCGGGCCATGTTTGCTCCTACGATTTCGTATTGTGTTACGTACCATGTAATTACGTGTGGATTGTGGCTGTTTCCAAGGGCCGCTACAAGTTGTTTCTAAGGTGTAATAATCACGGCTTATCGCATGAGATGGCTTAGAAAGTCGCTTCCAAGGGAGCTCTAATAGGCGGGGCAGTACGAAAGGCACTGAAGCGACATTGCAGTCGCCTTGAAGTCGAGCAGCGGTTGAGTCCACCATGGACAAAATGGCTACCTGTGCCTCCAAGCCCTTCCCAAACCTGGCTAAACATGAACATCGAAAATTACAAGGCAATCGCCGACAGCATTGCGCTGCTGCTCTTCCCTCACGCTGAAGTCATCGTTCACGAGGTGCAGAGCCAGACCGTGATCCACATCGCCAACAATTTTTCCAAGCGCAAGATCGGCGACGACTCGGCCCTTGACCTGGAGCTAGGCGATTTGCGCAATGCCGCCAAGCTCGGCCCTTACGAGAAGCTCAATTGGGACGGTCAGAAGATCCGTTCAATGACCACTGTTCTGTACAACCCGCGCGGTGAGGCCGAGCACCTGTTGTGCATCAACTTGAATTTCTCGGTGCTGGAACAGGCGCGCGAAGCGTTGGATGCGTTCTTCCAAATCAGCCGCCTGCTGCCGCAGCCCGATGCGTTGTTCAAGGATGACTGGCAGGAACGCATCAACACCTTTCTCCACGCCTGGCTCAAGGAACGCAGTCTGTCGCTGCGCACCCTGAGCATGAAAGAGAAACGCGCCCTGGTGGAGGCACTGCATGCCGAAGGTGCCTTCGAGGGCCGCAGCGGAGCCGACTATGTGGCCAATGTGCTGAGCATGGGGCGTGCGACGGTTTACAAATACTTGAAGGAACTTCGCGGCCCGTCCACACCTTGCTCGTGAGAGACTTTGAGTCTATTGTGGATCACAAATCCACGAACGGACTTCAATTGCCATGGTTGTCGATGCCCAATTGCTATCTTCCCTGTATCAAGCGATCACCGAAGCACATCAGAAACTGCGTCCCCAGGTGAGTGTCACCCCGCTCACTTACAGCGCTGGGCTCTCGGCGATAACCGGATGCAGCGTGTATCTGAAATGCGAGCACCTGCAAGACACGGGCTCGTTCAAGTTTCGAGGTGCCAGCAACAAGATTCGCCTGTTGCCAGCTCAACAGCGCAAGCTGGGCGTCATCACGGCCTCTTCCGGCAATCATGGCCAAGCGCTCGCGCTTGCCGGTCAGGTAACGGGGGTGCCGGTCACCGTTTACACGACCACGTCGGCGTCGGCCTACAAGCTCGGTGCTATTCGCGCACTGGGTGCCGAAGTGATCAGCCTCGACCTGGACCCGCTGGGCGTGGAGCTGGAAGCCGCACGGCAAGCTGCGATCCAGGGCAAACCCTTTGTCTCGCCCTACAACGACCCAGAAGTCATCGCCGGCCAGGGCACCATCGGCATGGAGCTCTTCGAGCAAGCCCCGGACCTGGACGCGGTGTTTGTCGCAGTAGGAGGCGGTGGCATGATTTCGGGCATCGGCGCGGCATTGCGTGCGCAAAACCCGGGCATCGAGATCATCGGCTGTTGGCCAGCTAACGCCCCAACGTTGCAGCGCTCGCTGGAAGCCGGGGAGATCATCGAGATGGAAGAAGACGACACGATCTCCGATGGCACGGCCGGCGTGGTCGAACCCGGCTGCATCACCTTCCCGCTCTGCCAGGCGCTGCTGGCCCGCACCGTGCTGGTCAGCGAAGCAGAGATCAAGGCCGCGATGCGCGATGTCGCCAGCGGTGAGCGCTGGATCATCGAGGGCGCGGCGGGTGTCGCGGTAGCCGGTATGAAGAAGTTGGCTGATGACTACCGTGGCAAACGCGTTGCAGTGGTCATTTGCGGGCGCAACATCGTGCTCGAAAAATTCCTTGAGGCGGTCAAGTGAAAATTTTGAATAAAGAGCAGATCATTGCTCGGCTCGACATTGACCTCGCGGTACGACGTCTTGAGGAAGGTTTCATTGCTTTCTCCAAAGGCAATGTCCAGGTTCCACCGACTCAAGCGTTCACATTCCCCCAGGCCAACGGCGACTGCTGCATCAAGTCTGCACATGTCGATGGCAGTGATACCTTCACGGTAAAGATATCGACCGGCTTCTACGACAATCCCAGCAAAGGCCTGCCTAGCAACGACGGCCTGATGATGGTGGTATCGGCGACCACTGGGCAACCCATCGCCTTGCTTCAGGATGAAGGCTGGCTGACGTGTATCCGCACCGCGCTGGCCGGGCGCATTGCTGCCCGCCTGCTGGCGCCTGTGAACGTCAAAGCCATCGGGGTTCTGGGCACCGGCACGCAGGCGCGGATGCAGTTGGAGCAGCTGGCTGCTGTCAGCCCATGCCGCAAGGTGGTCGTCTGGGGGCGCGGTGTTCCCCAGCTTACAGCATACAAAGCGTTTGCCAGCGACCTCGGCTATGAAGTTGAGGCCACGCTCAATCCTGAGGTGGTTGCGCGCCATGCAAACCTGATCGTCTGCGCAACGCCATCGCGTGATCCGCTGTTACTCAGCGAATGGGTGCAACCGGGTACCCATATCACCGCGGTTGGCGCCGATGCAGCGGGCAAGCAAGAGCTCGACCCGGCACTGGTCGCGCGGGCTGATCGCATCATCGTCGACGCGTTCAACCAATGCAGTCAGTACGGCGAAGTCTCCCATGCGCTGAAAACTGGCCTGATCGGCGCGCAGCAATTGGCTGAACTGGGTGCCCTGCTTGAAGGCCGCGTACCCGGTCGGGACAACGACGAGCAGATCACCCTGGTCGACTTGACTGGTGTAGCTGTCCAGGACGCTCAGATTTCGGGCTGCATCCTGGACGCGCTGAATCAGAAGTCGTAACGCACATTCATCATCAGGTTACGCGGCGCGCCGTAGTGCGCATAGCTGCCGGCGAAACCGGCGTAGTACTTCTCGTCGAACAGGTTGTTGAGGTTGAGCGTGGTCGACAGGTGATCGTTGAACCGGTAACGGGCCATCAGGTTGACCACGCTGTAGTCATCCTGGCCCACGCGGCTGTTGTATCGGCTGAAGTACAGCGAATTGCTGGAATTCCAGTCGACGCCGCCGCCCAGGGTCAGGCGCTGCCATTCACCCGGCAGCTGATAGGTCGTCCATAGGCGGAAGGTGTCTAGCGGCAGTTGCGTGGTCAGCCGTTCACCTTCGGCATCTTCGGTGCGTGAATGGCTGTAACCACCCTGCAGATTCCAGCCGGGGCTTAGCTCGCCTGCCAGCTCCAGGTCGATACCCTTGGTTTCTGCGCCGCTCACTGCGCGGTAGGCGCTCTCTTCCGGGTTTGTGCCAGGCACGGTGAAGCCGCCATCCAGCTCGGCGACGTTGTCGCGCTTGATCAGGTACGCGGCCACGCTGGCATTGAGCCGGCCTTCGTAGAATTCGCCTTTCCAACCCATTTCATAGTTCTTGCCCACCACCGGATCGAGCATCTTGCCCTCGCGGTCGCGGCTCGATTGCGGCTTGAAGATATCGGTGTAGCTGAAGTAGACCGATTGTTCGGGGTTCAGGTCGTAGACCAGCCCGGCATAGGGTGTCACCACGCCACGCTCGGTCAAGCGGTAGTCGGTGGGGGCGCCGCTGGGCAGGCTGCGCAGGTAATAGTGGTAACGGTAGTTGCTGGCACGGGCACCGAGGATCAGGTGCAGATCATCGCTGAAGTTGAAGCGCCCGGCAACGAAGTAGCCGCTCTGCTGGGTGTCGACGTCGTAGTCGAGGTTAGGGGTGAAACTGTCGATGTCAGGCTTGGGCAGCTCATTGTCCCAACTATTGAAATCGACAGTTACTGCCTGGCCTCCAACCGCGTGATGATGGTTGACGTAGTCGAGGTAGTTGGCACCCAGGATCAGTTCGTGGGTTTGCCCGAACAAATCGAACGGCCCCTGGAGCGTGGCATCGATGGC
The DNA here is from genome assembly GCF_055584805.1 of Pseudomonas sp. NPDC090752. Taxonomy (NCBI): domain Bacteria; kingdom Pseudomonadati; phylum Pseudomonadota; class Gammaproteobacteria; order Pseudomonadales; family Pseudomonadaceae; genus Pseudomonas; species Pseudomonas sp. NPDC090752. The sequence continues at coordinate 58,495 of NZ_JBVJLI010000006.1, read as the reverse complement.
TTTCTGTCGCTGAGTGGCCCAGGAAGCGCTTTGGCCAATGGTGGCGATGCCCTGCGGGGTCAGGTTGGAGTTGCCGGACGGGCTGGAGTAAGAGCCAGTGCGCGTGTCGCGGTCGACGTCCATGTAGGTGGTGGCCACCTTGAATTGCCAGTCGCCAGCCAACTGCTGCTCCAGGCCGAGATTGTAGTTGGTGGTTTCGAAACGGTCTTCGTTCCAGCGTGCACCGGAGCTGGTCGAGCGGGAAAAGTCGGTTTGCTGGCCGTTGTTGTAGAGCAGCGGTACACCCTGGGCGCCGGTCGGCCGGTAGCGTTGGTGATCGATGCTCAGGCGCAGCACGGTGCTTTCGGAGAGGTCGGCTTCGAGCGCGCCGTAGGCGATGTCACGATCCTGCTGGTACCAGTCCATGAAGGTATGGTTGGTCTGCTTGGCCGCCACCAGGCGTCCGCGCAGATTGCCGCTTGGGGTCAGCGGGCCGGACACATCTGCTTCCAGGCGCTGGTAGTTCCATGAGCCGACACCACCCTGGATGTAGGACTGAAAGCTATGGGTCGGGCGCTTGCGCACCACGTTGACGACACCGCTGGGGTCGCCGGCGCCGGTCATCAGGCCGGTGGCGCCGCGCACCACCTCTACGCGGTCGTAGATCGCCATGTCCAGCAGGGTGCTGGGCATGGTGCGGGTCTGGTTCTCCTGGTAGGTGGTGACGCCGTCGAACTGGTAGGTGTTCAGCGCGCTGCCGCGCGAGTAGATATTGAAGCGCTCACCGCCGTCCTGGGACATGGTGATACCCGGCGTGTGCTTGAGCACATCGGACATGCTGGTAAGTTGCTGGTCATCCATGAACTGGCGGGTGATGACGCTGATGCTCTGGGGCGTTTCGCGGATCGACAGGTTCATCTTGGTCGCGGTGCTGGTTACCCCTGTGGTGTAGGCCCCTGTGCCTTCGGTGGTGGCGCCTAAACCTGAGGCATTGACACTGGTGGCGCCCAGCTCCATCGCACCCGTTTCTGGCGACTTGGGGATCAACCGGTATCGGCCTGTGCCAACCACCACCGATTGCAGACCGGTCCCCGCAAGCAGCGCGGCGAGCCCTTGCTCGACTGAGTACTGGCCCTGTAGCCCAGGGCTTTGCACGTTTCTGGAACCCTGCGAATCCACCGCCACCATCACGCCGGCCTGCTGGCCAAACTGCCCCAGCACGCGGTCGAGGCTGCCCGGGTCGATGTCGAAGGTTGCAGCCTGAACAGGCAACTGGAACGCGGCCACGGCGAGGCCGAATACAGCGATGGCACGGGGAGTAAAGCGACAATGCATCGAGACAATCCTTGGCAGACAGGGGTGGCTAACGCGCGCCTGATTTGGCGCTTTCCCCTGTCTTGATGCGTGAGAATGGAAAACCTGCCGGTCTGCGTGAAAAATAATCAGGCAGGTGTTACCGAGGCCCAATAACCGAGTACTCGCTGCACCCGCACGGGCAACACTTCAGCAAGCAAATTCAAGCTCGCTTCCGGCTGATCGACGGAGAACGAGCCGCTGACTTGAAGTGCCACGATGCTTGGATCGCAGCGCAAAACCCCAGGCCGATAGCGATCGAGCTCGGCCAGCACTTGGCCCAGCGGCATGCGTTCGGCAATCAATTGACCTCTGGTCCACGCTGCCGCGCCGGTCGAAAGCGCTGCCAACGGCCCCGCTCCTTCTGCGCTGAAACGCTGTTGCCAGCCTGCAGCCAGTTCTGTCTGCCCACCTTGCCCGTAACCGACCAGTGCGGTGCCTTCAAGCAATTGCACCAGCGTGGCGGACGCTTGCTGATAAACCACCAGGCGTGATGATTGTGCCGGCCTGACCCAGGTTTGCCCGGTGCGCATGCTGGCACTTGCTCCCTGCCCCACCTCGAGCAACACCCGGCCTCGGTTAAGGGTCAGCACCTGTGCCCCTGCGGCAATATCGCTGTCCATTGCACTGCCGGTATCGAGCTGCAAGGCAATCGCGCCATCAAGGCGCCAACTACGGCGCTCCCCCGTGGACGTTGCGTAATCACTGAAGAAGCTCGGCAGTACGCGGCGCTGGTTAACGCCATAACCACTGGCGACCAACACGCCGGCCCCAACCAACCCACCGAGCACGGCCCTGCGCGAAACCGCCGAGCGTGCCCGCAACAGGTTGCGTACGCCCTGGGCGGACAAGCCGCGCGTGCCATCGCGCAATCCCTCCCCCAGACCACTGAGGCGCTGCCACGCCAGCTCATGGGCCGCGCTTTGCAGCCGCCAGCGCCGGCAGGCGATGTGCTCGGCTTCACTACTGGCGCCCGATTGCAGGCGCACCATCCACACCATGGCCTGCTCCACCACCGCCGGGTCCAGCCGCTGGTCGTTCGCCGCCTGAGTTTTCATTCGCCGTAGACCTCGGCATAGCAATGCCGGAAAGCCTTGAGCATGGCTTTTTGCACCACATTGACGGTGAGCCCCAGGTGCTCACCGATCTGTGCGTAGGTCAGGCCATCGAGCTGCGACAACAGGAAGACTTCACGCACGCGACCGCCCAGGCCATCGAGCACCTGCCCTACAGCGTCCAGCGCTTCGAGCACCAGCAGGCGGGTTTCTTCCGAAGGTTGATGCTGTGGCGCCAGCGCGGCCAGGCTGTCCAGGTAGGCGCGCTCCAGCGCCTGACGGCGAAAATGCTGCAGGCACAGCCGCCCGGCGATGGTACTCAGGTAAGCCCGTGGCTCGCGCAGCGGCGCTGGCAGCTCGCTGCGCAGCAGGCGCACGAAAGTGTCCTGGGCCAGGTCCAGCGCCTGCTCGCGATTGCCGAGCCTGCGCCGCAACAGTGTCACTACCCAGCTGTGGTGCTGCAGGTAGAGGTCTGCGACGGCGTCTTGGCGAGTGGAGGTCATGCAGCGGTTCTCTGGTCCAGAGGGTAATAGTGCGCTCATGATAATACTTATCATTTATTTTCAGCCAGAGGCGCTGCATGCGTGGGTCAGGACTGCGAGATTTCGGCCTCCGTCTGAGACGGCTTGTGCGAGGTCTTTTTTTCCTGCACCACGATGTAAAACTCTTCGCCGTGCTTGACCGCGCCATACAACACGGCCTTTTCGATCAGCTCGCTGCCGCGCAGGTGGCGCAGCATCATCGGGTCTTTGCGCAGGTCGCGGTACAACGCCAGGCACAGCAGTACCATCACCACCACAAAAGGCAGCGCCACGACGATGGTCAGGTTCTGCAGGCCCGTCAGCGCCTCGCCAGGGTTAGCCGGGTCGCCGATGGCCAGCATGATGGCGGCGACCGTACCGGTCAGTGCACCCCAGAAAATCACCGTGGCCCGCGAGGGTGCTGTCGTGCCGTGTTGGGACAGGGTACCCATCACCAGCGAGGCTGCATCCGCCCCAGAGACGAAGAAGATCGCCACCAGGACCATCACCAGCACGGAAGTCGCCGAGGCCAGCGGGTAGCTGTCGAGCAGTTGATACAGGGCGTGATTGCTGTTCACCGCCCCGTCGATCAGTACAAAACTGCCCTCGCGCAGTGCGTCGATGCCGGCACCGCCAAAGATGCTGAACCACACCAGGCTGACCAGGCTCGGCACCAGCAGCACGCCACTGACGAACTGGCGAATGCTGCGCCCGCGGCTGATGCGAGCGATGAACATTCCGACAAAGGGCGTCCAGGAAATCCACCAGGCCCAGTAGAACACTGTCCAGCTGGCCAGCCAGCTGTCCATGGCATCGCCGCCACTGGCACTGGTTCGCGCCATCATTTCAGGCAGCAGCTTTATATAGACGCCGATCGAGGTAGGCAGCAGGTTGAGCATCAACAGCGTGGGGCCAACCAGAAAGACGAATAACGCCAGCGCCAGTGCCAGCACCATGTTGGTATTGGACAGCCACTGGATGCCCTTGCCAATGCCGGACACGGCCGACGCGACGAAGGCGATGGTCAGCAAGGTGATCAGGGTGATGTAGAACAGCTTGCCCGGGTGTTCGATCCAGCCGTTGTATTCCAGGCCACCGGCAATCTGCAGCGCACCGAGCCCCAGCGACGCCGCCGAACCGAACAGTGTGGCAAAGATCGCCATCATGTCGATCACCCGGCCGACAGGGCCGTTGGCATGCTTGCCGATCAACGGCCGGAAGGCGGTGGAAATCAGCTGTGAACGGCCGCGGCGAAAAGTGCCGTAGGCAATCGCCAGACCCACGATGGCGTACATCGCCCAGGGGTGCATCGACCAATGAAACAAGGTGGTCGCCATCGCCACCTGCAGGGCTTCGTCGGATTGCGCGGCGGCACTTCCCGGTGGCGGGCTGACGAAATGCGACAGCGGCTCGGCGACGCCGAAGAACATCAGGCCGATTCCCATGCCCGCGCTGAACATCATGGCGACCCAGGACACCGTGCGAAATTCTGGCGCTTCGCCGTCACGCCCCAGCGGAATCCTGCCGTAGCGGCTGGCCGCCAGCCACAGCACGAAGATCACGAACACGGTCGAGGTCAGCACGAAGAACCAGCCGAAGTTGACGATCACCCAGGACTGCGCTGTGGAGGCGCTGGCGGCGAGGCTCGCCTGGTTGACGATACCCCAGAGAATGAAGGCGATCGCCAGCAGGCTGGTGACGCCGAACACTGCCCAGTCAAGCTTGCCTTCGAGGTGGCGGTCCTGCCTGGCCTCGGCCGTCTTGGACGGGTCGGTGACGCCGAGCGCCAGTGTTTCAACGTTTTCTTGCGTTGCCATCGAGGGGCCCTTTTCAGTTTTGCTGCAGGCTTTTGTTGTTGTATTTACAAGCGGGGAGGCCTTGTGATTATCCGGTGCGCGAATCAACGACGCCTGTTCCAGGACCGGCGTGCTACGTCCAATGAACGACCTCGATGTCCGCAGCCTGATAGCGCGCCGCATACCCTGTGGGAGCGGCTTTAGCCGCGAAGCAAACGACGCGGTGGATGGCACCGGCTTCGCCGGTGCCCGCGGCTGAAGCAGCTCCCACAGGTGCCGCTGTTCGCCTCAACAATCGGGGGGTTAGGCATCCCTGCCCTCATTTCTACCCGAGAATGAAGTCCGCCGCCGTCACCGTTGTCGCATCAGCCACCCCGACCAGGCGAATCGAGTCGGCCCCACCGATGCTGACCAAGGTGTCCGCGCCTACATCGGCGATGGTCACGCTGGCAGCAAAGTTTGCTGCCGTGATGTTGAGCGCGGTGATATCCAGCCGGTCCTGCCCGCCCGCCGGGTTGGCATCGAAGTTGATGATCTGGTCAGCGCCAAAGCCTGCGGCGAACTGGAAGACATCGTTGCCGTCGGTGGCAACCAGGGTGTCGTTGCCGGCTCCGCCGCTGACCGTGTCGTTACCTTCGGCGCCATTGAGGAAGTCATTGCCATTGCCGCCCTGCAAGGTATCGGTGCCGGCCCCACCGAACAGCGTGTCGTTGCCGTCGCCACCCAGCAGCAGGTCGTTACCGACATCGCCGTTCAGGTTATCGTTGCCCTGCCCGCCCAGCAGCGTGTCGTTGCCATTGCCACCGTTGAGGGCATCGCCGCCGTCGCCGCCATCGAGGGTGTCGTCGCCACCACCACCGTTCAGGCTGTCGACCCCCAGGCCACCGAACAGCTGGTCATTACCGGCGTCGCCATTGAGGGTGTCGTTGCCAGCGTTGCCGTTGAGGATGTCGTTGCCACCGTCACCATTGAGCGTGTCGTTTCCATTGCCCGCGGTGATGATGTTGTCCAGGCCGTTACCCGTCGCGGTGAGGTCGCCAACCCCGGTGAAGGTGAGGATCTCGACGTTACCCGCCAAGGTGTAGGTCGCCAGCGAGGTCTGTACGGTGTCCGTGCCTCCTCCAGTGGCTTCGACTACCACATCGCCAGCGTTATCGACGATATAGGTATCGTTGCCGACACCCCCCACCATGCGGTCGGCACCCGCGTCACCGTTGAGTACATCGTTGCTGGCGCCGCCAGTCAGGGTGTTGGCGAGCGCGTTACCGGTCCCGGTGAAGCTGCTGCTACCGGTGTAGGTCAGGTTCTCGACGTTGTCACCGAGGGTGTAGCTGGCCAGGCTGGTCTGTATCAGGTCGGTGCCGCCGTTGGCTGCCTCGATGACACTGTCGCCCAGGTTGTCGACCACGAAGGTGTCGTTGCCGGCACCGCCATTCATGGCATCGGCGCCGGTCCCGCCGTCGAGGATATCGTTGCCATCACCGCCGTTGAGGATGTCGTTGCCTGCCAGGCCGTTGAGCGTGTCGTTGCCCCCAAGCCCCGACAAGGTGTCGTTGCCGACCGTACCGGTGAGGGTATTGGCCTGGTTGTTGCCCGTCAGCACCACTCCCGGTGGCACGACCACGGCCGCAGTCGCCGCCGACGTCAGCGACTCCAGCGTGCCGAAACCATCGGTATAGCGCACGATCACCCGCAATTGCTGGTTGCCTTGGGCAGCACCTGGGGTGAAGCTTGCCGCAGTAGCACCGGCGATGTTGCTGAAGTTGCCGCCCGTGCCTTGCTGCCACTGGAAGCTGAACGCCCCCAGGCCGTCGAGGTCAGCGATGCCGGCGGTCGAGGCCATCAGCAGCTGGCCCTGGTCCGGGGTGGTGTCGTTGATCAGCGGCACGCCGGTCGGTGCGTCATTTACGTTGGCCACCGGGTCGAGGATGTCCGATGCCACGCTTTCGGAGACCCCGAAGTCGTCCACGTAGCTGACCACCACGCGCATGTTCTGCCCCACCTGAGCCTGGGTCAGGACAAAGGTACTGCCGATGGCGCCGGCGATATTGACCCAACCCACACCCCGGTTCGCCTGCCACTGGAAGGTGAACTGCGGGTTGCTCAAGCCATCGACGTCGATGATGCTCGCCGGGTTGGCGGTCAAGGTCTGGTTCTGCAGCAGCAGCCCAGTAACGGTCGGCCCCGCGCTGGCGGTGCTGTTCGGCGACGAATCGACGATTTCCAGCGTGCCCTTGGCGTCCTGGTACACCGCCCGCACGCGGATGTTCAGCCCCGCCACATCGTCGGTAACCCGGAAGGTGGCACCCGTTGCCCGCGATGCCTCGCCTGCGGCGACCAGGGTGATATCTTCGTACACCCCGGAGCCCGGCAGGGCTTCCACCTGCCAGTAGTAGGCAACGCCGCCGGTGACTGCGCCGGTCGGGTTGGCCCCGCCCACGTTGTCGGCGTCATGCACCCCTCGGTCGGTGACCCGCAGCAGCTGGCCGGTAACCGGCGTGTCGTCACGTAGCCCGCTGGCATCATCGAGAATCACCAGATGGCCCGAGGGGCCGTTGTTGACCGCCGTACCCACGCCCGAAGCCAGTGCGCGATCAGAGAACTGCAACCGCTCGATACCGGTCAGGTGATCGACGCCATCGCGCCCGGCCACCAAGTCGGTAACGATCACGCTGTTGCCCTCGACCACCACGCTGTAGTCCGTCGCGACGCCTGAGAACAAGGCGGTGTCGTAGTTGTTGCTGCCGTTCAGGACCTCCCGCACGATCACCAGCTGGCCTGGGTTGTAGGTGCCGTTGAGCATGTACGGCACCATCGGTTCCATGCTGTCGAAGCTGGCGATCTCCGGGCCGCTGCCATCGAGGTTGGCGCGCACGCTGATGCGCACGTTCAGCCATTTGTCACCGTCAAGGATGTCATCGCCGCCCCGGCCTTCCAGCAGGTCGCTGCCGCTGCCGCCAAGGATGATGTTGCCACCGTCGTAGAACGTCGCGCCGGCAGCCAGCAGGTCGGCCAGGCCGTTGATCAGGCTGATGTTGGTCAGCACGCTGCCGGTGGCCCCGGCGGTGGGCAGTGAGGTGGCATCCTCATTGTCGCCGCGCAGGAAGTCACCGTGCGCCGACCCCGACAGGCCTTCCATGATGTCGAAGCGCACCAGCGCCGAGGCACCGGAGCCTGGCACGGTCGGCACATCGAAGAAGCGGTCGCTCATGTCGATGCTCACGCCCTGGGCGAGGCCCTTGAACGTCGCCCAGTCGTAGCCCGAGCCGCCGATATAGCGGTCACCGAAGCCAAGGCTGCCGACCATGATGTCGTCGCCGCCCTCACCGTTGAACTTGTCGTTCTCGTTGCCGCCGATGAACACGTCGTTACCGATCACCGGGTCGTTGCCGAGCGGGTCGAAGTTGTCGCCAGGTGCACCGTCCGAGGTGCCCTTCTCGATCCAGTCGTCGCCTTCGTTGCCCATGTCCTGCTCGTTGGCCTTGCTGCCGAGGATGAAGTCGTTGCCCTGCCCGCCAATGGCTTCGGAGGCATCCTCGCCGGTGATGATGAAGTCGTTGCCAAACCCGCCAATGATCAGGTTGACGCCGTTGCCACCGTGCAGCACATCGTTGCCGTCGCCACCCTGGATGTTGTCGTCGCCCCCGGCGTCGGTGATGATGTCGTCGCCAGCGCCACCGCGCAGCTGGTCATTGCCGTCCCCGCCTTCGATGCGGTCGTTGCCGGCATCGCCCCACACCGTGTCATCGCCAGCCCCGGCAACGAGAATGTCGGCGTTGTTGCTGCCGCCCAGCACGATGTGCTCATCCCCGGCGTAACGGATGTAGTTGCTGTCTGTGCCTGCGGTAAGCGGGTTGTTGCGCAGAACGCCGTCCGGGTCGGCGCTGCCCAGGCCGTCGTTGTACTGCTTGCTTTGGGCCACTTCCAGGTAGAACCCCGGGTCCGAGAACACCAGGCCCGGCAGGTGGGTCGCCGAGGTGTTGGCCATGATCAGCTTGGCGAACGAGTTGCTTTCCAGTTCGGCATTCATCGAAAGCCCGGCGGTGCGCTCCAGGTAATAGAAGCGGTCGCCGTCCTGGAGTTTCTCCAACTGGTTTTCGAACACGAAGTTGAAGGTGCTGCCGAGCATGCCGCCAAACGGTGTCTTGGCTTCGGCCAGGCCGCCCATCCACAGGTCGATGGCATCGACGCCGGTCACCGTCACACCTTTCAAGTCGTCGACAGTGCCCATCACGCCATCTTTACCCGCAAGGGTGACATTGGCCCAGCCGCCGGTGCCGTTGAGGAAGTCCAGGCGATCGGCTGGAGCACCTGCGCCGCCGAAGATCAACGCCATCGCCGCATCGCGCTTGGCGACCAGCGTGGTTGCCGAAGTGATCGAGGCATGGGTGCCGTAGGCGGCGATGAAGTTGATCAGCGACTCCGGGTGTTTCAGGTGCTGCACCAGGTCGACCCAGCTGGTGTACGGCTTGAGCTGGGTATCGCCGGTTTGCCCATAGATGTCCCGACGCACCGCGTTCAGTGATAGGATGCCGACATCGCGGCCACGGGCGATGTTTATCGCCGGCAGGTCCAGCGGCAGGCCGAGCAGGTTGTTGCGCAGCGCCTCGGTGACGAACTCGTCGATTTCGTTTCCGGCTTGCCGAGTCACCCCGCGCACGATGGCACTGGTCGCATCCTCGGGCGTCACACCGCTGGCGGCGTACGCCAGCGGGTTGAGGAACGCCGCAATCAGACCCAGCTGCTGGTCAGGGTTGGCACTGCTCGGGTCACCGATGACGTTGAAGTCGATGTCGAAGCGGTCGACGGTCTCGGTCAGCATCGAGTGGCCAAAGCGGTACACCGTGTGTGCGAATTCGGCGACGATCGATGCATCGAGGTCGACGTCATACACCTGGGTCGGCGCGAAGAACAGGTCGACACGGGGCTGGATGGTGCGCGCGAACTCCTCGAATACCAGGTGCTGGTACTGCATCTCGGTGCCGAACTTGGCTGCCTGGAACAGCCGCTCGCCGTTCCACACCAGCGCGTCGATCTCGGCCTGGCTGGCAGGCAGCGCGGTCACCGGTTTGAGCAGCCATTCGTTGAGGAAGGCCACATCGTGCGAATCGAGCACGGTGTCCTTGGTCTGCGCCACCAGTCGGTTGTGCTCCGAGTGGAAAATCGCATGCACCGCGGTCAGGCCGATGTTCTCGTTGACCCGACCGTCACCGGCGATGTAGTGCGCATCCAGCAGTTCGTTGTCGTAGGCCAGGTTGTTACCGGTCTGCGGGTTCATTGGCACGGCGTTGCCAGCCACGCTGTCGGCGTCTGGCGCGAGCACGCCAGCGCTGAACACGGGCACGGCATTGTGGGCGATGTCGGCGAGGAACTGATGGCCGGTGCGCACGGCGTTGGTCAGGTCGATCGGGGCCAGCGGGTTGCCTTCGACCAGCGTGTCATCCGCCGTACCGCCCAGGCCATCGGCACCCTTCATCACCACCAGCGGGTAGCCGTGCGGGCCTTTGATGAAGTTGCCGTAGGCATCGGTCGCCAGCAGCGGCACGTTGTCGACATCGGCGTCGGTCAGGTGGATGCCGAGCACGTCATTGGCCTGCGCCTTGACCACTTTCCAGGTCGCCATGCCACCGATTTCTCTGTCGTCCCCGGTGCCGTACTTGCCATCGGCGCCCAGATCACGATTGGTGATCAACCGGCCGGTGGCCACAGGGCCATCGGTCGTCAGCTGATAACCGCGCAGGAACACCTGGTGCGACGGGTGCGAGCTGTAGGTCTGGTTCTGATCAACGAACGGCGTGGTTGTGTTGGTGTGCTCATGGATGTCGTCGGCCGTGCCCAGAACACCATCGGCGCCCGGCAGGTTGGTCGCGCGGGTCAGTACCATGAAGTTGCTGTGACCGCCGGGCACATACAGCGGGTCATCCGGTTGCAGCGGGATGAAGACGGTCCCAGAGCCACCCTTGGTGACCAAGTCCAGGCCGTGATCGAAGAACTGCCCGAAGAAGGTCATCCAGGCGTTGAACGGCGCGGACAGGCCCGCATCGGCGGAGGTGTTCTCGAACAGGTAGACGTCGTGGTCATCGGCCGTGCCGAACTTGCCGTCCATGCCTGGGCTGGCAACGATACGCACGCCGTCCTTGAGCACGTCGTCGTTGCCCTGCGCGCCGTAATCGAGCTTGCCGTTAGCTCCGGTGTCATACGCCGTGGCGTAAGCAGCTGGGTTGTTGGAGGTCTGGTCGACGATCAGGTTGCTGATGGTGCGTGGCTGCGAGTCGAACACGTAGCCGCTGGTCTGCTGGTAAGAAGAACCAGGGATGGCCGGTGAACCGGGGCCGAAGAAGCCGGCCGGGGCGCCTTCTGCCGGTTTGAACACCGGGTCGGTCAGGCGCGGGAAGACGTTGTCCGCAGCGCCGTACTGGGTGTTGTTGTGGCCGTTGAGGTTCATCAGGTTATTGTTCGAGCCATCGACCGCGCGCAAGCCCAGCGGTGCGCGGATGTTCGGTACCAGCGAGAGGATGTCCTGCCCCGCCGCGTCCGCCTCGGCAATCTTGATCTGCGCGAGGATGAAGTTCAGGTCCGAACGCACCATGTGCAGCCCATCGCCACCTGCCAAGGCATCCACCACCGGCGTAGCCGGCGTCGGCACCACCGGCGCGCCGGGTTCCACCACGGCAGTTGGCTGGGAGAACAGTATTTCGGTGGTTCCATGGGCATCCTGGTAGATCGCCTTGACCCGCAGCGACAGGCCGGCGAGATCAGGCGAAACCTTGAACGCCGTGCCATCGGCGCTCTGGAATGCCAGGTCGCCAGCGGGCAACAAGACGATGTCTTCGAATACACCGCTGCCAGGGTCGGCTTCGAACTGCCAGTAGTAGGACACCGAACTGTTGTTGAGCGTCCCCAGCGGATTGCCTGTGCCGATGTTGTCGGCATCGCGCACCCCGGCCACGCTGACCGTGAGCATGTCGCCCACGGTGATCGCGCCGCCATTGCCGTCGGTGAGCGTCGGGGTACCGGTCGGCTGGGCGTTGCCGCCCGGCACCAGCAGCCGCTGGCCGTCGGCGAACTGCAGGCGCTCGATGTGCAGCAGCGTGTCGGTGCCGTCACGACCGGCCACGGTGTCGGCCACGGTCCACACGTCATCAGCCGTGCTGACCGTGCCGCGGTTGTTCACGGTCACCACATACTCGGATTGCACGCCGGAGAAGATGGCGGTATCGAACGCCGCGCCCCCGGTCGAGGTACCCGGCAGGATTTCCCGCACGGCCTTGAGCTGGCCGGGGTTATAGGTGCGGTCGAGCATGAACGGGATCATGTCGACCATGCTGTCGAAACTGGCGATCTCGGGGCCGGTATGGTTGACATCGCCGGGAGCGTATACGGCGATGCGTACGTTGAGCCACTTGTCGCCATCGATCAGGTCATCGCCGCCGCGCCCCTCGATCAGGTCGCTGCCATTGCCACCGAGCAACATGTTGCCGGTGGCAAAGCCGGTGGTCGGCAGCCCGGCTTCCGCCAGGAACTGCTGCAGGCCGCGGATCAAGGCCACGTTGGTCAACGCACTGCCCGTGGCCCCGCCATGGTTGAGGATGGTCACGGCATCGACGTCATCGCCTTTGAGCACATCGGCGAATGTCGAACCGGACACCCCCTCAACCTCGGCAAAACGGTCGAGGATCGAGGCCGACGAAGCGCCGACCGGGTTGAACACGCCGGCATTCTGGTTCGGCGCATTGCCATGCGGCTGGGCCAGCGCTGCCAGGCTCAGGTCGACGGTCACGCCCGCCCGATCATTCTTGTAGGTCACCCAGTCGAAGCCGGACATGCCCTCCATCTTGTCCTGGGCATCGCTACCGACGAAGACGTCGTCACCACCCTCACCGAGCATTTCGTCGAAACCACCGCCGCCAACGAAGATGTCGTTGCCGACCACATCGTCGGTCAGCAGCGGCGCAAAGTTGTCGCCGGGGGCGCCATCCTGGGTGCCTTTCTCGATCCAGTCGTCACCTTCGTTCCCGGTGGGTGGCAGGTTGGTCTTGGCGCCGAGGATGAAGTCGTCACCCTGGCCACCGAAGGTGGTGCTGATGTCTTCGGTGGTGATGATGAAGTCCTGGCCATCGCCACCGAGGATCAGGTTGCCGGCCGCAAGCATGCTGCCTGCGACGATCACATCGTTGCCGGCGTTGCCTTCCAGGCGGTTGTCGCCGAACGAATCGGTGATGATGTCGTCTCCCGCGCCGCCAAGTACCGCGTCGTTACCGGCACCACCTTCCAGGCGGTCGTTGCCGCCGTCGCCATACAGGGTGTCGTCGCCTTCACCGGAAATGATGACATCGTCGCCGGCCGTGCCACCCAGCACCACATGGTCTTCACCCCTGTAGTGCAGGTAGTTGCTGTCGGGGCCAACGGTGTCGGGGTTGTCGCGGACCACCAGCTTGACGATTTCCACACCATTGATCATCAGCCCGCCAGTCGGGTCGGCCTTGCCGTCGCTGCCCAGGCCGGTGAACTGGTTGGCCTGGTTGACTTCAAGGGTGTAGGTCGGGGTCAGGAACACGGTGTTGGACAGGTGGGTAACGTCGGTGTTGAGCATGATCAGCTTGGCGAACGAATTGTTCTCAAGCTCGGTGCCGAAGTTGAGGCCGGCGGTGCGCGACAGGTAATAGAAGCGGTCGCCGTTCTGCAGGGCTTCGAGCTGGGTCTCGAAGACAAAGTTGAAACTGGAGCCGAGCATGCCGCCAAACGGCATCTTCTGTTCGGCGAGGCCGCCGACCCAGAAATCGATGGCGTCGACGCCGCTGATGGTGACCCCGGACACGTCATCGGCAGTGCCGATCACCCCGTCCTTGCCGGCCAGGCTGACGTTGGCCCAACCTCCCGACCCACTGAGGAAGTCCATGCGGTCGGCCGGGGACCCGGCCCCGCCGAACACCAGCGCCATGGCCGCAGCGCGTTTGTCCGCCAGGGTGGTGGCACCGGTGATGGAACTGTGGGTGCCGTAGGCGGCGATGAAGTTCACCAGCGACGCGGGGTGTTTCAGGTGGTCGGCAAAGTCGATCCAACTGATGTAGGCCTTCAGCTGGCTGTCGCCGGTCATGTGGTAGAACTCCCGGCGTGCCTCGTTCAGCGTGGGGATGCCGGTGTCGCGGCCACGCGCCAGGTTCAGCGCCGGCAGGTCGAGCGGCAAGCCCAGCAGGTTGTTGCGCAGCGCCTCGGTGACGAACTCGTCGATCTCGTTGCCCAGCTGACGAGTTACGCCACGGATGATCGCACCTGCAGCTTCGTCTGCGGTGGCGCCGCTACCGGCGAATGCCAGTGGGTTGAGGAACGCCGCGATCAGGCCCATTTGCTGGTCGGGGTTGTTCGGGTCGGTGAGGATCGGGTTGAACTGCGGGTCGAAACGGTCGACGGTCTCGGTCAACATCGAGTGGCCGAAGCGGTACACCACGTGGGCGAACTCGGCGAGGATCGCCGGGTTGATCGAGGTGTCGTAGCCGTTGGGCGCCAGGAACTCGTCGATCTGCGGCTGAACGGTGCGCGCGAACTCTTCGAACACCAAGTGCTGGTATTGCATCTCGGTGCCGAACTTGGCCGCCTGGAACAGCCGTTCTCCGTTCCACACCAGCGCGGCGATTTGCGCAGGTGTGGTGGGCATCGCAGCCACGTCGTCGAGCAGCCACTCATTGAGGAAGGCCAGGTCGCCTGCGGCGAGGATGGTGTCCTTCGATTGCTGCACCAGGCGGTTGTGCTCTGAGTGGAATACATGGTGCACGGCGGTGAGGCCGATGTTCTCGTTGGCACGGCCGTCGCCCGCGATGTAGTGGGCATCGAGCAGTTCGTTGTCGTAGGTCAGGTTGTTGCCCCCGCTGCCAACCGCTTGGGCATTGCCGACATCGCTGTCGGCATCGGCCTGCAGCACCCCGCCGACCACGACCGGTGCGGCATTGTGCGCGATGTCGTCAAGGAAGCCATGCCCGGTGCTGACCGCAGTGGCCAGGCTGATCGGCGCTGCGCGATTGCCCTCTACCAATTGCGTGACGTCATCGGCGGTGCCTGCGACGCCGTCGGCACCGTTGCTGACACGCATCACCACCTGCGGCATGCCGCCTGGCCCGCGAATGAAATTGCCATAGGCATCGGTGGCCAGCAGCGGCACATTGTGCACGTCGGCGTCGGTCAGGTTGATGCCCAGGATGTCACGCGCCTGGGCCTTGACCACCGCCCAGGTGGCCATGCCGCCTTTCTCGCCGTTGCCATCGTCGGCAGTACCGAACTTGCCATCGGCACCCAGGTCACGGTTGGTGATCAGGCGCCCGGTCGCCACCGGGTCACCGGCGGCGTTGAGGGTGTATTCGCGCAGGAACACCTGGTGCGAGGGGTGCGAGCTGTAGGTCTGGCTCTGATCAACGAAAGGTGACGTGGTATTGGGCTGGCCATCGTCGGCCGTGCCGACCACGCCATCGGCGCCTGCGGTGCGCACTGCGCGCGACAGCACCATGAAGTTGGTCGGGCTGCCCGGCACGTACAGTGGGTCGTCTGCCTGCAGCGGGATGAAAACGATGTCGCTGTTGCTCTTGCTGACCAGGTCCAGGCCATGGTCGAAAAACTGGCCGAAAAAAGTCATCCACGAGTTGAAGCCGGCAGTCAGGCCGGCATCCGCCGAGACGTTGGGGATGAAGAATACCGGCGTGTCGTCGGCCGTACCGAACACTCCATCCTGGCCAGGGCTCATCACTGCAGTGGCGCCGCCGTTGGCCTCGACCGCTGCCGGGTTGTGGCCGGTCTGGTCGACGATCAGGTTGCTGATGACCCGTGGCTGCGAATCGACCACCGTGCCCGTCGCGGCATATGCGGCCGAGCGGTACTGGGCATCGAGCAGGCGCAGGAACGAGTTGTCGGCGGCGCCAAATTCGCTTTGGCCGGCCACCAGGTTGTTGTAGCTGCCATCGACGGTGCGCAGGCCGAACGGCACCTGGCCGTTGGGCAGCAGGTCGATGAGGTTGGCGCCCTTGGCGTGCGCTTCGGCGATGAAGATCTGCTTGAGAATGAACTCCAGGTCCGACTTGCTGAAATTGGCCATTTTCTATTGCCCTCGAAGTGTCGGGAGAAGACACAGGGCGACAGGGTCCATCCCGCGCCTGGTCTGGGATGACGTGCGCAGTGAGTGGTTCAGCGGAGTTCAGGCGATCGCCGTGCAGAGATGTAACGGCGGCCTAACAGGCAGGTGGGCCGTGGCAGCAAAAGGTCGAGTGAATGGCCATTGGGTCGCTCCCGAGGCAACGCATGTAACGGTCTAGCCGCAGATCGTGTGGGAACGGGCTTGCCTGCGAAGAAGGCACCACGTTGGTTGGCACGGGCTTCGCCCGTGTTCGCGGGGCAAGCCCGCTCCCACAGCGACCGCGAATATCCAAGACTAAAGTCGTAGGTCCATACCTTGTCAATGCCGCGTCGAAAAAAATGGCTCCCGATGATAATGCGTTGCAACTCGCTGTTTTCCTGAGACTTATGAAAAGTTCAAAACTTCATTAGAGCAAAATGATATTACAAGATATTTCCATGCAACCTACGCTCGTGCATGTGGGAGCAGCGCAAGCATTTTGCCCAGTCGCCAATAGAGAGACCGGCCTGCAGCCCTTCTAGAACGCCTGTTTTATGAAGTCCGGCTCGCCGCAACGGCCACCGGTTTTTCGAAAAGGGAGGCCTCCATGAACAAGCATCCGCGCACCCGCCCCGAACTGGCCGACGCTTTTTTCCGCTTGCGCCGCAGTTTTTTCGCCCTGGCCGCCTTCAGTGGCGTAATCAACGTCATGATGTTGACGCCATCGGTCTACATGCTGCAGGTTTACGACCGGGCGCTGGTCAGCCGTAACGTGACCACGCTTACCATGCTGACGTTGCTGGTGGTAGGCCTGTTCCTGCTGATGTCCACCCTGGAATGGGTGCGCAGCCGGGTGCTGGTGCGGGTCGGCAACTGCCTCGACATGAGCCTCAACCAGCGCGTCTTCAGTGCAGCATTCGAACGCAACCTGAGCCGCGCCGGTGGTAACCCGGCACAAGCCCTGCAAGACCTGGCGCAGGTGCGCCAGTTTCTGACCGGCAACGGCCTGTTCGCCTTCTTCGATGCGCCGTGGACACCGATCTACCTGCTGGTGTCCTACCTGATTCACCCGCTGCTGGGCCTGGTCACGCTGATCGGTTCGCTGATCCTGGTCGGCCTGGCCTACCTGACGGAAAAAGCCACGCAGAAGCCGCTGGCGGAGGCCAACCAGGCGGCCATCTCCAGCGCCAACTACGCCAACAACAACCTGCGCAATGCCGAGGTCATCGAGGCCATGGGCATGCTGCCGTCGATCAGCAAGCGTTGGTACCAGGGCCACCTGCGCATTCTGCAGATGCAGGGCCTGGCGTCCGACCGAGCCGCGATCATAAGCAGCACCGGGCGCTTCGTGCGCATTACCCTGCAGTCATTGATCCTCGGCACCGGCGCGCTGCTGGCCATTGAGGGCAAGATTACCCCAGGCATGATGATCGCCTGTTCAATCCTCACCGGCCGAGCGCTGGGCCCGGTGGAACAGGTCATCGCCTCGTGGAAGCAGCTGCTCGGCTGCCGCTCGGCATGGGGGCGGCTCAACGAATTGCTCGATGACTATCCACGCCGGCCTCCGAGCATGTCGCTGCAACGCCCGCTGGGGATGCTGGCCGTTGAAAACGTCTTCGCCGGAGCACCGGGCGCCAACAACACTATCCTCCGCGGGGTGAGTTTCAACCTGGCCCCCGGGGAAAGCCTCGGCATCATCGGCCCGTCCGCCTCGGGCAAGTCCACCCTCGCCCGCCTGCTGGTCGGCGTATGGCCGACCCAGGCCGGCAAGGTGCGTCTCGACGGCGCCGACATCTTCAGCTGGAACAAGGCCGAACTGGGCCCCTGGCTCGGTTACCTGCCACAGGACGTGGAACTGTTCGAAGGCACGATTGCCGATAACATCGCCCGCTTTGGCGAGGTGGACAGTGACGCAGTGATCCGTGCAGCCCAGATCTGTGGCGTGCACGACATGATCCTGCGCCTGGCTCAAGGCTACGACACCCGCCTGGGCACCGACGGCAGCCCGCTTTCCGGTGGCCAGAAGCAACGCATCGCCCTGGCCCGGGCACTGTATGGCGAGCCTAGCCTGGTGGTGCTCGATGAACCCAACGCCAACCTCGACGACGTCGGTGAGAAGGCCCTGGTCGATGGCCTGGCCGCACTCAAGGCCCGTGGCGCCACGGTCATCCTCATTTCCCACCGCCCCAACGTCCTGTGTGCCGTCGAAAAGGTGCTAATGCTGCGCGACGGCGGCGTGCAGATGCTCGGCAGTCGCGATGAAGTGTTCGCCGCATTGCGCAAGGCCAGTGTGATACCGGCTGGCGCCGCGGCTCCGTTGGCCTCCGTGAAAGTACGGGAGTAACCGATCATGCAACTGAGCCAACACCCCGAGATGATTCCCGCCCAAGCCACTAGCCTGATCGACCTGGATGCCGGCAAACCGGCGCGGCTGGGCCTGTGGCTGATGCTCGCGGGTTTCGGCGGTTTCCTGCTGTGGGGCTGGCTGGCGCCGCTGGATGCAGGCGTGGTCGCCACCGGCACGGTCAAGGTCACCAGTAATCGCAAGGCAGTGCAGCACCTGACCGGCGGCACCGTGGAAGCCATCCTCGTGCGCGAAGGCGATGAGGTGAAGAAGGGCCAGGCAGTGGTCCGCCTCGACGCCCTGCATGCGGTGGCCGAACAAGGCGCGCTGAGCGCCCAGTACATCGTCAGCAAGGCCGTGCAAAACCGCCTCGAAGCTGAGCGTGACGGCCGCGACACCGTGGCCTACGACCCCGAGTTGCTCAAGCGTTACGCCGACGACCCACGCCTTATAGCCGCGATGGAATTGCAACAGCGCCTGCTGGACACCCGCCGCGCGGGCTTGGCGGGCGAGATCAGCATCCTCGAAGAAAACCTCACCGCCTCGAACGTGCAACTGAAGGGTCTGCAACAGGTGTATGGCGCCCGCGCCTCGCAGATCGGTTTCCTCGACCAGGAACTCAAAGGCACACGCACGCTGGCGGCCGAAGGTTACGTGCCGCGCAACCGCCTGCTGGAACTGGAACGCAGCAATGCCGACCTGTCCGCAGGCCAGGCCGAAAACCTCAACAACATCGCCCGAGTGCGCAGCCAGGCCACGGAGATCAAGCTGCGCATCCTGCAACGCCAGCACGACTACCTGAAGGAAGTCGAGTCGCAGTTGACCGACACCGCCAAGGAAAACACGACCCTCGCCGACCGCTTGCGGGCACTCGACTACGAAGTGACGCACACGGTGATCCGCTC
The DNA here is from genome assembly GCF_055584805.1 of Pseudomonas sp. NPDC090752. Classification (NCBI taxonomy): domain Bacteria; kingdom Pseudomonadati; phylum Pseudomonadota; class Gammaproteobacteria; order Pseudomonadales; family Pseudomonadaceae; genus Pseudomonas; species Pseudomonas sp. NPDC090752. The sequence continues at coordinate 39,444 of NZ_JBVJLI010000006.1, read as the reverse complement.
GCCGATCGACGGCATGGTCCAGGCGCTGAGCATCGCCACCGTTGGCGGCATCATCCAGCCCGGGGCGAAGATCATGGAAGTCGTGCCGCTGAACGAGCCGCTGCAGGTCGATGCGATGATCCCGGTGCAAGCCATCGACAAGCTGGTCCCGGGGCTGGCCGTGGACATCGCCTTCCCGGCCTTCAACCACGCGCAGACGCCCAATATCCCCGGGCGGGTCAAGGCCCTCTCCGCCGACCGGCTGATGGACGAGGAAAGCAAACAGCCGTTCTACCTCGCGCAAGTAGACGTCACCGCCGAAGGCATGAACCTGCTTGGCAGCAACCACATCCGCCCCGGCATGCCTGCCACGGTGACCATCAAGACCGGGGAGCGCAACTTGCTCAGCTACCTGCTCAAACCCATGCTCGAACGCGTCGACAGCGCGTTCAAGGAACAATGAAATGAACCGCCGTTGTCTGTTCGTCTGCCTGTTGGGATTGGCCGCGCCGGCCAGCGCCATGGACCTCAAGCAAGCCTGGGACCTGTTGCAGTACCAGGGCCCGATCTACCAGGCCGCCGTACACGAGCAGCAAGCCGGTGCCGAAAACCGCGCCATCGGCCAGGCGGGCCTGCTGCCGCAGATCAATGGCTCGGCCTACTTCAACAAGATCAATGGCAGCCAACGCCAGAACGGTCTCGACCGCGATCTCGATTACGATTCCAAAGGGGCCAGCGTGCGGTTGCGCCAACCGTTATTCAACAAACAGAAAATGGCCGAGTATCACCAGGGCCAACAGCGCGCCGACTACAGCATCGCGGTGTTCGATGCCAAGAGCCAGGACGCCGCGGTACGCCTGGCCGACGCCTATTTCGACGTGCTCCTGGCCAGCGAAACCATCACCTTGGCCAAGTCCAAGCTGACCGCCTTCGAAGAGCAACTGGCCTCGGCCAGACGGCGCATGGAGCTGGGTGACGGCACCATCGTCGACATCGATGAGTCGGCCGCCCGGCGCGACCTGGCTGAAGCCGAAGTGATCGAGGCGCAGGACAATCTGGTCAATACCCGGCGCAAGCTTGCGGAATACATTGGTGAAACGCCGGATTCACTGACAACCCTGCAACCGGCCTTCGATACCCCGCCGCTGCTGCCAGGCAACCTGCAGGACTGGCTGGTCAGGGCTCAGGCCGACAGCCCATTGATCCATGCGCGCCGGCACAGCTACGCGCTGGCCGAAGAAGAAGTGAAACGCGCCCGCGCCGGCCACTACCCGACGCTGGACTTTGTCGCGGGGTATACCGCCGGCGAGAGCCAGTCGATCTCCGAACTCAACCAACGCAACCATTACAGTTCCATCGGCCTGGAGCTGAATATTCCGCTCTATAGCGGCGGCGGCGTCAGTGCCCTGACACGTCAGGCCTCGGCCAACAGTTCCAAGGCCCTCGACGAACTCGACGCCACGCGCCAGGAAGTGATTTCCGGCACCACCCGCGAGTACCGTGGCGTGCAGAGCGGCGCACTGCGGGTGCGGGCATTGGAAAAAGCCGTGGCCTCCAACGAGCGCTCGCTGCTGTCGACGCGCAAGGGCTTCAAGGAAGGCGGCACCAGCACCAACTCGGATGTGCTCAATGCCGAGGAACTGCTGTTCGTGGCGCGGCATGATCTGTTCGAGGCCAAGGTGCGCTACCTGATGTCACGGCTGCGCCTGGCGTCCTCGGTGGGCAGCCTGGGGGATGATGATATCGACCTGGTCAATCACTACCTGGGGCCGGAGTTGATGGTGAGTAATTAACCGCCGGAACTGATTGCGTGGCCTCTGTGGGGTAACTGACTTGCTCAGCATTCATTGAACGGCGCGATCCGTGTGGGAGCGGGCTTGCCCGCGAACACGGGCGAAGCCCGTGCCATGCAGCGAGTAACCTTCTTCGCGGGCAAGCCCGCTCCCACAGGTACCGTATTCACACCAGCTCAGGCCACGCCATCCAACCCCATCTGCCAAAAATCCGCCTCCAGCCGCGAAGCCTGGCCGAATATCGCCGCCAGCTCGACGAAGCGCTGCTCGGTCATGCTTCGCGCTGCCAGCTCATCGAGGTGTTTGCGCGCTGCTGCGGCGACGCTCTGGTAGCCTTCACCGGCGTATTCGCCTATCCATTCCCGATACGGGTGACTGCTCAGATCACCGATCCGCTCCGCCAGCGTGCGGCCAATCTCGGCATAGCCGATCACGCACGGCGCCAAGGCCACATGCAGCTCCAGCAAATCGCCCGCAGCGCCACAATCGAGCACATAGCGGGTGTAGGCGACCGTGGCCTGATGCTCCGGCGCCGCTTCGATATCGGCCTGCGTCAGCCCCCAGCGGGCGCACAAGCGCAGGTGCAGTTCGGTCTCGTCGAGGATCGCCGCCAGGCCGGCCTGGGCAGCACGGATGTCGGCTGGCAGGCGGCTCTTGTAGGCGGCCAGTGCCCAGGCGCGGGCGAACTGGATGAGGAACAGGTAGTCCTGCACCAGGTAGGTTCGGAAGGCCTCCTCGCTCAAGGTGCCCTCACCCATCTGCCGGACGAAATCGTGGTCCACATAGCTGTTCCACTGCGTTGCGGTGGCAGCCTTCAGGCGCTCGAAGATATCCATGCTCAAGCCTCCTCGTCGTAGATGGCGTCGAAGAAGTCCAGCTCCAGGGCCACGGTGCGCGCATAGAAATCGCCGCTCAAGGCGGCTTCCTGCGGCCCTACCCGGTCGAGCTCGGCCTGCAGGAAGGCGACGAACTCCGCGAACGCCGGGTTGTCGTGGAGGGTGATCCATTCGGCATGCACGAAATTGCCTGGCAGCGGTTTGGCGGCCCGGGTCGCCCAGTCCAGATACAAACCCTCGGCGACGTTCAATACCGCCAGCGCCGCTGCATACGAACGGGTGGCCGCCGCCTCGCGCATGATCGCCTTGAAGCCTGCGGTGGGCAGCGTGTCCTCAGGTTCTGTACGCTGCTCGGGGCTGACGTCCAGTGCTTCGAAGGCGCGCAGGAAATAGGTGTTTTCATCGCTGGAAATCATCCCGGCGAAGCGGCCGAAGCGTAAGCGAGCCTCGAAGGTGTCGGCAGTGGCGATCGCTGCGCCCAGCAACGTCAGGAAGCTGTCGAGAAAACGGTGGTCCTGGACTAGGTAGCGGACCATGATCGGGTCGGCCACACTGCCGTCGCAAAGCTCGGTGACGAAGCGGTGGCCGACGGCAGCCGACCAGGTCGGTTCGCTCTGGCGGCGCAAGGTTTCGGTGAAGCGTTCGCTCATGGTGCTGCCCTCCATTGGGTGACAGCGAGACCGTTGCGTTGGGGCATGGAGCGGCCTCGCAGTGAGGCCGGCAAAAAGGCAGGTCGGCAGTCCCATCCCTTCGCCGGCATGATCCGGATCAGGTTCTAAGGGTCACCGCGCTGCAATGCCAGCGGTCTCTCAGCCCGTTGCCGGACTCCCCTTGGTGGGGTGCAGGTATACAGCACCCGAGCGGCATTTGTCACGGAGCCGTTCACCAGTAATGGGGCCCCAGGGCCCGCTTCTGGGGGCCTGTCCCCATTTTTGACGCGACAATATTTAGTCCGCATCAGTTCCTTCAAGGTTTTGTTTAACAAAACATTACTTGGCACAGCCGTTGCTCCGGCCATCAAAACGAGGCAATACGCCATTGATGGCCCCAAGCCATTTCTGTGACCGAGGCATAAGGCGATGAAAACAACTGCCGTGATCCACCCCAGCCTGAACGCATTCAAACTGACCGCCGTCACCGCGCTGATGCTCAGCCTCGGCCAGCTCAGCGTGATGGCTTCTTCCCTGGATGACGTCAGCCAGCCACCGCCGACGGACCCGTCACACTATGACGATCAACCGGCCGACCCGAACCCGGCGCTACTCAACCTGTTCAACCTGCCCGAAGCGAACCAGGGCTCGCTGGAGCTCAAGGACGGGGTGTACGGGGATCGGGCCAGCAACCGCGTCGACAACGTGCTGCCACCGGCCCTGCAGACTTCACGCAACTACCCTACCAATGGCAAACCCAGCCCGCTGTTCGGCGCGCAACCCTTCACCCAGCAATTGCTGCTGTTCGAAGAATTCGGCCCGGAAAAACTCGACCCGAGCCTGCCGCCGCCAAGCTTGACCTTCCCCGTCCCGACGCTGGGCGCTTCTCCAGCGCAAGACCCGGACATCGTTGCCCGCAGCAGCCCCAACGGCAACGCCCTGGAAGCTTTCCTCAAGCAGCCCGGGCTGTTCCCATTTCCTACCCAGTATTCCAACGTGCTCGACCGCAACCCGTGGAAGGCGCAGATCGAGATGTTCCTCAACCGCAACTCGGTCGGCTCGCCAGCGGAAGGCCGGCCACCAGGAAAGGGTTGGTCGCACCAGCGCTGGAACGAGTTCTACCCCCAGGCTGCGTTCAAGACCGCCCAGGCGGGCGCACGCATCAACCAGGGGCTGCGTGACCGCAAGCAGTTGCACAACTATGCCGTGGGCGAGTTCGCCCCGGGCGGGTTGTATTACCAGACCTCCGACATCCCCACCACCCTGGGCACCACCAAGGGCATCGACACGCGCTTTCACCCGAACATGCCGCTGCAGAACCACAAGTCGTTGTGGACCTTCGATGGCACCTTCCCAGTAAAACTGCTGATGGTGCGCTACGGCCAGCCAGTGCTGATGCGCCATTACAACGCGCTGCCGATCGACCCGGCGGCCAACGGCGGTTTCGGCCTGCACACCATCTCGACCCACGAGCACAACGGCCACTCCCCGGCAGAAAGCGATGGATTCGCCAACGCCTACTTCTTCCCCGGCCAGTACTACGATTACCGCTGGCCAATCCAGCTGGCCGGCTATGACACAATCAATACCCGCGCCCAGGACCCACGCGCAGCGTTCCCCTGCTCGCCCGGCGAAACCCTGTTCGTCAACGATGCGTCGCCAGGCCTGAAGACCTGCCAGAACGGCAGCATCAAGATTCGCGGTGACTGGCGCGAAACCATGAGCACCCACTGGTTCCACGACCATATGCTCGATTTCACGGCGCAGAACGTCTACAAAGGCAACGCCGTGATGATGAACTACTACAGCGCCCTGGACCGTGGCAACGAAGCGCTGCAGGACGGCGTCAACCTGCGCTTGCCGAGCGGCAGCGGCATGCCCTGGGGCAACCGCGACTACGACGTCAACCTGGTGATCGCCGACAAGGCCTGGGATCAGAACGGCCAACTGTGGTTCAACCCGTTCAACACCGACGGCTTCCTCGGGGACCAGATACTGGTCAACTGGCAGTACCAACCCAAGCTCAAGGTGCGTGCACGCGCTTATCGCTTCCGCATTCTCAACGGCTCGGTGTCGCGCTACTTCAAGTTTGCCGTGGTGCGTGAAATTGCGGGCAACAGTGGCGAACTCAAGGGGCCAGCCGGCTCCAATCTGTCCTACGCTCGGGTGCCGTTCCACATGGTCGCCAACGACGGCAACATCATGGAGCACGCGGTGCCGTTCGATGGCACCCTGGACCTCAACGGCGACGGCGACCTGCAGGACAACAACGCCATCCTGCCGCTGCAGGGCATTGCCGAGCGCTACGACATCATCATCAACTTCGCCAAGAACGGCATCAAAGCCGGCGACAAGCTGTACTTCGTCAACTTGATGGAGCACGACACCGGCAAAGGCCCGAAACAGGCGATCTCGCTGGCCGATGTGATGTCGGAGAAGTACAAGGCGGTCATCAAGCAGACCAGCAAGGGCCCGGAATGGGACAGGGGCGACCCGGTGGTGGGCAAGTTCATGCAGTTGCTGGTGCAGCCTTATAGCGGCCAGGACGTGAGCATGGACCCGACCGCCTACGAGCCGGCCAAACCTGGCAAGGCCGAAGGCCTGAAGATGATCCCGCTGACCATCGACCGCACCGCCCAGGCCGACAAGGACAAGATCAAAGCTGCCCGCCATCGTGAGTTCATCTTCGGCCGCTCCGATGGCACCGACACGGCGCCCTGGACCATCAAGACCGACGGCGGCTTCGGTTACAGCATGGACCCGCGGCGCATTACCGCTGCCGCGCAACTGACGAACGAGGCCACCGACGGCGGCTTCAGTGGCGACGGCACACTTGAAGTGTGGAAGATCAAGAACGGCGGCAACGGCTGGAGCCACCCCGTGCATGTGCACTTCGAAGAAGGTGTGGTGCTCAGCCGCGACGGCAAGGCGCCGCCGGAATGGGAGAAATGGGCACGCAAGGACGTCTACCGCATCGGCCCGGACGTAGACTCCTCCGAAGAAGTGGAAATGGCCATCCGCTTCCGCGAGTTCGCCGGGACCTACATAGAGCATTGCCACAACACCCAGCATGAGGACACCTCGATGCTGCTGCGCTGGGACATCGAGCACCCAGGCCAGTTCCAGGTGATGCCGACCCCGCTGCCGGGCTGGGATGGTGTGCAGTACGTCGCTTCCGTGGGCCTGCCAACTTTCCGCAACACCAGTGGACATGGCGGTGACGACGACACCAGCAACAAACCACCGGTAGCTGTGAATGACAGTGCAGCCACCACGGCAGGTAAACCGATCGTGCTCAATGTGCTGGCCAATGACACCGATCCGGAGGGCAACCTGCCGCTGACCGTGAAGAGCCTGAGCCAACCGGACTCGGGTCAGGGCTCGACCAGCACCGATGGCACCACCATCACCTATACCCCGCCAACCACGGTGCCCACGCCCTTCACTGCCAGCTTCAATTACTCGGCGCGTGATGCCAAAGGTGCCGAGTCGTTGGCGCCGGCCACGGTGAGCATTGCGGTCGGCCCGGCGGTGGCCATGGATGAGATCCAGGTCAGCAGCGCCTCGGTGCAGTTGCGCAGCAACAACCGCTACACCTGGGACGTGTCTGGCACGACATCGGTGGCCACCGGCAACAGCATTACGGTCACTGCCGCGACCACCAGCGGGCCGCTGAACCTGGGGACGGCGACGCTGACGGCAGCAACCACCGGTGCCCGCTGGCGGTTGTCGGTGACCACCACCGGCAGTGGCCCGGCCACGCCGGCGACGGTGACCGTGAAGTCGGCTCTGGGGCAGAGCGTGACCGCTCCGATCAGCATCAAGTAAAGCGTGGGGCCGCTTTGCGGCCTTCGCGGGGCAAGCCCGCTCCCACACGAATCTGTGGGAGCGGGCTTGCCCCGCGAAGGGCTGCGCAGCAACCCCAATCGCAACACACGAACAACCGAGGATCCCCTCATGTCCGGTTCATGGCCTGTTCTGCTCGCACTCTCCCTGTTCGCCGCCAGCACCCACTACTGGCCAATAAAGCCTGTCTTGCAAGCCCAGGCACAAGTCCCGATCCAGGCCCAAGGCAGCACGCCCTGGGGCGCCGACTACTTCCCCAACACCCCACTGCTCACCCAGGACGGCAAAAAAGTCCATTTCTTCGACGACCTGATCAAGGACAAGGTGGTCGCCATCAACTTCATCTTCACCGGCTGCAGCGACTCCTGCCCGGTGGAAACCGCGCGCTTGCGCCAGGTACAGAAGATCCTCGGCGACCGCGTGGGTAAGGACATCTTCCTCTATTCCATCAGCATCGATCCCTACAATGACACCCCCGCCACCCTCAAGCGCTATGCCGAGAAGTTCGCCATCGGCCCCGGCTGGACCCTGCTGACTGGCGAGCCCGGCGACATCGAGCAACTGCGTCGGCGCCTGGGCCTTTATATAGAAGGCCTGGAGAACGGCCGCTCGAAGGATCATAACCTGAGCCTGATCATCGGCAATCAGGCCACCGGTCGCTGGATGAAGGCCTCGCCCTTCGAAAGCCCCTACATCCTCGCTGACCGTCTGGGCAACAGCCTGCATAACTGGAAGCAAGCCACGGCGATGACCAACGACTACGCCAGCGCCCCCGATATCCGCCCCCCCAGCAGCGGCGAGCAGATCTTCCGCACGCGCTGCTCGTCCTGCCATTCGGTGGGTAATGTCGAACCCGGCCAATCCGGCATCGGCCCCGACCTGCTCGGCGTGACTCGGCAACGTGAAGCCAGCTGGCTGGCCCGCTGGCTCAAGGAACCGGACCAGATGCTCGCCGAAAAAGACCCGCTGGCCACGCTGCTCTACGAACAGTACAACCGCCTGGCCATGCCCAACATGCGCCTGGGCGATGCCGAAGTCGCTGCCCTGCTCAGCTACCTCGAAGAAGAGACCACGCGGTTGCAGGCACCGCTGGCAGACCGGGGAAAACCCTAAAGGCAATTAGCCACTAGTCATGACTCTGTCATCTGGCTGTCGTATTTTTCGACCATCACCCAGGGTCGGGAATGCCAGCTGTGATACGCCGTTTTCTCTCGTCTGCAGGCTTGTTGCGTCTGTTGATACTGGTGCTCTGCGCAGCCACCCTGACATTCCTCTGGGGGCTGCACTTCACCCAGAAGGCTGCCGCGCGGCAGGATGCGCTGTCGGCGAAGGCTGCCGAGCACCTGAACCTCGCCAGCATCGTCGGCGAAAGCCTGCGACAGTTGGTCGACCGCGCCCAGGCCGTAGGCCGGGTCACCCAGGACGACATGAAAGTGCTGCGCCAGGGCAACCTGAGCCTGGCACGGCTGTTGGCCGAAGATCCGGTGTTCAAACGCATGAGCTTATACGACCGGAACGGGCGGTTAGTTTCGGCAAGCCACAGCGATGAGGCGCCAGCGCTGCCGGACGATTGGCTGCAGCAGCTCAAACTGCATGTCGCCCATTACGGTTTCAAGCCGTTCCTGCCGCGTATCACCCCAACGCTCACGCCTGCGCCCATGCCCAACTGGCGCCTGCCCTTCCTGTTGCCATTGACCAACCTGCCCGGTCGCGAAATCGACAACATCCTCGTGGTACAACTCGATATCGGCTACCTTGCCGTGCTGTTCCAGCACATCGACCTCGGCGCTACCGGATTGATGCGCCTGTTGCAGGATGACGGCCAGGAACGCCTGCGTATCGACACCAGTGGCGTGGTCGTGGCCGGTGATGAATTCGAACCTGGCCTGCCGACCCCGGGCAGCGAGGCTGGGCTGCTGGTCCAGTACGCTGCCGGCAACCCGTTCCAAAGCCTGTACCGGCGCATCGACGAGCGCGGCTTCAGCATCATCGTCAGCCAACGCTACGACGAAATTCTCGCCCCCACTGCCTTGGCCTACTCACGGCAGTTCTGGCTGAACCTGAGCATGACCCTGATGATCCTCGCCAGCCTGGCCTGGACCCTGCGGCTGTTAGGCAAGCGACAGGAAGCCTTCAGTGCCCTGGAGCACGCGCAACAGGTCAACCAGCAGCTGATCGGGCGCCTGGAGGACGAACACCGGCGTAGCAGCCATGCCGCCGCCACCGACCACCTCAGCGGCCTGCACAACCGCCGCCAGTTCGTCGAAGTGGCAGGCCAGGCACTGACGCGCCAGCGTGGCAAACGCCGGCTGATGGCAATTCTGTTCATCGACATGGACCGCTTCAAGTCGATCAACGACTCGCTTGGGCACAAGATCGGCGACCTGCTGCTGCAGGCCGTGGCCGGGCGCATCCAGCGCCTGCTCGAACCCGGCGACGAAGCCTCGCGCTTTGGTGGCGACGAATTCGTCGTGCTGCTGGCGGGCGAGCGCAGTGAAGCGCAGATCAACAGCTGGGTGCACAACCTGGTGCAGAAGCTCTCGGCCACCTATGCCCTGGACGGCCAGGAGGTCAACACCAGCCCCAGCGTCGGCGTCAGTATCTGCCCGCGCGATGGCCAGGACATCGACAGCCTGATCCGCTGCGCCGATGCTGCCATGTATTCGGCCAAACAGGCCGGGCGCGCCCAGTACCGCTTCTTCGACCCCTCGCTCAACCTAGCCGACATCCAGGCCTTCACCCTTGAACAGGCCTTCGGTAGCGCCCTGGCCGAGCGACAGTTCGTGTTGCATTACCAGCCTCAGATTCGCCTCGACACCCACCAGGTGCTGGGCTACGAAGCACTGGTGCGCTGGGATCATCCAGCGTTCGGGCTGCTCTACCCGGACCGTTTCATCGGCTTGGCAGAACGCAGCGGTTTCATCATCGAGCTGGGTTGGGAAGTGTTGCGCCTGGCCTGCGAGGAGCTGGCACGCTGGGACGCCCAGGGCCGCGAAACCCGGCTGGCGGTGAATGTCTCGGCGCTGCAGCTGCGCCAGGCCGACTTCAGCACCCGCTTGCTGGCCAAATTGCAGCTGTACGGCATCGCCCCGCAGCGGCTGGAGCTGGAGATCACCGAGACCACCATTCTCGACCCGGAAGGCACCGCGGTCGATCACCTGCACCGCCTGCGCACGGCCGGTCTGGGCATCAGCCTGGACGATTTCGGCCGCGGCTACGCCGGCTTCGCGCATTTGCAGTCACTGCCCCTGAGCAAGTTGAAGATCGACCGCTCGCTGATCGCCCCGCTGTCCAACAGCTACGACGATAGCCCGATCGTTTCCTCGACCATCATCCTGGCCAAGCGCCTGGGCTTGGAGGTCGTCGCTGAAGGCGTCGAGACCCGTGAACAAGTGGTGTGTCTGAAAATTGCCGGCTGCGACATCGCCCAGGGCTATCACTTCAGCCGGCCGCTGTCGCCGGCCCAATTGCGTGAGTACCCGCCCTTCAACAGCCTGGAGGAAAAACCATGCGTGCTTTGAGAGCCTTGGCCGGTGTGCTGCTGGCCAACGTGCTCGCGACCGCTGCGCTGGCCGACTGCACACCCCGCAGCTTGCGCCTGGCGGTGATACCGATCAAAAGCAGCGAAGCCATGGTCATTGATCACCAGGCCTTGCTGCAGCGCCTGAGCCAGGCCGCCGGGGTGCCGGTGGAGCTGATGATTGCCACCTCGTACGAAAGCGTGGTCGATGCCATTGTCTCCGGCGGCGCCGACATCGCCCGCCTCGGCCCGGCCTCTTACGTACTTGCCCAGCGTCGGGACCCGAAGGTAGAACCTTTTGCCACCTTCACCCTGAGTGCCGGGCCTTTCACCGCAGCCGGCAACCACTATCAGGCGCTGTTGTTGACCCGTGCCGACAGCCCTGACGGCATCGAGCCGCTGCGTGGCAAGCGCCTGGCCCTCAGCGACCCGGCCAGCACCTCCGGCGGCCTGGTGCCCAGTGTGGAGTTCGCGGCCCAGGTGGGTGCGCCATTGCCACGGTTCTTCGGCTCGCTGGTGTATGCCGGCAACCATGACAACGCGCTGCAAGCGCTGTTGGACGGCCGTGTCGATGCGGCCTTCGTCGCCAGCGAACGCGCCGATGCCTACCTGGCTAGGCACTCGTTGGCACCCAGCTCTCTAAAGGTGCAGTGGCGTTCAAGGCCAATCTATTACGACCCGTATGTGTTCAGTGCCAGCCTGTGCCCGGCGCTGAAAGAGCGCATTCGCAAGGCGATGCTGGAAGACCCTGAGGCCCTGGCGGCATTCGTCGCCTCCCAGGATGCCAGCGGCTTGGTGCCGGTCAGCCGGGCGGAGTATGTACCGCTGCGGCAACTGATGGATACCGCGTTGCCTCAGTGAAATCACCTTTGCCCATACCGCCCCATTCGCGGGGCAAGCCCGCTCCCACAGGTCCCGGACATGCCTCCAGCCTGTGGGAGCGGGCTTGCCCGCGAATGGGCCGGGACAGACAACCCAATAAGCTTTATCTTGTCGCTGTCCATCACCACACCGCCGACCATGACCGACATCGAGCGCTACGTCCGCGCCGCCACCCGCGACAACACCCGGCGCAGTTACCAGGCCGCCATCGAGCATTTCGAGGCGCACTGGGGTGGGTTTCTTCCCGCCACTGCCGACAGCATCGCCCGCTACCTGGCCGATCATGCCGAACAGCACGCCGTCAGCACCCTGCGCCAACGCCTTGCAGCCTTGAGCCAATGGCACATCAGCCAGGGCTTCCCCGACCCGACCAAAGCGCCTCTGGTACGCCAGGTGTTACGGGGCATCCGCACCTTGCACCCGACACCGCCGAAACAGGCTGCGCCGCTGTTGTTGCAGCATCTGCAAACGGCTGTCGAGCGTTTCGAGGAAGAAGCCAGGCAGGCCCGCGAGCACCACGACCTGCCAGCCCTGCGCCGCGCCAGGCGCGACACTGCGCTGTTGCTTATCGGCTTCTGGCGGGGATTTCGCGGGGATGAACTGGCGCGTCTGCGTGTCGAGCATATCCAGGCCGAAGCGGGTGTCGGTATCACCTTGTTCCTGCCGCGCAGCAAGGGCGACCGGGAAGCGCTTGGCGTGCAACACCGTACCCCTGCGCTCAAGGCACTGTGCCCGGTTACGGCCTACCTGCAATGGCTGGAAGTGGCTGGCATCGCCCACGGCCCAGTGTTTCGCAAGCTCGACCGCTGGGGCAACCTGAGTGATACGCCGCTCAACAGCAACAGCCTGGTCGGCCTGTTACGGCGCATGCTCGATCGCGCCGGCGTGCCTGCAGCGCTGTACACCGGCCACTCCCTGCGCCGCGGTTTTGCCACCTGGGCCACGGCCAACGGCTGGGAATTGAAGTCGCTGATGAGCTACGTAGGCTGGAAGGACGCCAAATCGGCGCTGCGCTACATTGACTCGGCGCAGCGCTTTGGCGAGCTGGCCGTGCTACCGCCCAGCCAGATTCAAGCGCTTATTCCTTGAAGACAAACCGTTCGATGCCGCCTACTTCCGGGCGAATCGCATACACATCGCCGGCATCCGGGTAGTGCCGCAGTTCTGTCGGCGACATACCCACGCGTGCCGTGGTGATGAACAGCGTACCCAGGCCATCACCCCCGAAACAACAGCTGGTCGGGCGCGGCACCGGCATCACCACCTGGTCGGTCAGGTGCCCGTCGCGATCATAGCGCAGCAAGCAGCTGCCATTGAACTGGCATACCCACAGCCCACCTTCACGGTCCAGCGCAATCCCGTCCGGGCGGCCTAGCTCGGCGGGCGTTTCGGCGAACAGGCTGATCTGCTCCAGACGCCCTTCTGCCAGGTACTCGGCGCGATAGATCGAGCGGGCAACGGAATCGACGAAGAACACGGTCTGGCTATCTGCCGACCAGGCGATGCCGTTGGGCAATGACAAACCGTCGTGGATCACCTCATCGTGCAACTCGCCATCGAAGCGGAACAAGGCGCCGGTCTTGCCGCTCGGGCCTTCGTCCATCAGCCCGCTGACGAAACGGCCTTGCGGGTCGCAGGCACCGTCGTTGAAGCGGTAGCTCGAACGGTGGTGCACGGGCACCGAGTACTGCCGCACTTTGCCTGGCTGAACATCGAGAACGGCCACGCTGGCATCCTCGGTGAAGATCAGGTTGCCTTGATCGGTCAGGGCCAGGGCACCGATCCGCGCCGCTGATTCGTACAGGTTCTCTACGTCGCCATCAGGCAGCAGCCGGTGAATACGCCCGCCGGTGATATCGACGAAATACAACACGCCCGTGCGCGCATCCCACACCGGGCTTTCGCCCAGGTCGGCACGGATATTGGCGACCTTGATCGGCACGTAGTGACATTCCTTGATGCGGCTCCAGCGCTCGGCCACTTCAGCCAGGCTGGACGCCTCCACCCGCGCCAGGTCGCGGGGATAACTTACCCCGCTGTTCTCGCTGAAGCGGGTGGCGGTGAATTGACCATTGCTGGCACGCAGGATGTAGCCGGTATCCCGGCACAGCGCGCTGGCCAGGTACAACACGCCCGGTGTTACCCATTCGGGTTTGAGTTCTTCAGGGGGCTGGGTCACGCCCCACATGCGGGTCTTGGCCACCGGCGAGATCGCGTTGACCAGAATGCCATGCTCCAGCCCTTCCATGCTGAGCGCGTTCATGATGCCCACCTGGGCCATCTTGCCCGCCGAGTAGGCGACCAGGCCCGGCTGGGCGTAACGCTGGTACATGGCACGGTCCGAGGTGGTCAGGACGATGCGCGGGGCGGAGGAAGCCTTGAGGTGCTTCCAGGCATGCTTGGCGAGCCACACCGGGGCATGCACGCTGATACCCAGGGCGCGGTCGAGAAATGCCTGTTCCTGGGTCTCGATACCTTGGTAGTCGACCCAGCCGGCGTTGTGGATCAGGATATCCAGCGCACCGAAATGCGCGATGGCCAGTTCCACCAGTTGGCGACATTCTTCTTCGTTTTCCAGGTGGCCGACGTGGGCGACCACTGCATAGCCCCTGGCCTGCAGGGCTTCGAGGGCCTCGCTGACCGCGTCCGGGTCATGCCCTTCGCCCGAGCGATCAGTACCCAGGTCACTGATGACTACCCGCGCCCCCCGCGCCGCCAGGGCCATGGCGTAATCCAGGCCCAGGCCCTGAGCGGCGCCGGTGACGATGGCAACTTTATCTTTGAATGGGTCTGTGGTCGGCATTGAAGCCCCCTTCCGAATCTCCTTTTTTACGATAACAATAAAAAAATCAATGACTTAATATTAAAAGCATGCAACTTTGATATCTCGGAGATATCACCTGAGACCTGCTACCCACCGACGTGCCCCAGCCACCCGGGTGATGCCCTGCAAAAACATGATTGCAGCACAGGCTTTGTCGCCGCGAAACCACGCACTATGATGGCCGCCTTGCAGGGTCGGCCGGCGGAGAACGCCTTCCTGGCGCCCGTTCGACTCGATGAAGGAACGTAAGCATGATCGAGACACGTTTGCTCAGGCAGTTCATTGCCGTGGCCGAGGAGCTGCACTTTCACAAGGCAGCCATCCGCCTGCACATGGCGCAGCCACCCCTGAGCCAAGCGATCAACCGACTCGAAGAGAAGCTGGGCTTCAGCCTGTTCCTGCGCAACAAGCGCGGCGTCAAGCTGACCGCCGCCGGCATGGCGTTCCTGGAGACCGCCTACCGCACACTCAAGGAGCTGGAGCAAGGCATCGAGTACGCGCGCAACGTCTCCGAAGGCATCTGCGGCAAGCTGACCATCACTGCGATTTCCATCGCCTACTACGAGTCGCTGCTCAACACCCTGAAGAAATTTCGCGAAATCTACCCGAACGTGCGGCTGACCATCCGCGAGATGCCCTCGGCGTCCCAAGCCAAGGCACTGATGGCCGGCGAAGCGGACATCGGCTTCATGCGCAAGTTGCCGATGCCGCCGGACACCATCGAATCGCGGCTGCTGCTCAACGAACAGATCGTCATGGCCCTGCCCAGCAGCCACGCCAAGGCCCATCACGCGGTGGTCGACCTGCGTGATTTCGCCGAAGAAGACTTCGTCTTCACCCCGCAAGCACTGGGCAGCGGTTACCACAGCCAGTTGATCGCCCTGTGCGAATCGGCCGGTTTCTATCCCAAGGTGGTACAGGAAGCGGCGCAGATCCACACCTTGATCGGCCTGGTCGCCTGCGGCTTCGGCGTCGCGCTGGTGCCAGAATCGATCGCCTACTCGACGCTGCGCGACCGCGTGCAGTTCCGCCCGATCCGCCCGATCAAGGACCAGCCCACGCCGACCATGGGCCTGTACATGAACTGGAACCTGCAGAACGCCTCCCCCGCCCTGGGCAGCTTCATTTCCATGCTCGACCTGGGCGCGCCACGACGCTTTGTCGACACCATTCAGAACCCGGTGATACTGGACGGCAACGACAGACGCGAACTACAGCGCTAAACGGTACTCACGCAGCCAGCTATCGAGCGCCAGCGCTGTTTCCAGGTTGTTGCGCCGCAGCTGCGAGTTGAAATATCCCTCGGGTTGATGCAGCTCGGCGGCCAGACGACGGCGGTCGATGACCTGAAACACCGAGCTGCCCGCCTCGGCCAGCAATCGCCTGATGCGCTCGCGCAGGAACCGTTCGTAGGCCAGGTTGGCCGACGTCGGGTAAGGGCTCTTGCGCCGCTGCAGCACTGCCGGCGGCAGGAGGTCGGCGCAGGCTTGCTTGAGCAGCCACTTTTCCTGACCGTCCTTGCTCTTGATCGCCCACGGCACGTTGTACACGTATTCGACCAGTTCGTGGTCGGTGAACGGCACCCGTACCTCCAGGCTGGCGGCCATGCTCAGCCGGTCCTTGCGGTCGAGCAGGATCGGCAGCCAGCGCTGCAGGTGCATGTGGCAGAGCTCGCGCATGCGTCGCTCTTGCGGGCTGTCACCCGGCAAATGCTCAACGTTGTCCAGCGCCTGGTGGTAGCAACTGTCCTGGTAGTCGGCGAAGTTGCACAGGCGGTTGAACTCAGGGTTGATCAGCTCGGGCTGCAGCAACTGCATGCGCGACAGCCACGGGAAGCGCTGCGCGACAATGGCCTGTGGGTCACGGAACCAGGCATAGCCGCCAAACACCTCGTCCGCTGCCTCGCCGGAGATGGCCACCGTGGAGTGCTCGCGGATGGCCTTGAACAGCAGATACAGTGAAGTGTCCACATCGCCGAACGTGGCCGCCGAGTCATTGGCCCGGTACACCGCCCTGCGCGCAACATCACCGACCAGCTCGCGGTTGTCGATGAGGATGGTCTGGTGATGACTGCCGATGTACTCGGCAGCCGCCAGGGCGTAAGGCTGGTCCCGCTCCGGGCGAAATTCGTCGCTCTGGAACTGCTCGGCCTGGCCAACGAAGTCCACCGAGAACGAGTTGACCGTGCCGCGCTGCTTCGCCATGGCGGTGAGAATGGTCGAATCCAGCCCGCCAGAAAGCAGCGAACAGATTGGTACATCGGCATACAGCTGTTCGCCCAGCGCCTTGCCGAGCAGCTCACGGGTGTGCGCCACGGTGCTGACCAGGTCGTCCTGATGCTCGCGCCGCTGTATCTGCCAGTAACGACTAAGTTTCGGTTGGCCATTCGGGCGCCAGGACAGTCGATGCCCAGGCGGGAGTTCGTCAACCCCGCGCAGGGCCGTACGCACGGTGCCGCGAGACAGGCTCAGGGCATCCACCAGACCCACCACATCCAATGCGCTGGCGAACTCCGGGTGCGCCAGGATCGCCTTGATTTCCGAACCGAACAGCAGGCCTTGCTGGTGGCGGGCATAATACAACGGCTTGACCCCAAGACGATCACGTACCAGCAGGAAGTGACCGTCGCGCCCGTCAAAGATGGCGAAAGCAAACATCCCGCTCAGGTGTTCGCAGCACAGTTCGCCCCATTCCAGATAGGCATGCAGCACCACCTCGGTGTCGCTGCGGGTGTGGAACTGATGGCCTGCCTTCTGCAACTGCTCGCGCAGCGCGTTGTGGTTGTAGACCTCGCCGGTGTAGATCAGCGCGATCTGCTCGCCGCTGGCACAACGGAAGGTCATCGGCTGCACGCCGCCACCGAGGTCGATGATTGCCAGGCGCCGGTGGCCCAACAGGGCATTGCGGTGCTGCCAGCTGCCGCTGGCATCGGGCCCGCGCAGGGCCAGGGTATCGGTCATGGCGCCAAGGGCCGGGGTGGCCTGGGCCAGGTCGCGGGTGTAGTCCACCCAGCCTGTAATTCCGCACATGCTGCGCTCCTTAGGCCTGAAGACGGCGGGTAGGTAGCAGGCCAGTCACAGCCTGCAGACGCTTGGCGATGTCCAGCAGCTGCCGCTCGCTGTCGCGCCGGCCCATGATCTGCACGGACAACGGCGCCTTGCCATCGGCACTCAGGCAAATCGGCACGGTGATGGCCGGCAGGCCGCTGAAGCTGGCCAGTGGGGTGAAGCTGATCTTCTGCTCGTAACCGGGCTCGGCCGGCGATGGGATGGTCGAGTCGCCGGGCTGCGGGTTGCGCCGGTCGAACGGCCGGTTGGGGTCCATGGGGAACACCACGAAGTCCACCTGGGCGCTGTCGAACCAGGCGTCGATACCGCCGCGGATGCTGTCCATGCGCTGGTGGATGCGCTGGTAGTCGCTGTCGCTGACACCCTCGCCCACCTTCAGCGCACTGAGCGTCGACCAGTGCAGCTCGCAGTCGAAGCGACGCGCCCACGCCGACGATGCCAACCACGCATCACGCGCGCACAGTTGCCAGGCATCACCACGGCAAGCCCACAGGTCGGGCATGGCGACTTCAGCCGGGGGCATGCTTAGATCTGCCAGCGCACTGCGTGCCTGGCCCAGCATGTCCAGCATCGCCGGGCTGGTCAGCGCCGGGTCCAGTGCGTGCTCCAGCACAGCGACGCGGTAGTGGTCCCTCAGCGGTTGTTGCTGACCGAGCAGCGGTTCCAGGCCCAGCAGCGGGAACAGCAGGTCGAGGTCGTCGGCGCTGCGGGTCACCCAGCCCAGCGCGTCCATGCGCGGGGATAGTGGGAACACGCCAGTCAGGCTCGCGGCCTTCTGCGTCATGCGCAAGCCGACCATGCCGCAGTGCGAGGCCGGCCAGCGTACCGAACCCAGGACATCGGTGCCCAAAGAAATGTCACACAAGCCCGCAGCCACTGACACCGCCGAACCGGTACTGGAGCCAGAGGGGTCGATGGTCGGGAAGTGCGGGTTGCGGCAGCCGGCACCAAAGGCGATGTTCAATTCGGTGGTCGCGACCTTGCTGGTCAAGGCGATGCGCGGGTCGAGGAGCGTCAGCGCCTCTGCACTGCGCTGCGGGTAATGGCGGTAGCTGCGCAGGCCCAGGCGGGTCGGCAGGCCAGCCACATCGACGGTGTCTTTGACGCCCAGGCGAAACCACGGCGCTTCGACTTCGCGGGTGCTGGTCAGGCAACGGTAGTGACTGTCGGCGTGTACCGACCATTGGTCGTACTGGAGGGCCCAGTCCGCTGCCAGCGTAGGGTTGCGCTGCAGCAGCTCATGGCGTTTGCGCAGGCTGAGGCCGAGGTACTCGGGTTGCTCGCGGCCACTGCTGGCGTCGGCGCCACAGCCATTGAGGTACTGAGCGATGGTGTCCTGGGTGTTAGCGTGGGTCATGGGTGTATTCCTTGACAGAGGTTAGGGCCGCCCACGGCAGGGGTTTGCCAGTGGCGGATAAAGGCAGTTCGGCGAGCCGACGGACCGCGACGGGTCGTGGATGGCTCGGCGACAGTTGCTGGAACACCTCCAGTACTGCCCGTTCGCTGAGCGTGGCGGAGCTGAACAGCACCTCGTACGCTTCGCCACGCAGGCTATCGCGCACTGCCACGCAGGCCAGCGTCGGGCATTGCAGGCGTTGTTGGATTTCGCACGCCAGGCGCGCCAAGTCGAGGCGCTGACCATTGACCTTGATCAGGCTGCTGGCCCTGCCCAGCCATTGGAAACGTCGTGCATCCAAAGCCAGCACCAGGTCGTCGCAGCAGTGACTGGCTGCAGGCACTGCCTGGTGCGGCGCGCGGGCAATACGCAGGCTGGCCACGTCGAGGGCGGATGGCTGGCCCAGGTTGCTGAGCAGCGTGACATCGTCGAGCAGCGTCCAAGCCTGCTCCGGGCTACTGTTCGCATCCAGTTCGCGGTAGGCCATGGCACCGGTTTCGGTCGAGCCCAGCAGCTCGACGAAGCGTACCCGCGGACCAGCATGGCGCCGCACTGTCGTCAATGCGTCAGGCGGCAACAGCGAAGCGCTGTGCACCACCAGCACCGCACGCCGCGCTGCCAATCGCGTCAACAGCGCGGGCAGTAGTCGCCAGGTACTGGCGATGGCGAGGATCACGCACGGCCCCTCACCGTCGAGTAATGGCAGCCGCTGCTGCTCCAGCGAACATGCCTGAAGGTGCGCGCCCAAGACACGCGCACCGACTTCGCCGAGGATCATGCCGTAGCTGTGGCTGGCGGGTGCGAACGCGAAGATCTCTTGCGCATCGGGCGCCCAGCGGCCAAAAATCAACGCGGCCTCGCGCTCCATTTGCGCCACGCTGCGCAGCCACAGCCTGGGCGCACCGGTGGAGCCGGAGGTGGTGAATACGTGCTCGGCGTTCACTCGGCGGCCTGCAGGGTCAGTTGGTCTTCCAGTTTCTGGCTGACGAATCGCTCCATCTTCTCCAAGGTTTCGAACCAGAAGCGCACATCGTCGCTGAGGTAATCCACTTCGATGTCGAAGCAGCCTTCGATGGCGGTGATCACTTCGACGGCCATGAGGCTGTCGAAACGCTCACCGAGAAAGTCGCGGAAGCTGTCGCGCTTGTCGATGGTGTGGATTGCCTCGCCTAACAGCTGGCCGAGGGTCTGACGAATGCGCTGTTCAATGCTGAAGTCGTTCACGAGCCGGTGTTTCCTTGTGGATGGGCAGCGTTGATCAATTCTGCGCCGGCGCTGAAGAACACGTGCTCGGGCAGGATCGGGTCGAATTGCAAATAGATGAAGGCGTGTGGGTAAAGCGAGCGCAGGCAGCCATGCAGCCCTTCGGCCAGGATTTGGTGGGCCAGCCGGTCGCGCGCTGCCGACAAGGTGATGCGCACATGGAACTGCGTCGGCACGCCCTCGCGGTCGGCAACCGGCATCGGCATGCCGGCGCGGAATACGCACCCCTCGGCCAGCGGGTGGAAGAACACCATGCAGTGGGCGGTATCAGCACCGAGGCTTTTCAGCAGGCGGGTGAAGGCCAGGGCCAGGCGCTTGCGCTCCAGCGAATGCAGCGGTGCGCAGGAAATGGTAAGGGTTGGCATGAGGAGTCCTTACGACAACTGAAGGCTAGGCAGCTGCAGGCGTTGGCCTTCGGCAAAGGCCTCGAGCAGACGACCGAGGCACGCGGACAGCGCGTCTACCCCTTGCAGAAACAACGGCGACCAGGCATGACCTGCGTCACTGCGCACCTTGTCGAGGAAGAAACGCAGGTGTTGCACGTCCACGGGCAAACCCAGGTCGGCAGCCAGTGCCACCGCCTGGTAAGTGCTGAGCAGGTCGGGAATGCGTTGCCCCTGGTTGGCGAAGCCGCCCTGACGCACCTTGTGCGCAGCGAGTAAATGCGCGGCGGCTTCAGCTACGTCATGGCCAATATAGGCGAGGCAAACCAGTGCCTGGAGACCGGCGCGCAACGAGGTTTCACCGCGCGGGAACGACGCGTGGCCTTGCGTCTGCCGGCAGCGCATTACGTAGCCTTCGATGGCGGCCAGGTCGACGCCGCTTGCATCGCCCAATTGGCGCAAGATCGATATCGCCGAGGCGGTGGACACCATGTCCGAACCGCGGCCTTCCCAGAAGCCGAAGCCACCGTCCGGGTTCTGCAGCGAAGCCAGCCAACGGCCGATGGCTTGACGCGGCGCAGGTTGGTCAGTAAATGCACCGGCTGCCAGGCCCCAATTGGTGCAGCGTACTTCAGCCCCGCGACCCGGCATGTACATGATCCCAGGCTCATTGGGCATCTGACAGCCTTCGATCCAGTGCACGGCAGCGTCACGCTGTTGCGCTGCAAGGCTGCCGCCCAGCACCGCGGCCGCACTGGTGAGCACATCGGCGGCAGTGTCGGCATGGCGGTAGGTGTATCCCCCCTGGGGCAGCGACAATCTCCCAATGAACGCTGCCACACCGTCCGCCAGATGGGCCACCGGCTCATCCAGCGCCTTGAGCGAACCCACGGCACAGAATGCGGCCCAGACATCTTCCCCGTCGTAACCCGACCAACGCACGAAGGCTCCGGTTGGCCCGCGCAAGCTGTCGATCCAGGCGACGCAGCGCTGACGCCCCAGCGGTTGCGCCTGCAATGCCGTGAGGCTGGCCGTAGCCCGGTAGGTTGCCCACAGGCACGGTACCTGCGCCGCTTCGCTGAAGCGGAAACCACCACAATCCATCTGCTGCGCCTGCAGCCAGCCGATCAGACGCGGCAGGTCCCATTGCGGCGCGGGTAAACCCTGGCGCGCCAACGCACGCGCGGCCATCACCCCGTAGAAACAGGCACGCGTATCCGCAAGGTTGCGTTGGGCAAAGTCGGCTGACCAGCTCAAGCCACCATTGGCACACTGCAAGCCTTCGAGCCAGGCATACAGGGGCGCGGTGTCGTTCACCTGGCCTTGGCAGACTCCGATCAAGGTACGCAGGGCGTAATGGCTGGCCCACACGTCGGCCGTCTGGCCTGGACACATGGCGTAGGCATCGCCGTCGAACAGGGTATGGATCCAGCCCGCTGTCTCATCGCGACGTTCGACCACCACGCCCAGGTCGTTCAGCGTCTCGGTGCAATAGAACGTCGCCCAGGCGTCGGATGGCATGCCCTTGCTCCAGGCGAAGCCACCCTCGCGATTACGCCGCGACAGGATGTAGGCCTGCAAGGCGGGCGCGTCGACCTGGTCAAGCCGCTCGGCCCAGGCCAGGGTACGAATCGCTGCATAGGTGCACCACAAATCCGGCTGGCCATTACCCAGGCCCTGCCCTTGCGGAAAACGCGGCGGCATCATGACTGGCCACCGACAAAGCGCAGGTTGGTCTTCTTCCAGCTCTTTTGCGATGCGCCGCTCTTGTTCAACGCCGACAGGTTGTTGACGAACAGCACACGGCTCCAGCGCAGCCCCATGTGTTGCTCGGAACGCAGTTGCAGTTGCGCCTGCAGAGACGCTTCCTGGCTGACGTCCCAGCCGACATCGCGCTCGAGGATCAGCGCAGCGCTGTCGTTCAGTCGGTCCACTTCGATGACATAACCGGTAGCATCGCAGGCGCCATACACGACCTCCTCGACCGCACGAATCTCCAGGCCAACTCCGCCCACCACGATACTGTCGCTGTCGCGCCCATTGATCACCAGGCTCGGGCTGGCCTGGCCCGGCGCCCACGGCCCGGTGATGGTCACGCTGTCACCGGTGTCCAAGCGCAGCAACGGGCGGGCATACAGGTTGAGTGGCGTGACGACCAGGCGGCCGGTCAGACCTTGCGCAGGGGTCACTAGCCTGCCATCGGGCAACAGCAGCTCGAAGTAATGGGTGGCAGTGGCCAGGCGCATCTGTTTGTCATCACCCACCGCCGCCAGGGTGCCGGTTTCGGTGCTGCCGTAACTGGCATCGAACACCTCGCAATCCCACCCGCGCGCCAGGCGCTCGCGGAACGGTTGGGTGTTGACCTCACCCAACAGCATGATCGAACGCACCGACTCGGCGAACGTCTGCAGCAGTTCGCGTTGTTTCAGGTAGCGCGTCAGTTGCACCAATACGCCAGGGGCGATGAACAATACCGTTGGACGGTAGGTATCGAAGGTCTTGCAGACGCGTTCCCAGTCGGTAATACCCGTGGTGAACGGGTAAAGACGCACGTGGGAAACGTCCAGGTACTCACAGACATTGGCGATCAGGTCGCCAACCGGAACGATGTCCGATGGCATCAGGTTGGCCACCCGTGCACCGGGTTGCAGCACCCCGCGCCACTGGCTGGCGACACTGACAGCGTTCCAGATGATGTCCTCTTTCAAGCGGGGCGTCGGCGTCGGCTCGCCGGTTGTGCCGGTAGTGGTGTAGTACTTGACCGCCTCACCGAGTTCCACCCTGCAGAACTTCAAGGGTTGACTCTTGAGCAGTGTTTTAGCAGTCGTTGGCAATTGTTTGAAGGCTGTGTAGCTGTACGCTTCAATGTTGGCGTAGTGAGCGCTTTGTTGCGCTCGCGCCCAGACCGCCTGCAACTTACGTTCATAAAATGCGGCGTCTGGAATATACCCCGCCCGCTGCTGAAGCTCGCGCTCCGCCTCCTTCAACACGCCGTAATCCTGGTCCCTGTGTACAAGCATCGACTCGCCCTCTCGAATAAGCAGCGCAGAGAATTGGCGAGTGTTCGGCATAAGTAAAATACTTATTTGAAACCTTCGGTGATAGTTGCAAAGTATTAATCTGCAACTTGAGGTTGTAAAACCCGATTAACTAGTAGGGTTTTTCTGATTTTATTAGGCCATTCACCCCGTAAATCCAGTGAGATATCAGACAAAGATATTTAATGTATTTCCCAAGCCCTGTCCGGCCTGCGCACTATCGCCTCCTCCTGCTCCCCACGGCAGATCGAGCGACGAACTTCTCAGGAGAAACACCATGCTGACCCCTACCGCCGCTGTGGCGGATGCCCAGGCCGCCTGGACGATCGATTCATGGCGCAGTTTTCCTGCCGTTCAACAACCGCCCTATGACGACACTCAAAGTTTGCGCCTGGCCCTCGAAGCGTTGGCCCAACGCCCGCCCCTGGTGGCCTCGGCGCGCGCCCTGCAGCTCAAAGCCTTGCTTGCCGAAGCCCAGCAAGGCCGCCGATTCGTCCTGCAGCTGGGTGACTGCGCCGAGCGTTTCGATCACAACGACCTGGCGCAAAGCACGCGGCAAGTCGCGCTGTTGCAGCAGATGAGCCAGGTGCTGATGCATGGCCTGCAGCTTCCGATCGTGCAGGTCGGCCGTCTCGCCGGGCAATACGCAAAGCCACGCTCCGCTGATACGGAACAGCGTAACGGCGTGATTCTTCCGGTATATCGTGGTGATATCGTCAACCATCACGATTTCAGCCCAGAGGCGCGTCGGGCTGACCCACAGCGTTTGCTGCAGGCATATGCCCACTCGGCAGCGACCCTCGAACACCTGCACAGGCTCCAGGCCGACGGTATCGACAACCTCTTGCTTGCGGAACACTGGCCAGTGGGCTGGCTCGACCAGGCCCAAGACGTCGAGCGACTTCGCGCACTGCTGGCAGAGGTACACGGCACACTGCGTTTCATGCGTACGTTGGCTGGCTCTGAGTCGAGTAACTTCCTGCACCGTGAGATGTACGTTTCCCACGAAGCGTTGCTGCTCGAATATGAGCAGGCGTTGACCCGCCAACAGAGCGATGGCCGTTGGCTCAACCTGGCGACCCACCTGCCCTGGATCGGCTTGCGCACCGCGCAACCGCACGGTGCCCACGTGGAGTACTTGCGCGGCTTGGCCAACCCGCTGGCAGTAAAGGTGGGTGCCGACACCGACCCTGATCAGTTGCAGCGATTGATCTTACGGCTGAACCCCACCAATGAACCCGGTCGTTTGACCCTGATCCACCGCATGGGGGCCGACCGTCTTCAAGCCCATTTGCGGCCACTGATCGAAACGGTGCAAGCGGCTGGTGCCCAGGTGCTGTGGCTATGTGACCCGATGCACGGTAATACCCGCACGCTACCCTGCGGCACCAAAACCCGCGTTTTCGACGACATCCTCGCTGAAGTCGCCAGCGCCTTCGCCGTGCATGCGCGCCACGGCTCGGCGCTGGGCGGCTTGCACCTGGAAGCCAGCGGCGATGACGTCACCGAATGCCTGGGAGGGACGGTGGGCCTGCAACCGGCTGATCTGGGCCGACACTATTCGAGCCAGGTCGACCCGCGGCTCAACCGTGAACAAGCCATGGAACTGGCACTGCGCGTCAGCCTGGACGCCGGCGCCTGGCGACAGCACCTTTGAACGGATAAGGATTTCTTTGTACCCATGCCTATCGTCATCTCTGTATTTTCCCTGTGCACCTTCACCTTCGGCCTGTCGGAGTTCGTGGTGGCAGGATTGCTTTCGGCCATGGCCGAAGACCTTGGCACCTCCACCACCGCTGTCGGCTCGGCCATTGCTACCTATGCACTCGGTGCGGCCATCGGCGCGCCGCTACTGACGGCGTTAGCTCTCGGCTGGCGTGATCGCACGTCACTGGCGCTGACATTGGCCGTGCTGGCAGTCGGTAGCCTGGCGCTCGCCTGGGTTGAACAGCTGTCGGCCTTGAACCTGGCGCGCTTCGTGATCGGCCTGGCCCATGGTGTATTCATGGCAGTAGCCGCCGACGTGGCGGTGAAACTGGTTGACCCGCCACGCGCGGGCCGAGCGTTGTCGCGCGTGTGGCTGGGGCTGACCCTGGCATTAGCCTTGGGTGTTCCGCTGGGGACGTTGCTCGGCAGCCTATGGTCGTGGCGGGTAATCTTCGTCGCGCTGGGCGTCCTCGGTTTGCTCAGCCTGTTCGGGCTGCTGCGTCTGATGCCTCGACAAAAGGCACCGCTACCGCCTATTGAAGGCCGCCTGGCAGGCCTGGCGGCGTTGATGCAGCGGCCACTGCTGGTGGCCGCGAGCGTGGCCATGCTGGTCAGCGTAGCGACCTTTTCGTTCCTGACCTACGTCTCGCCTTTTGTGTTGCAGGTGACCCAGGGCGGCATACCTATGTTAAGCCTGGCGATGCTGATGTTCGGCGCAGCCACCATCCTCGGCAACTTGATTGGCGGTGTTATCGCAGACCGATTCGAGCCAGGTCGATGCTTGAACGTTGCCCTGGCGGTGCTGGCAGCAAATCTGGGCCTTCTCTATCTGGGCCGCGAGCAACCGTGGGCGGTCGTACTGCTGACTGGTGTGCTTGGGGCAGTGTTCTTTGCCATCGTGACCCTGTCGACACTGCGCCTGCTTGGCCTTGCCAAGCGATTGGCACCGTATGCCACGGGCGTGGTATCGGGCTTGAGCATTGCGGCGTTCAACCTGGGGACCGCGCTGGGCGGTGGGCTGGGGAGTTTGATGATCGAGCGGATCGGCCTGGTTTACCTGCCACTGGCAGGTGCTGCGGCTGCGTTGCTTGCCCTGGGGTTGATGATGATGCAATCCAGAACAAAACCCGCGAGCGCGCCGCATGCTCAGTGGGAGCGGCTTTAGCCGCGAAGCAAGCGACGCGGAGGATGGCACGGGCTTCGCCCGTGTTCGCGGGACAAGCCCGCTCCCACAGGGATCGCGCAGCTTTCTAAGTTTTGTGGAAGACAGTTGCTCCCACAGGGGCCTGCTTGATTCAAGATTGTCGCGCACACCGCCAAATCCGGGCAATATCCCCGGCCCGAGCCTGCAGCAACCCTGCGGCATCGGCACACGCCTGCTCCAGCGTCATTGGCCCACTGGTCACTGCAAACGCGGCATCGATACCGTGCGCATACAGTTGCTGATAGCCCTCACCCAAAGTGCCCGCCAGCACCACCACCGGCACGTCATGGCGCTTGGCGATCCGCGCCACGCCCATCGGCGTCTTGCCCCGCAGGGTCTGGGCATCGAAGCGCCCTTCACCGGTGATCACCAGGTCGGCGCCTTGCACCAGCGCATCCAGCCCTGCCAATTCGGCCACGACCTCGACCCCCGGGCGGAACTGCGCACCCATGAAGGCCTTGGCCGCGAAGCCCATGCCGCCGGCGGCGCCACTGCCCGGCTGTTCGCGTACATCGTTACCCAGAAGCTGCGCACAGAGATCGGCAAAATGGCCCAGGGCCTGGTCCAGCGCCTGTACCTGTGCGGGGCTGGCACCCTTTTGCGGGCCGAAGATCGCCGAGGCGCCGTGGGGACCACACAACGGGTTGTCGACATCGGCGGCGACGTCGACCTGCACTTCGGCTAAACGTGGGTCCAGCTCGCTGGCATCGATGCGTGTCAACCTGGCCAAGGCTAATCCGCCCTCTTCCAGCGCCTGGCCGTCGGCATCCAGCAAGCGCAGGCCAAGGGCCCGCAACATCCCGCTGCCGCCGTCGTTGGTGGCGCTGCCACCAATGGCCAGGACAATGCGCTGCGCCCCGGCGGCGAGTGCCGCAGCGATCAGCTCGCCGGTGCCCCAGGTGCTACTGCGGCAGGCATCGCGCTGCACACTGGGAACCAGCTGAATGCCGCTGGCCTGAGCCATCTCGATGATCGCCGTACGGCTGTCCGCCAACCAGCCCCAACCGGCTTCGACGCTCTGCCCCAGCGGCCCACGAACGGTGACACGCCGCAGTTCACCTTGGCTGGCGGCGACGATCGCCTCCATGGAGCCTTCACCGCCATCGGCCATGGGGCACTCGACCAGCTCGGCTGCCGGCAAGGCTTCGCCAATGCCCGCCGCGATGGCACGGGCGACACCGGCAGCATCGAGGCTGTCCTTGAACGAGTCGGGGGCGATGACGATCTTCATGGGGAATCTCCTGTCCAGATGAGCGGCATGCTGACAGCTGTGCAAGGCAAGGGCCTCGGTCGGATGCACAAAAGCGCCCACAGGTTGTTTGGGCAAATGCCTGTGCTGGCACTCACTCGGCTGGCAACAGCTGCAAGCCCAGGTAAAGGCTCAGCATCCCTTCGAGCCGCAGCGGGTCGACTTCCGCCAGTTCGGCAATGCGCTCCAGGCGATAACGCAAGCTGTTGCGGTGAATACCCAGGGCATCGGCGCAGGCCTGGCTCTGACCATCGTGCGCGCACCAGGCGCGCAGGGTCGCAATCAACTGACCGCTGGCATCCTTGGCACGAATGCGCTGCAGGGGTTCAAGCAGTTCGTCCAGGGCATCTTCATTGCGATGACGCCAGAGCAACGCCGGGAGGCGATAGCGTTCGAGACTCAGCAATTGCTCGTTGGGCAATACTTCGCGACCATAGGCAAGCAGATCTCGAACCCGCCGGTAACCGCGGCGCAACTGCTCAAGACTTTGCGCCGGTCCGCCCAGTGCCAGGCGCTCGATCTCCCAGCCACTGCGCTGCACGCGTTCGAACAGGCGCCCCTCGTCCAGCAGCACGCCGGCCGGCCGACACCACAGTAAGGAGTCACGCGCCGGGCTCACGCACCAACTGTCGGGGTAGCGGCTCATCAACCAGGCCGCCAAGGCTTCGGCGGGTGGGCCTGCGCGCAACTCGAACAGACACGGGATGCGGGGCAATTGCGGCTTCAGGCCCAATTGCTGCGCTTCGTCCACCAGTCGTGGCGAATCACCACTGCCACCGAGCAGCAGGGCCAGCAAATCATCGCAACGCTGCCGGCGCCACTGCTGCTCAACCTGCAGATGCCGCTGCGCCAGGAGCATCTCGGCCGTCATGCGCACCAGTTCGCCGTAGGTGCGCATCTGCTGCGGGTCGCCGGTCAATCCCAGCACGCCGATCAGGCGCCCATCGAGCATCAAGGGTAAATTGACCCCCGGCTGCACCCCCTTCAGGCATTTGGCGGCCTCCACATCCAGCTCGACGATCCGGCCATTGGCCAACACCAGCTGTGCACCTTCGTGGCGGGTGTTGATGCGCTCCGGTTCGCCGCTGCCCAGGATCAGCCCCTGGCTGTCCATGACATTGACGTTGCACGGCAGAATGGCCATCGCACGATCAACGATATCCTGCGCCAGGTCATGGTCCAGTTCGAACATTCAGCGATCCTTATGGGTGTTAGGCTTTGTACCGCAGCACAGTCGCCAGGGCCAATGGCTGTGCAAAAGCACAAAGACAGGCGCATCGCACTCCCCGAGACTCGTCAGGGCGAGCGCCGGCACAGGCGACGCGGCGACAACCATAACAACAGAGAACCCGATCATGGCACACAGCCCCGCCCCTGACCAAGGCACGGATATCACCCGCAACGCGCTCTACCGGCGCATCACCCTGCGGCTGATCCCGTTCATTTTCATCTGCTACCTGTTCAACTACCTGGACCGCGTCAACGTCGGCTTCGCCAAGCTGCAGATGCTCGACGCGCTCAAGTTCAGCGAAACCGTCTACGGCCTCGGCGCCGGGATTTTCTTCATTGGCTACGTCCTCTGCGGCCTGCCAAGCAACCTGGCGCTCAACCGCTTCGGCCCACGGCGCTGGATTGCGGCGATGATGATCGCCTGGGGTAGCCTCTCGACCTGCCTGCTGTTCGTCACCACCCCTACCGAGTTCTACACCCTGCGTTTGCTGACCGGCGCAGCCGAGGCCGGGTTCTTCCCCGGCGTGGTGCTGTACCTCTCGCGCTGGTTCCCGGCTGATCGCCGCGGCCGCATCATGGCCCTGTTCATGTCGGCTATCCCGGTTTCGGGCCTGCTCGGTGGGCCGTTCTCCGGCTGGATCCTCGAACACTTCGCCGCCGGCCAGCATGGTTTGGCCGGCTGGCAGTGGATGTTCCTGATCCAGGGCCTGCCAACCGTCGCCCTGGGTATCCTGGCCATCGGCATGCTCAGCGATGGCTACCAGAAGGCGCCCTGGCTGAGCCCGGCCGAACGCCAGCTGATCGAGGCCGACCTCAATGCCGATGCTGCCAGCAAACCCGCCACCAACGGCGACGGCGTGCTCGCGGTGCTGACCAACCCGCTGATCTGGACCTTTGGTTTCGTCTACTTCTGCATTCAGAGCGGTGTGTACGCGATCAACTTCTGGCTGCCGTCGATCATCAAGAACATGGGCTTCGACAATCCGCTGCTGATCGGTTGGCTGAGCGCCATTCCGTACCTGCTGGCCGGTGTGTTCATGATCCTCTGCGGCCGCTCGGCGGACTTGCGCAACGAGCGCCGCTGGCACCTTGTGGTGCCGATGCTGATGGGCGCTATCGGCCTTTTGATCGCGGTCAACTTCGCCGCCAACCCGACCATCGCCATCCTCGGCCTGTCGATTGCCACCATGGGCGCCCTCACCGGCCTGCCGATGTTCTGGCCGATGCCGACCGCGCTGTTGAGCGCCGGTACCGCTGTCGCAGGCCTGGCGATCATCAACTCGGTGGGACAGATGGCGGGCTTCCTCAGCCCGTACCTGGTCGGTTTCATCAAGGACCAAACCGGCTCGACCGATGCAGCGCTGTATTCGCTGGCGGCGCTGATCGTGCTGGGCAGCCTGGTGGCATTGCGCGTCACGCGTGCCAATGCCTTGAACACCGCGCAAGAAAACTGAGTGGGCGATGGGGCCGCCTTGCGGCCCCTTCGCTTCATCTCCCGTAACAATCCTCTCGCGTCCGTTCGGTCACTTTTCCGACATCAAGCCCTGGGCATCTGTTAAAACGCCCTCATGCCTACCCAATTGCTTACCCTCTTGCGCCGTCGCTGGCTCAGCTGGCTGTGTGCCGCGCTACTGGTCATCGGCTTGCCTACCGGTTGCGCCGTGCTGCAGCACAAGGAGCGCGAACTGCTGTTCCGCATCGAGCCCGGTCAGGCCAGCTGGTTCCGCGGCCTGCCCAGCGGTGTGCAAGAGCTTGACCTGCGCCCGCGCAGCTTTGCTGACAATCAGAGTCTGCACGCCTGGTGGTGGCCGGCCCGACGCGCCGATGCACCAGCCATCCTCTACCTGCACGGGGTTCGCTGGAACCTCACCGGCCAGCTTTTTCGTATCGAACAACTGCATGCCATGGGCTATTCGGTACTCGCCGTCGATTACCGCGGCTTCGGCCAGAGCCGGGGCGACCTGCCGTCCGAGGCGACCGTTTACGAAGACGCCCGGATTGCCTGGGAACGCTTTACCCTGCTGCAACCGGATGCCGACAAGCGCTTGATCTTCGGCCATTCACTGGGCGGCGCGGTGGCAGTCGAACTGGCGTCGGAACTGGCACGGGAGGCCGAAAAGGCGGGCAGCGCAGCGCCGGCACGCGGGCTGATTCTGGAATCGACCTTCACCTCGTTGGGCGATGTCGCCACCGCTGTCGCCAATACCACGCTACCGGTGCGCTGGCTGCTGTCACAGAAATTCGATTCGCTGGACAAGATCAAGGGCGTCGGCCTACCGCTGTTACTGGTGCATGGCCTGGACGACCGCTTCGTTCCGCCACGCTTCAGCCAGCAACTGTTCGAGGCAGCCCAGGAACCCAAGACCTTGCTGCTGGTGCCCGGGGCAACCCACAACAACAGCATGAGTCTGGCGGGGCAGCGCTATCGGCGGGCCATACAAGCACTGCTGTGATACCCGCCCTTACTGCACCGGCAGGAAGTTCATCAACAACAGGCTTTGCGCATAGTTGAGGCCAATCCGCCGGTAACGCTCATCCAGCAGCTCGGCCAGCAAATCCAGGCGCGCCACGATCTTGCCGAACTCCACAGCGAAACTCAGGTTGCTACCCTCCTCGGAAATCTCGTTGGAGAACAGCAGCAACACGCCATTGGCATCCTGCCGCTGGCTTAGCATCCAGGTGGCCTTTTCGATGTTGCGCGCGGCGTTATTGACGAATAACGGGTCGATGGTATCGGTGATGTAGAACTCGCTACGCCCGCCGTGCGCGGTAATCAGCATGCTGCCGATGGCGTAGATGAAGGCGCCGACCCGGTCACCGCGAAAGTCCGGGCTCAGGGCATAGCTCAAGGCGTCAAGGTCGCGACGGTTGCCCAGCTGCGGCAGGGGTTGGTGCTGTTCGATGGCGATTCGGATCTGCCGCTCGGCCGTGGCGGCATTGAGATAGCCGGACATTTGCAGCTGGTTGGGGTTGCGCAGGTACAGCTTGCTCATCAGCAGGTAGAGGCTCTGCAGGTTGTCGCGCATGGCCAGCGTCGCCATACGGTCGACGCTGGTCTGGAACAGCTCGCTGGGTTTACCGTTGCCGAACTGGCTGACGATGTCCTGGCCTTGTTGCTGGGTACAGGCACCCACGCACATCAGTGCGCCTGCCAACAGCAGGCGCGGGAGGATTTCAGCTGTGTTTGCAACCATCGGCACCGGATCGACATCGGCGGCCACGCTGGGGATCGGCGCGGCCTGGCCAAGCATAGAGCCCGGAAAGCGGAAAAAGTGCGATGGTGACGTTTACCGGTTGTCAGTGCTCACATCGCATGCCGCAGCATCTCGACAACCTGAGCATGCAGCAGCGGATCACCACAGGCCACGACGCACCCCCCATTGTGCGCCGAGCTACCATCCCATGCGGTGATTACCCCACCCGCTCCCTCAATGATCGGCATCAGCGCCTGCACGTCGTAGGGCTGCAGGCTAGCCTCGACGATCACATCGACATAACCCGAAGCAAGCATGCAATAGGCGTAACAATCGCCACCGTAGCGCATCAGCCGCGCCTTGCCGGCCACCGATTCGAAGGCGGCCTTGCGCTCAGGGGTGTCGAACATGTCGGGCGTAGTGCACATCAACGTAGCCGACGCCAGGTCGGCACAAGCACGGGTCTTAAGCGGCGTGCCGCTGCTCCATGCACCTTGCGGCGTACCGATGAAGCGCTCGCCGGTGAATGGCTGGTTCATCACGCCCACCACAGGCCGCGTGCCATCGTTCAGTGCAATCAGTGTGCCCCACAGCGGCAGGCCGGTGATGAACGCGCGGGTACCGTCGATGGGGTCGAGCACCCAGGTCAGCGGGCTGCTGCCCACCGCCACGCCAGCCTCTTCGCCGAGGATGCCGTGCGCGGGATAACGTGCCTGGATCAGCTCACGCATGGCGTCTTCGGCAGCCTTGTCAGCCACGGTCACCGGGTCGTACAGGCGCCCACCCTTGTCCTCGACCTCCAGGCTGGCACGAAAGTACGGCTGGATCGCCGCTGCGGCGGCATCGGCCAACTGTTCAGCGAAGGCGCGGAATTCGCCGATCTGTTCAGCACTCAGGGACATGGGGTCAGGCCTCGTGAAAATGATGGGGCTCGCATGATACCCGACAAGCCGCATCGCAGTAGCCGCCTGCCGCAAATGCCATTGTTATGCCATTGTTGCGACTTCATTTAACCGTCACTCATTCGTTGTACTAGGATAACAACCACCTCCCGCGACAGGCCCAGGATGCAGGCCGGCAACTCGGTGGGAGGTTGCACCTCGAACTTTCAGGGATGACACGATGAATTCGCACTTGCTCTACCCGCAGATCGGCAAAGTCATAGCCAGCACCGGCAGCCGCCAGTTCCCGCGCATGCTCCACGACTTGATCCAGGCGCATCTGGATATCGATGCCACGCAGATACGGCAATTGCCTGTGGTTCCCGCCGGCCTGGACAGCACTTCGGCGCTGATCAACGAAACAGTTTACTCTTCCGAGCAATGCCTGGAAGGCGGCTATAACGACCCATCACGCTTGCACCTGATCCGCCGCAATGGTGACTCGCGCTACGAGATCCAGGTGCTGCGTGCGGGCTCGACCTATGGTTTCTCGGCCCATGAGCGCAGCCGGCTGGATGACATTTCACCGTTGTTGCTGCCAATGCTCGAAAAGCACATCGACGCGTTGCAGCCTAGCCCCGAGCGCGCTGCACCAGAAAGTCTGCAACAGCGCTTCATTGATCGGTTGACCCAGTCCGGGCTGAAATTGTCAGAACGTGAGTGCCAGGTGTGCCTGGGCCTATTGGCTGGGCATACCGCACCGGAGCAGGCCGAGCGCTTGGCGTTGAAGGTCAATACGGTAGAAAGTTACTTGCGCCGGGCAGCGATCAAGCTGGGGATCAGCGGGCGCCACTCGTTGATGCGTTGGATGTATGGTGACAGTTAGATTTCCATAGGGCAGCCCATCCTGTGGGAGCGGCTTTAGCCGCGAAGCAAGCGACGCGGTGGATGGTACTGGCTTCGCCGGTGTTCGCGGCTGAAGCCGCTCCCACAGAAGCCGCTCCCACAGGAAAGGACCCGGTGCGGCAACTTCAATCGCGCGCCAACGCCTCGATAGGGTCCAGCCGTGCCGCATTCCTGGCTGGAACGAAGCCAAACACGACACCGATCAACGTCGAACAGGCAAATGCCATCACGATCGACCCCGGCGAAAACACCATCTCCCACTGCTTCACGAACAGCTCGAACAGCGAGCCTATCCCGTACGACAGGGCAATCCCCACTACCCCGCCAAACAGGCAGACCATCACCGCCTCGACCAGAAACTGCTGGCGAATGTCAGACTGTCGCGCGCCCACTGCCATGCGGATACCGATCTCGCGAGTGCGCTCGGTCACCGACACCAGCATGATATTCATCACCCCGATGCCACCCACCACCAGTGAAATCACCGCGATCAGCGACAGCAGCAGCGTCAGCGAGCGGCTGGTCTTCTGCACCGTCTGCATGATGCTGTCGAGGTTGTTGGTGAAGAAATCCTTGGTGCCATGGCGCTGCAGCATCAGCTTGGTCACCTCCTCCTCCACCCGTTTGCTCGGCACGCCGTCCTTGATGCGCACGCTGATACTGTCCAAGTGGCGCTGGCCGAGCACTCGGCCAGCGGCGGTTTCGTAGGGCACCCAGATGTTCAGCTGGTTGCTGGCGACGAACAGGTTCTTGTTCTCGGCGGTCACGCCGATCACCGTGCACGGCAGGTTGCCGACCAGAATCACCTGGCCCAGCGGATCGACGTTCTGCCCGAACAGACGCCGACGCGTGTTGTGGTCGATCACCACTACCTGCGCCTGGCGCCGGGCGTCGTCGGTGCTGAATACGATGCCTGAGGCCAAGGGAATGTTGCGCACCTGGAAGTAGTGTTCACTAACACCGTTGAGCTGAACGTCGACATCCAGATTGCGGTAGCGCACCAGGGTGCTCTGGCCGATCACGGGCGTGGCGCTGTCGACGTAATACAGTTCGTTGAGCGCGGCGACATCGGCCGGCAGCAGGGTTTCGATGGTCTTGGCCCGGCTGTCGCCGAAGTTGCTGCCTGAATAGATATCGATGGTGTTACTGCCGATTGCCTGAATGTCCTTCAGTACATAGCCTTTGGCGCCTTCACCGATGGCCGAGATGGACACCACCGAAGTGATGCCGATGACGATGCCGAGCATGGTCAGCAAGGTCCGCATCCGGTGCGAGACCAGCGCAATCCAGGCCATCTTGAAGGCCTCGCGGAACATCCCCAGGCTAGCCACCAGGCGCCGGGGTGCAGGTGCGTGCGGGGCGGGTTCGGCAGATCGCGAGGGCAGTGCTTGGCTGGCATTGCACCGGTCGCTGACGATCTGCCCATCGCTGACCTCGATGATGCGCTGCGCATGGGCGGCGACCTTCGGGTCGTGGGTCACCAGGATCACCGTGTGCCCGGCGGCATGCAGCTCCAGCAGGATGTTCATCACTTCCTTGCCGCTGGCGGTGTCCAGCGCGCCGGTGGGCTCGTCGGCAAGGATCACCTGGCCACCATTCATCAAGGCCCGACAGATGCTGACCCGCTGCTGCTGCCCCCCGGACAGCTGGCTCGGGCGATGTTCGAGGTGCCCGGCCAGGCCCAGGCGCGTCAGCAGGTCACGCGCACGCTCATGACGCCGGCCCTGCGGGGTGCCGGCATACACCGCCGGAATCTCCACATTGCGCAGCGCATCCAGGTGCGGCAGCAGGTGGTAGCGTTGGAAAATGAAGCCGAAATGGTCGCGGCGCAGCGCAGCCAGGGCGTCGTCATCCAGCGTACGGGTTTCCTGCCCGCTGACGTGGTAACTGCCGCTGCTGGCGTTGTCCAGGCAACCGAGGATGTTCATCAAGGTCGATTTGCCCGAACCCGACGCGCCAATGATCGCCACCAGCTCACCGCTGCGGATCTCCAGGTCGATCCCCTTGAGCGCCAGAAATTCGCGATCACCTGCCATGAAGCTGCGGGTGACGCCCTGCAAACGCAGCAAGGCTTCACCGGTATCCTTGCTAACCGCGACAGACGGGCTGAACTCGACATTCATGTTCATGCTCACGCCCCTGCTTCGCCAGACACCGGCTCACCAATCACCACCCGGTCGCCGACTGCCAGGCCATCCTTGATCTGTACCTTGACGTTGTTGTTGATGCCGGTCTGCACGTTACGCACCTTGGCGAAGCCCTTGGCGTCGAGCACCCGCACCGGGAAGCTGCCATCGTTATTGCGCAGGCCCAGCGCCGCCACCGGCACGGTCAGCACGCCAACGGCGGTGTCGAGGACGATATGCACTTGGGCGGTCATCGAGATACGCAGGCGGTGCTCGGGATTGGGCACCTCGAACAGGGCGTTGTAGAACACAGCGCCATTGGGTTTGGCGCTACTGTCGTTCTTGTCGCTGCTTTGCGCGTAGTTCTGCGGGGCCGGCTCGGTGCCGCGCAGCTTGGCGTAGTAACGCTTGTCTTCACCGAGGATGGTGAAATACACCTCCTGGCCCGGGGCGATATGAATCACATCGGCTTCCGAGACTTGCGCCTTGACGGTCATGGTGTCGAGGTCGGCCAGCTTGAGCAGCACCGGCGCCAACTGGTTGGCGATCACGGTCTGCCCCTGCTGGGTAACGATGCCGACCACGTGGCCAGTGATGGGCGCGTTGATACGGGTATAACCGAGGTTGACCCGGGCGGTGTCGATTTCGACCCTGGCACTCTGGATCTGCGCATCGAGCGAACGCACGGCGGCCTGCTGCACTTCGTACTCCGACTCGGCATTCTCGAAGTCCTGGCGCGACACCGATTCGTCGGCCTGCAATTCGCGATAGCGTTCGTACACCCGCCTGGCCTGCTTGAGCTGGGCCAGGGTCGAGCGGCGTTCGGCCTGCAGCTTGTCTTCGTCGACCTCGGCCTGGCGCAAGGTATTGCGCAGCACCAGCGGGTCGATCTCGGCCAGCCACTGGCCCTGCTCGACCTTGTCGCCGAGCTTGACCTTGAGCGACTTCAACTGCCCGGACACCTGGGCCCCGACATCCACCTGCTTGATACCTTCCAGGGTACCCGTGGCCAGCACCGCGTTTTCAATGTCGCCCGTTTCAACGGTGGCGGTGATGTATTGCGGTGCTTTGGCCGGCGCCTGAATGGCGTACAGCGCGGTACCCGCGACCAGTGCCACGGCAATGCCGAGGCTGTATTTGCGGAATCTGGACTTGTCCATGAACACTCACTTTCCCATGATTACTCGGTTATTTTGTCCAGCTGCAGTGCCTGGCCGTCATGCCACCACGCCGCCAGGCTGAACACATCCGGTACCTTGAGGATGCTGAAGTGGTTGCCCGGACCTTGCCACAGTGCCAACTGCGGCATCAGCTGCTGCCAACCGGCCTGCATAGCCGCCTGTTCGCGCGCATTGCCTGGGGCATCCAGGCTGGGGTCATCGACCAGCACCAATCCCACCGGGCCGCTGTAGCCCAGCGTCGGCCGATAGCGTGTGCGCAGGGCTGCGGCGAAGGTACGTACCGTCCCTTCCAAGGCTTTGGGCGCAGAGCGCACCGGCATCAACCCGACCCGCACCATCGCCCCATGCAGTTGGCGCAACTGCTCCTCATCGTTGGCCAGGCCGAAGGCCAGCGGCTCGATGCCCAAGGCCTTGCCGGTGGACAACTGCAACGCGTCAATCAGGCGCTGCAGCGCTTCACCGAAGGTATAAGGCTGGCCACAGGTTCCCCCCTCGCCCGGCGCCTCGCTGTCGATCAGGGTCAAGGAGCGCACCTGACGCCCCTTGGCCTCGAATCGGGCCGCCAGGGCATGCGCCACCCAGCCACCGAACGAATGGCCGACCAGGTTCAGCGGCCCGTGCGGGTACAACGCTTCAATGGCCTGCAGATGGCAATCGGCAGCAGCTTCGACCGAGGCATGCGGCACCGAAGCGCCGTCCAAGCCTCGGGCCTGCAGCCCATACAGTGGCCAACTAGGCCCCAGCGCTTCGGCCAGGCCAATGAAGCTGGTGACGCTGTCGCCCGCTCCCGGTACGCAGAACAACGGTGCATGACCCGGCTGGCCGGTCTGAATGGTGACCAGCGGCTGGTAAGCCAAGGCTTGGTCGGCCTGCCTTGACGTCACGCTGTCGAGCGCATGGGCGATGGCGGCACCGACCGACGCCACATGGGGCGCCTGCATCATGCTGCGGTGGTCACCGGGCACAGCGATATCGACCAGCGTCTGCGTGGGCAAGGTCTCGCTCCAGCCCAGGCTCGACAGCCCATCGCTGCCCTGCTGCGCCCTGAAGAGATGAACCGGCACACTCAGTGGCGCCAGGCGGTAGTGGGCCATGGACTGCCCGTGTGCCAACTCGCGGGTAAAGTAATGACGCAAGTGTTCATCGCCCATGCTGGACCACAGGCCATAGAGCAGATCGTGTTCACGGCAACTGGCCAGCAGCGTGGCGAATTCGGCCTGCTCGGCCTCCAGCCTTTGCAGTTGCGCCAGACGCGCTTCGCCAACATCACCTTGCGTGCGCCAGAAAGTGCTGCAGTTGAGCAGCAGCTGCCGCTCCAGTGCGCGCGGCCCTTGCCAGCGCGCCTTGCCTTGATCGGCCAGGCGCGGCACATAGGTGTCAATCAGGCCGAGGAATTCCACTGCCTCGTCCGCGCCCAACAACTGATTAGCCATCTCGAAAGCCAGCACACCACCGAACGACCAGCCTGCCAGACGATAAGGGCCGTGGGGCTGGACATTGCGCAACTGTTCGACCTGGTAGCGGGCCAGGCACTCCAGCGTGCGGGGTTGAGGGTCGCCGCAAGGCACACCCGGCAGGCCATACACCGGGAAGTCACCCGGCAGGTGCTGGCCCAGCACCGGGAAGTAGAAGTCCAGGCCGGTGAACTCGTGCACCAGGAACAAAGCCGGTTGGCTGCCTGTGGCCCTGACGGTGACGACGGTTTGGGCCTGAGCGCTGCGACTGGCATCCAGCAAGCGGGCCAATGCGGCCACGCTGGATTGCTGGAACACGTCGTTGATGGCCGCTTGCAGGCCTGACTTGGTGAGTCTGTCGATCAAGCGGATGGCCGCGAGCGAATGGCCGCCCAGCTCGAAGAAGTTGTCGTGGCGGCTTACCCGCTCCACGCCCAGCAGTTCGGCCCACAGGGTGGCCAGCAGGGTTTCGGTCTCGCCTTCAGGGGCCTCGAACGGGCGGTCCTGAATGGCGTCCGGCTCCGGCAGGGCCTTGCGGTCGAGCTTGCCGTTGGGGCTCAAAGGCAGCGCTTCGAGGTGCATGAACAGCGCCGGCACCATGAACTCGGGCAGGTGTGCGAGCAGCGACGAGCGCAGGGTTTCCGTGGATTGCGGCTCGCCGGTGTAGTACGCGATCAGGCGTTGGTCTCGGGCTACCACCACGGCTTCCTGGATGCCTGGGATGGCCGTCAGGCTGGACTGAATCTCGCCCAGTTCGATACGCAGGCCACGGATTTTCACCTGGTCGTCATTGCGCCCAAGGTATTCGAGGTTGCCGTCGGCCAGATGCCGGGC